>NZ_JBVHMR010000019.1:0-167562 GCF_055558375.1 Streptomyces sp. NPDC025793 | reverse complement strand
TCTCAACATGGACATGCCCACCCGACGGCTCGTACGGCTGTCAGTACCACGATCGAGCGATCACGAACCGAGGAAGATCGGACTTAACGCCCACTTAACGCTTGCGGAACGGGCACGCATGAAGGCACCGGCCCTACCGTGCAGACCTTGCGCAGCATCGAGTCCGCCTTTCTCGCCCGCGGCGCAAAAGCGGTCATCTCCACTCTGTGGGAAAACACTGACCCGCAAGGCGTCGTGTTCTCCGCTGTGCTCCACGCACACCTCGGCGTCGGCGCGGACTCCCACACCGCTTACGCCGCCACCATCCGCTACCTAAGCGGACACCGGTGGCGAGTGCCCTGGGAGGCAGGTCCGGTGCGCGCCGCCGAATCAGCAATCGACGCGATGCTTCCGGACTGGCGAAGCCACTTTGACCAACAGGTCGCCGAAAGCCCGCTGTTCTGGGCTGCATTCAAGATCACCGGAGTCGTCTGAGAGAGTCCTGTGGATTGCTCAGCTGACTACCTCGGACCCGTCTCGTCGATGCTGTAGCGCCACCGCGGAGACGCTCGTCTGACGCTCCGGGGCCGGACGAGCCGTTCAAGGCGCCCCGTGAACCTACGCTGACCCGCAGATATCCAGTTTCCGCGTTTTGGCACGTCTTTTCGATGACGCATCACGTGGAGTGCGTGGCGATTCTGGAGCCTGCGGACAAGGGCGCCTGACCTCGGGTTCGTGAGCCAGGTGCTTGTAACAATCAGGCGGCGACGAGCTCCTGCTCACGGTCCGGCGTCTTGACCTCGGGCTTCTTGTTCGGCAGCGAGAGCCGGAAGACCTTGCGCCACGCGGAGAACACCTGCTTGGGCAGCGGTCCGGTGACGTACTCCAGCTCGTACTTCTCGAACAGCGCGCGCACCTTCACCGCGACCTCGGCGTACCGGTTGCTCGGCAGGTCCGGGAACAGGTGGTGCTCGATCTGGTGCGACAGGTTGCCGGTCATGAAGTGCATGGCCCTGCTGCCGCTGATGTTCGCCGAGCCCATCATCTGGCGCAGGTACCACTGGCCGCGCGTCTCGTCCTTGATCGACCGGCGCTCGAAGACCTGTACACCCTCGGGGAAGTGCCCGCACATGATCACCGAGTGGGACCAGATGTTGCGGACCAGGTTCGCGGTGAACGTGGCGGCGAGCGTGGTGAGGAACGACGGGCCCGACAGCAGCGGGTGGATCACGTAGTCCTTGAGCACCTGCTTGCGGATCTTGCGGCCCACGGCCTTGGCCCGTGCGCGGAACTCCGGGTTCTTGCGGCGGCGCTTGTGCAGGTTCTTGCCGAGCTCCAGGTCGTACGCTGCGATGCCGTACTCGAAGAAGCAGGCGTTGATGAAGTTCCACAGCGGCTGGCCGAGGTGGAACGGGTGCCACTTCTGGTCCTCGTCGACGCGCATGATGCCGTAGCCGAGGTCGTTGTCCTTGCCGATCACGTTGGTGTACGTGTGGTGCAGTTCGTTGTGCGAGTGCTTCCACTGGTCGGACGGCGAGACGTGATCCCACTCCCAGGTGGTGGAGTGGATCTTCGGGTCCCGCATCCAGTCCCACTGGCCGTGCAGGACGTTGTGGCCGATCTCCATGTTGTCCATGATCTTCGCCACGGACAGGCCGGCGGTGCCGAGCAGCCATGCGGGCGGGAAGATCGAGAACAGCAGCACGCCCCTGCTGACCAGCTCGAGCTTGCGCTGTGCCGAGATGACCTTACGGATGTAGGCGGCGTCTTTCTCGCCGCGGCCGGCGATCACCTCGTCGCGGATCGCGTCCAGCTCGCGGCCGAGCCCCTCGATCTGCTCGGCGGTCAGGTGGGCGGTGGGGTCGATGGCGGTCAAGGTGCTCCTACCGTTCGATGTCGCAAGGGCCCGCCGCGGCGGACACGCAGGTCTGGATGAGGACGCCCGCCTCGGCCTCGGTGATCTCGCCGGTGCGCAGGTCGCGGACGGCGCCCGCCTTGAGCGGCGTGACGCAGCCGAAGCAGATGCCCATGCGGCACCCGGAGGGCATGAGCACGCCGGCCTCCTCGCCGATGTCCAGCAACGGCGTGGCGCCGTCCGCGTCGACGGTCTTGCCGGTGGCGCTGAACGTGACCTCGCCGCCGCCGCATCCGTCGCCGGCGACGACGACGCCGGGGCGGAAGCGTTCGGTGTGCAGGCGCTCTTGGACGCCGTGCTCGCTCCAGTGCTCTTCAGCGGCGTCGAGCAGGCCCGCGGGCCCGCAAGCCCAGGTCTCGCGCTCGGCCCAGTCGGGCACGAGTTCGTCGAGACGGGCGATGTCGAGCATGCCGTCCGTGGCGGTGTGCACCTCGGTGAGCCGAAGCTTCTTGGCCGCTACCAGGTCGTGCAGTTCGTTGCGGAAGATCACGTCCTGCGGCCGTGGCGCGCAGTGGACCATGACGACGTCGTCGAACTCGGTGTCGCGCAGCATGCCCATCACGGGCGTGATGCCGCTTCCGGCCGTCAGGTAGAGCACCTTGGCGGGCTTGGCCTGCGGCAGCACGAAGTCACCGGTCGCCTGGTCGAGCTGGATCAGCGTGCCCGGTTTCGCCCTGCGGACCAGGTGGTTGCTGACCTTGCCGTCCGGGATCGCCTTCACTGTGATCGTGACGCGGCCGTCCTGGCGGTTCGTCGGCGAGGTGAGGGAGTAGGCACGCCACAGGCGCACGCCGTCGACGTCGATCCCGATCCGCACGTACTGACCGGCTGTGTGGCCGCGCCAGCCCCGTCCCGGCCTGATCACGATGGTCGCGGCGTCACCCGTCTCGGGGTGCACGGCCTCGATGCGCCCCCGCAGGTCGGCGCCCGCACGCAGCGGGTTGACCAGGTCGAGGTAGTCCGACGGCAGCAGCGGCGTCGTGACCATCTCCAGCAGTTTCCACGCCCTGCTGCGAAGGGCTGCACTCGTCATGACTCCAGCTTGCTGCGTCTCAGGGCGTAAAGTCCTGACCGTAGGGCGTGAATCTGGTGGGTGGAATTGTTCGCAGGGAATAAAAACATGAGTCGTGTAACCCAGAGGGCCAGCGAACTGGCCCTGGATGAGACGACGGTCACCGCACTTCGGGCCGCGCTGAAGACCACCGCCGACGAGGTCGTCCAGGCGATCATCGACGAGGTCCCTCCCTACGCCAACGCCCTTTCGGGCAGCATGGGCGGCACCATCCGCCGAGCCGTTCGCACCGCCCTCGGGCACTACCTGGACCTCGCGAGCGGGAACGCCACGGGCGGCGACGGCGGTGACGCGGCCTACGAGCTGGGCCGCGGCGAGGTGCGCGACGGCCGTTCGATGGACGCCCTGCTCAGCGCCTACCGCGTCGGCGCCCGCGTGGCCTGGCGATGCCTGGCAGCGGGCGCCGTGTCCGCAGGTCTGCCCGCCGCCGAGGTCGCCAAGTTCGCGGAGCTGACCTTCGCCTACATCGACGAGCTCTCCGCCGCGAGCGCCGCGGGCCATGCCGACGAACTGGCCGCCCGGGGCAGGGCCCACGAGCGCCACCTGGAACACCTGGCCCGCGACCTCCTCGCCGGAGCGAGCCCGGACGTGCTGCTGGCCTCTGCTCAACGGGCCGGATGGCAGCCTCCGGATTCGCTGACGGCGGTCCTGCTGCCCGCCGCCCAGGCCCGGCCTGCCTACCGCGCGCTCGACCCGAGCACCCTCGTCCTCGACGATCTGCCGGACACCACCGGTGTGCTGCTCGTCCCCGATTCCGACCGATCACATCTCTTGCGGCAGCTGACCGACCGCACCGCCGTGGTCGGCCCGGCCCGGCCATGGACTCGTGCGTCCGCCTCGTACGCACGAGCCGTACGCGCGCGCTCCCTCTCCTCTGATATCCGCGACACCGAGGACCACCTGCCCGAGCTGGTGCTGAGCGCCGACGTGGACGCGTTCGCAGACCTGCGTGTCCGAGCCCTCGCACCGTTGCGCACCTTGCCTGTCGCGACCGCACGGCGGCTGGAGGAGACGTTGCGGGCGTGGCTGCTGCACCAGGGCAGGCGGGACGAGGTGGCGGCGGCGTTGTTCGTCCATCCCCAGACAGTCCGGTACCGGATGTCGCAGCTGCGGGAGCTGTTTCCGGATCTCGCATCGCCACACCGGGTCCTTGAACTGACGCTGGCGGTCGGTCTTCGGGCCAGTTGACGCGTACTTCGACCGTCCACGAACTCCCGGCGGATCCCGGCAACACTCGACGCCGACACACCGCGCTCGCAGGCCAGCCCCCGATCAGCCGACTGTCACCACAGTCATGACCGAGTACAGGTGTCCTGCTCACACTGTGTCGACCACCGGCCGGGGGCGGTGCGTTGCTGGTTTCGGACTGAGCGGGCGTGTCTCGATAGGGGCTTGCCGGAAAGGCGTCATCACCGATTCTGACCGTCCGCGCGGCCCGGTGCCGGCTAGGCGATGAGCCGTTGGGCTGGAGGGGAATGAGCATGATCGGCATGTCCTCCGCTTCGCGTTCTCGTCGGCGTCGGCCGGCGGGGGATGTGGTCCTGGGAGTGGACACGCACCGGGATGCCCATGTGGCCGCCGTGCTCTCCCTATGGGGGGAGGTGATCGGCACCAAGGAATTCTCGGCCACCGCGGCCGGATACCGAGACCTGCTGGGGTGGGCCAGGGCGTCGGGTACGGTACGCCGGGCCGGAGTGGAAGGGACCGGTTCCTTCGGGGCGGCCCTGTCCCGCTACCTGCTGGCCCAGGGCCTGGCCGTTTTCGATGTGAACCGGTTCGACCGGACCGCCGACGGCGAGGCAAGTCGGACCCGCTCGATGCCGAGAACGCGGCCCGGGCGGTGCTGAGCGGGCGGGCGCGTGCCCAGGCCAAGACGGGCGATGGGCCGGTGGAGATCGCCCGGATGTACAAGCTGGCCAAGGACCCGGCGGTCAAGGCCCGCACCCAGGCGATCAACCAGCTCAAGGCCGTACTCATCCGTGCCGATCCGCAACTGAGGACGGAACTGGCCGGGCTGGGCAACGCAGAACTCTTCCGCACCTGCGCCGGGCTCGTCGACGACAGCCTGAACCACGAGGACGACGAAGGGGCGGTGCTCCACGCTACGCACATCACGCTGTGTCTGCTGGCCCGGCGCATCGGGCAGCTCAGCGAAGAAGTCCTGGAGCTGCAAGGCCGCCTGTCCCGGCTGGTGGAGCACCACGCTCCGCAACTGCTCGAGGCAGTGGGCATCGGTCCGGACACAGCCGTCACTTTGCTGATCACGATCGGGGACAACCCGGAACGCCTGGGCAGTGAGGCGTCCTTCGCGGCCCTGCGCGGGGTCAGCCCAGTCGAGCGTTCCTCGGGCAGTCGGCAATACCGTCGCCTCAACCGGGGTGGCGACCGGCAAGCGGACGCGGCCCTGCACCGGATCGTGCAGACCCGCCTACGCGTCGACCCACGCACCCAGGACTACTACGAACGCCGCAGCAAGGAAGGCAAGACTCGACGTGAAATCGTCCGAAGTCTCAAGCGATACGCGGCCCGGGAGGTCTTCCACCTGGTGAGACAGCTACAGCCGGCACCCCGCTCATAGGGGCTGTCGTGACAGATGAGAGGGTCGGACGGGTGAGCGAGACACCACCGAACACCCTGCAATACCGCTTTGACGGGCCAGAAGACGCTCCGGTCCTGATCTTGGGTCCCTCCCTGGGGACCACATGGCACATGTGGGACCGGCAGGTGCCGGAACTGACCAAGCAGTGGCGGGTCTTCCGGTTCGACCTGCCCGGGCACGGCGGCGCCCCCGCTCACCCGGCGGGTTCCGTCGCCGAGCTGACCGGCCGGCTGCTCGCCACGCTGGACGCGGCCGGCGTGCAGCGGTTCGGGTACGCGGGCTGTGCGCTGGGCGGCGCGATCGGGCTGGAGCTCGCGCTGCGTCACCCGGAGCGGCTCGCCTCGCTGGCGCTCGTCGCCGCCTCGCCCCGGTTCGGGACCGCCGACGAGTTCCGCCAGCGCGGGGTGATCGTGCGGACCAACGGGCTCGACCCGATCGCCCGTACCTCCCCGGACCGCTGGTTCACCGGCTCCTTCGCCGCCGCCCAGCCCGCGATCACCGAGTGGGCGGTGCAGATGGTCCGCACCACCGACCCCGGTTGCTACATCGCCGCCTGCGAGGCCCTGGCCGCCTTCGACGTCCGTGCCGAGCTGGGCCGGGCCGGCGCGCCGACCCTCGTGCTGGTCGGCTCCGACGACGGTGTCACCGGGCCCGCCGAGGCCCGTACCCTGGTCGCCGGCATCCGGGACGCCCGGCTCGCGGTCGTCCCCGGCGCCTCCCACCTGGTCCCCGTCGAGCAGCCGGCCGCCGTCACCGACCTGCTGGTCCACCACTTCTCCACCGCCTGGCAGCAGCCGTGCGACACCGGCCACACGGCCCTGCCGAGCCTCGCCGCCCTGCCCGTCCCGGTCGCGCCGCCGCCGGTCGTGCCGGTCGCCGAGATCGCGCCGGCCCCCGTGCCGGCCGCGCTGCCCGCGCCGGCCGACCGGTACGAGACCGGGCTGAAGATCCGCCGCGAGGTGCTCGGCGACGCGCACGTGGACCGGGCGCTGGCCGCGGCCGACGCGTTCTCCGGGGACTTCCAGGACTTCCTCACCCGCGTCACCTGGGGCGAGGTCTGGGACAGGCCGGGTCTGGACCGCCGTACCCGCAGCTGCATCACGCTGACCGCGCTGGTCGCGGGCGGCCACCTGGAGGATCTCGCCTCCCACACCCGGGCGGCGCTGCGCAACGGCCTCACCCCGGACGAGATCAGGGAGGTGCTGCTGCACACGGCCGTGTACTGCGGGGTGCCGGCCGCGCACCGCGCCTTCCGGGTGGCCCAGGGGGTCATCGCGGAGGAGACCACGCCCGACGCGTGAGGCGTCGGGTGACCGCCGGGCTGCCGCAGGCGGCAGGATGGCGGGCATGAAGCTCACGAAGAAGTCCCACGCCTGCGTCCGCCTGGAGAAGGACGGGCGGACGCTCGTCATCGACCCCGGCGGCTTCAGCGAGGCGGACGCGGCCGTCGGCGCGGACGCCGTCCTGGTCACGCACGAGCACCCGGACCACTTCGACGAGGGCCGGCTGCGCGCCGCGCTGGAGGCGAACCCGGCCGCCGAGATCTGGACGCTGAGGTCCGTGGCGGAGCAGGTCGCGGCGGCCTTCCCGGGCCGGGTGCACACCGTCGGCCACGGCGACACGTTCACCGCGGCCGGCTTCGACGTGCAGGTCCACGGCGAACTGCACGCCGTGATCCACCCGGACATCCCGCGCATCACCAACGTGGGCTACCTGATCGACGACGGCAGGGTCTTCCATCCCGGCGACGCCCTCACCGTCCCCGACCGGGCGGTTCAGACGCTGATGCTTCCCGTGATGGCGCCCTGGAACAAGATCTCCGAGGTCATCGACTACGTCCGCGAGGTGCGCCCGCAGCGTGCCTACGACGTCCACGACGCCCTGCTCACCGACCTCGCCCGGCCGATCTACGACCGCCAGATCGGCGCCCTGGGCGGCACCGACCACCTGCGGCTGGCCCCGGGAGCCTCGGCGGAGCTCTGAGGCCCGTTGTCAGAGCCTGCGGGTAGGTTGTGGGACATGCGCATCGCGACCTGGAACGTGAACTCGATCACCGCCCGCCTCCCGAGACTGCTGGCCTGGCTGGAGAGCAGCGGCACCGACGTGCTCTGCCTCCAGGAGGCCAAGGTCGCCGAGGAGCAGTTCCCGTTCGACCCGCTGCGCGAGCTGGGCTACGAGGCGGCGGTGCACGCCACCGGCCGGTGGAACGGCGTGGCGGTGCTCTCCCGCGTCGGCATCGAGGACGTGGTCAAGGGCCTGCCCGGCGACCCCGGGTACGACGGCGCGAGCGAGCCGCGTGCCCTCTCGGCGACGTGCGGCCCGGTCCGCGTCTGGTCGGTGTACGTGCCCAACGGCCGCGAGGTGGACCACCCGCACTACGCGTACAAGCTCCGGTGGTTCGAGGCCCTGAAGGCGGCCGTCGCCGGTGACGCGGGCGGCAGCCGCCCGTTCGCCGTCCTGGGTGACTACAACGTGGCGCCGACGGACGACGACGTCTACGACACGGCCGCCTTCGAGGGCCTCACCCACGTCACCCCCGCCGAGCGCGCCGCCCTCGCCGCGCTGCGCGAGACGGGCCTGGACGACGTCGTGCCCCGCCCGCTGAAGTACGACCACCCGTACACCTACTGGGACTACCGCCAGCTCTGCTTCCCGAAGAACCGCGGCATGCGCATCGACCTGGTGTACGGCAACGAACCCTTCGCCAAGGCGGTCAAGGACGCGTACGTCGACCGTGAGGAGCGCAAGGGCAAGGGCGCCTCCGATCACGCGCCGGTGGTGGTCGACCTCGACGTGTGATGCCAGGCTGGGGCCATGAACCTTCCGTTCCTGAGCCACCGGCACAAGAAGAACGGCGAGGCGGCGCTGCCGGCCGACCCCGAGTCGGTCGCCGCGCTGCTGTCCGAGTGCGAGCTGCTGCGCGCACAGGCGGATCAGGCGGGTGTCCGCCTCGACGACACCCCGGCCTCCCTGGAGGCCCTGGACCAGGTCGTCCCGCGCTGGCGCGACGACACCGAGACCCTGCCCGGGCTCGGCCATGACGCGGGGCTCTATCTGGGCACGGTCGTGGTGCGCACCGTGCCCGGCGCCCGCTGGCGGATCCGCCCCGGCGGGGAGCCCGTCGTCCTCCTGTCCTCCGGCCGGGAGATCGAGGTCGCGGACGCCGGTCAGGAGTGGGCGGCGAGCGGCGTCCCCGAGCTGTCCCAGCTGTACGCCGAGATCGCCGAGAGCTGAGCCGGTTCCTGCCGCCGGTCCCCGCCGTCGACACCCGCCCCCTCACACCACCACCCCGTTTGCGGTAAATACGGCTAATGCCCGAAAAGTGCGTGTCGTCCCTCAACTCCGCTGGCGTCTGGATAGGTTGCGGCAACCACGACACAGCTGAGAGTGAGTAGGGCTGCGGATGGCCGTCGATCCGTTGATCGAACTGCTGGGCGTCAACAAGTACTACGGGGAACTGCATGTCCTGCGGGACATCGACCTCACCGTCGGCAAGGGAGAGGTGGTCGTGGTCGTCGGCCCGTCCGGGTCGGGGAAGTCGACGCTGTGCAGGACGATCAACCGGCTGGAGACCGTCGAGTCCGGCACCATCACCCTCGACGGCGAGCCGCTGCCCGAGGAGGGAAAGGCGCTCGCCCGGATGCGCGCCGAGGTCGGCATGGTCTTCCAGTCCTTCAACCTCTTCGCCCACAGGACGGTCCTCCAGAACGTCTCCCTCGCCCAGGTCAAGGTCCGCAGGCGCACGAGGGACGACGCCGACCGGCGCTCGCGTGAACTCCTCGACCGGGTCGGCCTGCTCGCGCACGCCGGCAAGTACCCGGCGCAGCTCTCCGGCGGCCAGCAGCAGCGCGTGGCCATCGCCCGCGCCCTCGCCATGGACCCCAAGGCGATGCTCTTCGACGAGCCCACCTCCGCCCTCGACCCGGAGATGATCAACGAGGTGCTGGAGGTCATGCGGGCGCTCGCCCGTGACGGCATGACCATGGTCGTCGTCACCCACGAGATGGGCTTCGCCCGCGCCTCCGCCAACCGGGTCGTCTTCATGGCCGACGGCCGCATCGTCGAGGACCGCACCCCGGAGGAGTTCTTCACCGCCCCGCGCAGCGAGCGCGCCAAGGACTTCCTCTCCAAGATCCTCAAGCACTGATCGGGGGAGCGCGACCGTGATCCGTACCACCCGTGTGCCCCGCGCCCCGGGCGCCGTCCTCGGCGCTGTCCTGTGCGGCGCGCTCGCGCTGCTGGCCGCCGCCTGCGGCAAGGAGGGCAGCCCGCCGAGCAAGGGCCCGGCGGCCGACAGGCTCCCGCACTACCGGGTCGACCGGAGCTTCAGCCTGCCCGCCTCCGGCACCTGGAACCGGGCGAAGCGGCGCGGCTATTTCGTCGTCGGCGCCAAGGAGGACCAGCCCTACCTCGGCGAGAAGGACCCGGCGACCGGCACCTACTCCGGCTTCGACATCGAGATCGCCAGGATGATGTCCGCCTCCCTCGGCCTTGCGCCGCAGTCGGTGCACTTCAAGACCATCGCCTCCGCCAACCGCGAGACCGCCCTGCAGAACGGCCAGATCGACTACTACGTCGGCACGTACACCATCAACGCCAACCGCAAGCAGCTCGTCGGCTTCGCCGGGCCCTACTTCATGGCCGGCCAGTCCCTGCTGGTACGCAAGGACGAGAACGCCATCCACGGCCCCGGCGACCTCGACGGCAGACGCGTCTGCTCGGCCGCCGGCTCCACGCCGTACCAGCGCATCCAGGCCGACTACCCGAGGGCCGTCCTGGTCGGCTACGACACCTACTCGGTCTGCGTCGACAACCTGCTCACCTATCAGGTCGACGCGGTCACCACCGACGACGCCATCCTCATCGGCTACACGGCCAAGGCCCCCGACGAACTCAAGGTCGTCGGCAAGCCGTTCTCGAAGGAGCCGTACGGCATCGGCGTCCCGCGCGGCGACGACGCCCTGCGCTTCGCCCTGAACGACGCCCTGGAGGCCCGGCAGAAAAACGGCGACTGGAAGAAGGCGTACGAGGCCACGCTCGGCCTGTCCGGCGTGCCCGCCCCCCACCCGCCCCCGATCGACCGCTACCCGGCGCCCGGTGCGAGGACGGCATGAACGTACTGACCGACAACTTCTCCCTCTACGGCGAGGGTTTCCTCGGCACCGTCGAACTCACCGTCTACGCCGGGCTGCTGGCGCTGGCGCTGGGCTTCCTGATGGCGTCCTTCCGGGTCGCCCCCGTCGCCTCCCTGCGCGTCTTCGGCACCGTGTGGGTCACCGTGCTGCGCAACACCCCGCTCACCCTGCTGTTCTTCGCGGTGGTGCTCGGCCTGCCCCGGTTCGGACTCGTGCTGCCCTTCCAGGTGTTCGCCGTCCTCGCCCTCGGCTGCTACACCTCGGCGTTCATCTGCGAGGCCCTGCGCTCCGGCATCAACACCGTGCCCAGGGGACAGGGCGAGGCGGCCCGCAGCCTCGGCATGACCTTCGGCCAGACCCTGAACCTGGTCGTGCTGCCCCAGGCGTTCCGCTCGGTGATCCCGCCGGTCGGCTCCACCCTCATCGCCCTCGCGAAGAACTCCGCCATCGCGGGCGCGTTCAGCGTCACCGAACTGCTCGGCACCTACAAGACCCTCAACGAACTGGGCTACAACATCGTCTGGACCTTCGTCTGGATCGCCCTCGGCTACCTGGTCATCACGCTCGCCGTCAGCGCGCTGTTCCACGCGCTGGAGCGCACCTGGGGAGTCGCCCGATGACCGGCACCACCGCCCTCTACGACATCCCGGGCCCGCGCACCAGGCAGCGGCACCGCCTCTACGGCGTGCTGGCCGCCGCCGTGCTCCTCGGCCTGGTCGCCTGGATCCTGTATCTGCTGTTCGACACCGGCCAGTTCACGTACACCAAGTGGATGCCCTTCGCGTACAAGGGCATCCAGGAGCTGCTGCTGCGCGGCCTCGGCAACACCCTGAAGGCCTTCGCCGTCGCGGCCGCGCTCTCCCTGGTGCTCGGCGCGGTGCTCGCCGTCGGGCGGCTGTCGGACCACCGGCCGGTGCGCCTCGTGGCCGCGGTCCTCGTGGAGTTCTTCCGCGCCATGCCCGTCCTGGTGATGATCTTCTTCATCTTCGTGGCGCTCAAGGCGCAGCCGCTGACCGCGCTCGTCGCCGGACTCACCCTCTACAACGGCTCGGTGCTCGCCGAGGTCCTGCGCTCGGGCGTGAACGCCGTCGAACGCGGCCAGCACGAGGCCGCGTTCGCGCTCGGCATGCGCAAGACGCAGGTCATGACGCACGTCCTCGTCCCGCAGGCCGTGCGCGCCATGCTGCCCGCCGTCATCAGCCAGTTGGTGGTCGCCCTGAAGGACACCTCCCTCGGCTACCTCATCACCTACGAGGAGTTCCTCCATGCCGGGAAACTGATCGCCTCCAACCTCGACTACGATTTGCCGTTCATCCCTGTGGTGATGGTGATCTCGCCGATCTACATCGGGATGTGCATGCTGCTCTCGTGGTGCGCCGTCCGGGTGTCCCGCCGTGAGCAGCGCAGCCCCAGGACCGAGGCGGTGGCTCTCGCCACACCGGGTCCTGGGGCGCTGCTGCCGGGCGGGGAGCCCCCCACGGTCCCGAAACCCTAGGAGGGGCGGCAGTTCACACGGGCCAGGCTCGTCCGGCGGCAGCCGGAGATCACTGCTCGCGCACGGGGACGGACACGTACGACGGGTCGTCCGAGGGCGAGGAGAAGGTCAGCTGCGCGCCGGACGGGTTGTGCTCGATGTACAGCGGGTCGACCGTGTCGACCACCAGCGCGAGGCGGTGCCCGGCGGGTACGTCGTAGGCCGTGGAGAACAGGTCCAGGTCGACGTCGAACGGCGTGCCGGGTGTCCTCCCGTGCCAGGTGTACGGCGCGTGCGTGACCAGCTTGCCGACGCCGAGCGGCCCCACGTCGTACAGGTAGGCGACGAGGGTGCCGCTCTCCGCCGTCGGGGTCAGCGTTGTGTGCAGGCTCGCCGTGCCCCGCACCTGCTGCGCGGTGTCGTGGCGCGGCGACTGCCACACGGCCGCCCAGCGGCGCGGCAGCAGCGGGATCGAGGCCATCGGCGGCAGCTGGGCGACCTGGTCCAGGATGCTGGAGAGGAAGACGATCCCGCCGTCGGCGCCCGAGTCGACGCCTGCGTGGATGGTGGTGGAGCCCGCGAGCGCGATCTTCTCGCGGGTCGCGCCGACCGACTTCCAGTCCGGGTAGCCCTCGTATCCCCCCGCGCTACGGGACTTCAGCCGGACCGGTTCCTCGTGGTCGACGCCGGTGTCCGCGCCCTTGAGATAGTGGCCGAGCCAGCGCTCGGTGTCCGTCCAGACGTCGTTGGGCAGCCCGAACAGGCCGGTCAGCTCGGCGGTCGCGTGGTCGCCGGGGCGCAGCTCCAGCCGCTTGGGCACCTTCAGTTTCTCGTAGAAGTCGGCGTACTCGTTGGGGTTGAAGATGGTGTCGCCCCAGGCGTTGGCGAGCATCACGGCGGCGCCGTTGCGGTTCAGCTGGTCGAGGTAGGTCGCGGGAGAACGTTTCTTCGCCCATGCGATCATCTCCTGCTCCTTCGACAGGTTCGAGGAGTACAGGTTCTGGAACATCGCGCGCAGTTCCGGGCTCTCGCGGCCGGTGAGCCGTCCCAGGCCGTCCAGCACGGCGAGCGCCTGCACGTGCTGGGTGCGGCCCGAGTAGATCGAGTCGACGAGGTCCGCCCAGCCGCTCAGCGCCGCCACCGCCCTGATCCGCCTGTCGTGCGCGGCGGCGAGCAGGCTGATCCCGGCGCCGTACGACACCCCCGCCATGCCGATGTGCCGCGGGTCGGCCGGGGTGTGGGCCAGGGCCCAGTCGATGACCTTGGAGGCGTCCGCCACGTCCGGCGGACCGGCCACTTCTATCTGCCCGCCGGACTGCCAGAACCCGCGCACGTTGTAGCTGAGGACCACGTAGCCGGCGTCGGCGAGCTTCTCGGCCTGCGCCAGGTACTCCACCTGCGGCAGGGACCAGCTCGTGGGCAGCACGACGAGCGGGTAGCGGTGCGTGGCGCTCGCGTCCGCGGGGGCGACGACGTTCGCCTTCAGCACGGTGCCGCCGTCGCCGGTGATGTCCACGAAGCGCACGGACGGGGCGGCGGCCGGCGCGGCCTGGGCGGCCGGGGCCAGGCCGACGACGCCTGCCGCGACGAGCGCCGCCGATACGGCCGTGGCGGCTGTGGTGCGCAGGGCGGTGCGGCCGTGTCCTGCGGATGCCATGGGTCACTCCTTCACTCGTGTCAGTGCAAAGTGACCCGACGGTAACCGCGCCCCTTTACCGTAAGTAACCCGTCGGTAAGTTACGTGCGGGTAAAGATTGTTGAAGTGCTAAGCGGCCGTGTCGGCGGAGGCCGTCGCGGGGGCGGGGGTGCGCGCCGCGCGGGTCACGTCCGCCACCAGTTCCACCACGTCCGGTCCGTACGCCTGCGAGTTGAGCACCTTCAGCAGCAGCACGAACGAGCCGGTGCCGTACTTGCGGTGCAGCCGCTCGTGGTGGCGGGCGAGATAGCGGGTCGCGGCCTGGTTGGTGATCGCGCTCTGGCCGCAGAAGAGGAACACCGGCCGCGCCTGGCCGCTCGTGGTGACCCGGGCGAGCAGCACGTGCTCGGCGGTGCCGCGCGCCATCGGGTAGTGCTCGCCGCCGATCCGGAAGGCGCCGCGCTCCGGACCCGGTTCCGGTTCGGTGTTGACCGCGAGACCCGGCAGCATCGCCGACATGTGGGCGGCCGTGCGCCGGTTGGACGCCGGGCCGCCGACACAGAACTCGGTGCGCTCGCCGAAGCCCTGCTGGACCGTGTCCTGGGTGACCACCTGGGCGTTCGCTCCGCACTCCTTGATGAGCGCGGACAGTTCCAGCAGCGCGAACACGTCGAAGCGGTGCACCGCCGGTTCGGCGGCGGCCGGGTCGCGGTTGACGACGAGCAGCGACTCCGCGTTCTGCGGCAGCCCGAAGAACGCCTGCTTGCGCCGGAGTTTGCGGCGCCACAGATACGTGCGGGCGAGCCAGCCCAGCGAGGCGGACATGCCCGTGGCCACCAGGCCGAGGACGATGTTGCGCACGTCGTCGTTCATGGGCGCGCATGCTAGCGGTCCCGGGCAACGGCAACGTACCGGTGTTCGATCCGTGACGTTCGTGCGCCGGTGGCCGAGGCGTACTGTCGGTACTGCGGCAATCTCGTTACGCTGCGCGGACTGTCCCGACGGGAGGCACGGATGGGTCGTCCTGGCACGCGGAAACTTACGGTTCTGGCGGTCTCGGCCGCCCTGGTGTCGGTGGGGGCGGCCGCGCCGCCCGCCGCGACGAGCAGCACCCCCACCAAGGCCCCGGTGGCCGTCGGTTACGGCGGCGCCGTCGCGAGTGTCGACGCGGACGCCACCGCGGCCGGTATCGAGGTCCTGCGGCACGGCGGCAACGCGGTCGACGCGGCCGTCGCCACCGCGGCCGCGCTCGGCGTCACCGAGCCCTACTCCTCCGGCATCGGCGGAGGCGGCTACTTCGTCTACTACGACGCCAGGACCCGCAGCGTGCACACCATCGACGGCCGGGAGACGGCGCCGCTGAGCGCCGGCTCCGACCTGTTCGTGGAGAACGGCAAGCCGCTCTCCTTCGCCGACGCCGTCAGCAGCGGGCTGAGCGTCGGCACCCCGGGCACGCCCGCCACCTGGCAGTCGGCGCTGGACGACTGGGGCACCGAACGGCTCGGCACGGTACTGAAGCCCGCCGAGCGCATCGCCCGCGACGGCTTCACCGTGGACGACACCTTCCGCTCGCAGACCGCGTCCAACGAGACCCGGTTCCGCTACTTCCCCGACACCGCGAAGCTGTTCCTGCCCGGCGGCCGGCTCCCCGCCGTCGGCTCCACCTTCAAGAACCCCGAACTCGCCCGCACCTACGAGGAGTTGGGTCGCAAGGGCATCGGCACGGTCTACCGCGGGGACATCGGCGACGACATCGTCGACACCGTCGAGCACCCGCCCGTGGACCCCGCCTCCGGCTGGACGGCGCGCCCCGGGAAGCTGGCCGAGAAGGACCTCGCCGTCTACCGGACCAGGCTCCAGGCCCCCACGAGGACGTCGTACCGCGGCCTGAACGTCTACTCCATCGCGCCCTCCTCCTCCGGCGGCACCACGGTCGGCGAGGCGCTCAACATCCTGGAGAACACCGACCTTTCGAAGGCGAGCGAAGCGCAGTACCTGCACCACTTCATCGAGGCGAGCCGCATCGCCTTCGCCGACCGGGGGCGCTGGGTCGGCGACCCCGCGTTCGAGGACGTGCCGACCAGGCAGCTGCTGTCGCAGCGGTTCGCCGACTCGCGCGCCTGCCTGATCAAGGACGACGCCGTCCTGACCAGCCCGCTCGCCCCCGGCGACCCGCGCCACCCGAAGGCCTGCGGCACGGGCGGCACGGCGGCCCCGACGACCTACGAGGGCCAGAACACCACGCATCTGACGGTGGCCGACAAGTGGGGCGACGTCGTCTCCTACACGCTCACCATCGAGCAGACCGGCGGCAGCGCCATCACCGTGCCCGGCCGGGGCTTCCTGCTCAACAACGAGCTGACGGACTTCTCCTTCACCCCGGCCGACCCGGCCGTGCACGACCCGAACCTGCCGGGTCCGGGCAAGCGGCCCCGCTCGTCGATCGCGCCGACGATCGTCCTGGACCGCCACAACGTGCCGGTGGTGG
Source organism: Streptomyces sp. NPDC025793 (assembly GCF_055558375.1). Lineage (NCBI taxonomy): Bacteria > Bacillati > Actinomycetota > Actinomycetes > Kitasatosporales > Streptomycetaceae > Streptomyces > Streptomyces sp. NPDC025793. The sequence goes on along the minus strand of NZ_JBVHMR010000019.1, from coordinate 151,264 downwards.
CACTCGGTTCGCCCGGCGGAGCCACCATCATCACGACCGTGCTCCAGACCCTGACCGAGTTCCTCGACCGGCACCTCCCGCTGGTCGACGCCATCGCCGCCCCCCGCGCCAGCCAGCGCAACGCGGCCCGGACCGAACTCGAACCGGCCCTCTACGGCAGCGACATGAAGAAGCAGCTGGAGGCCATCGGCCACTCCTTCTCCCTCAACCCCGAGATCGGCGCGGCCACCGGCGTCCAGCGCCTGCCCGGCGGCGAGTGGCTGGCCGCCGCCGAGAAGGTACGCCGCGGCGGCGGCTCGGCGATGGTGGTGGACCCGGCGCGGTGAGCGCGGCCGCCACAGGCCGCTGCTACGGCTCCGGCGGCGGAGGCTGGGAGCGGGCGGAGCGGAAGTCCAGGTGGCCGTCCGTCACGTCCACCGTCACCCGGCTGCCCTCGGAGATCGTGCCGTCCAGCAGGAGGCGGGACAGCTGGTTGTCCACCTCCCGCTGGATGGTGCGGCGCAGCGGGCGGGCGCCGTACTCGGGCTGGTAGCCGCGCTGGGCGAGCCAGTCGACCGCCGGGTCCGTGAAGTGGACCGTGACGCCCTGGCCCTCCAGCAGCCGCCGGGTCCCGTCCAGCAACAGCTCGGTGATCTGCCGCAGTTGGGCGCCGGTGAGCTGGCGGAAGACCACGATCTCGTCGATGCGGTTGAGGAACTCCGGCCGGAAGTGCTCGCGCAGCGGCCGCAGGATCTGCTCGCGCCGCGCCTCCTCGTCCGCGTCCGCACCGCCCGGCCCGAACCCGATCCCGGCGCCGCGCCGGGTGATCGCCTCCGAGCCGAGGTTGCTGGTCATCACGATGACGGTGTTGGTGAAGTCCACCGTCCGCCCCTGGGAGTCGGTCAGCCGGCCGTCGTCCAGGACCTGGAGCAGGATGTTGAAGACGTCCGGGTGCGCCTTCTCCACCTCGTCGAGCAGGAGCAGCGAGTACGGGTACCGGCGCACCACCTCGGTGAGCTGGCCGGCCTCCTCGTGGCCGACGTACCCGGGCGGGGCGCCGACCAGCCGGGAGACGGTGTGCCGCTCCTGGTACTCGCTCATGTCCAGGCGGACCATCCGCTCCTCGCTGCCGAACAGCGCCTCGGCGAGGGCCCGGGCCAGCTCGGTCTTGCCGACGCCGGTCGGGCCGAGGAACAGGAAGCTGCCGATCGGCCGGTTCGGGCTCGCGAGGCCCGCGCGGGAGCGCAGCACGGCCTCCGAGACCACGGCGACGGCCTCCTCCTGGCCGACGACCCGCTGGTGCAGATGCCGCTCCAGGTCGAGCAGGCGTTCCTTCTCCTCCTGGGTGAGCCGGGCGACCGGGACCCCGGTCTGCCGGGACACCACCTCGGCGACGGCCTCCGCGGTCACCTCCAGATCCAGCCCCTCGTCGGCCTTGTCGCCGCCGCTGACCTGCTCGATCCGCTGCTTCAGCTCGCCGATCCGGTCCCGCAGCTGCTTGGCCGCGTCGTAGTCCTCGGCCGCGACCGCCTGGTCCTTGTCCAGGACCAGCTGCTCCACCTCGCGCTCCATCGCGCGCACGTCCGTGCCCTTGGTCCGGGCACCGAGCCGTACCCGGGCGCCCGCCTGGTCGATCAGGTCGATCGCCTTGTCCGGCAGCCGCCGGTCGGTGAGATAGCGGTCCGAGAGCTGGACGGCGGCGACCAGCGCCTCGTCGGTGTAGCGGACCTGGTGGTGGGCCTCGTACCGGTCGCGCAGCCCGCGCAGGATCTCGATGGTGTCCGTGACCGTCGGCTCGGGCACCAGGATCGGCTGGAACCGGCGGGCCAGCGCCGCGTCCTTCTCGATCCGGCGGAACTCCTCCAGCGTGGTCGCGCCGACGATGTGCAGTTCGCCGCGGGCGAGCGCCGGTTTCAGGATGTTCCCGGCGTCCATCGCGCCGCCCTCGCCGCCCGAGCCCGCGCCGACGACGGTGTGCAGCTCGTCGATGAACACGACCAGCCGGTCGGAGTGGGCGCGGATCTCCTCGACGATGGTGTTGAGCCGCTCCTCGAAGTCGCCCCGGTAGCGGGTGCCGGCGACGACCCCGGTGAGGTCCAGCGCGACGACCCTGCGCCCGGCCAGCCCGTCCGGTACGTCCCCGTCGCCGATGCGCTGCGCGAGCCCCTCCACGACGGCCGTCTTGCCGACCCCGGCGTCGCCGATCAGGACCGGGTTGTTCTTGCCGCGTCGCGACAGCACCTCGATGGTCTGCTCGATCTCGGTGTCCCGGCCGATCACCGGGTCGATCCGGCCCTGCCGGGCCAGTTCGGTCAGATCACGGCCGTACTTGTCCAGCGTGGGCGTGCCGGTGGGCCGTTGCCGCTCCGGGCGGGGCTGTGTGCTCTCCGGCGCCTCGGGCGGCAGCCCGCCCGCCGAGAACCGGGCCGCGTTCAGGATGTGCCCGGCGGCCGAGTCCGGGTTCGCGGCCAGCGCGCTGAGCACGTGCTCCGGGCCGATGTACCCGGCGCCGCTCGACCGCGCCAGGTCGTGCGCGTCCAGCAGGGCGCGCTTGACGGCCGGGGTGAGCGACAGCGAGGTGGGCGGCGGTGCCTCGCCGGGCGGGTGCTGGACCGGGCCCGCCCGGTCGTCGATCTCCGTGGCGAGCGAGTCCGGGTCCGCGCCGGCCCTGCTCAGCAGGCTCCGGGTGGGCTCGGCCGACACCGCCGCGCGCAGCAGATGCTGGGTGTCCAGGTCCCGGCTGCCGTGCTCGGCGGCGTACTGGGCGGCTCCTCTGACCAGCTCCCGGGCCGGCTGGCTGAGCAGCCGGCCGATGTCGATGTGGCGGGGTCCGGGGGCTGCGCCGGATCCGCCGAAGAAGCGGGCCAGGAAATCGCCGAAGGGGTCGGGAGGGTAGCCGTTGGTCATGGCGTTCCGTTCCTCGCTGGCTGTTCATGCCCACGATGACACGATCCGTGGGGGCGGGCATGTTCGCCTGCGGGGGAGCGGGGCGCCGGCCGGCGGGCGGCTGCGGGCGCGCCGCGGCCGCGCGCGCGGCTCCCCGCGCCGTCCGTGCCACCAGCGCCCGGGGCCCGCTGCCCCGGCACCGCTCGGCGAGAATCCCCGGGCCGGTCTCCGTGATCACGACCGTGTGTCCGGCATGGGACGCGCGGGAGCCGTCGCTCGTGCGCAGGGGAAGACACCCCGGCCGGCGCGAACCCCGTTCGGGACGTCCGGGTCCTCATGGCATCCGGCGGCCCACGCCGTGGTCGCACAAGCCCTGAGGGATGCCGCCGCCGGCGCCGCGGCAGACCCGGGCGATGTCGTTTGGATCACGCCGACCCGAGCGGGATCTGGCACGCGCTCCCCCCGGAGGGGTACCCCAGCGGCGTTGTCGTCGGTCGCCGACTCCCCCCGGCTCGGCTTCGCGCGCGGGAGGTACCCCCACGACCCCGCTCGGGTCGGCCGGTCCGCACTGCCCGGCACGGCCGGCCTGAGCCGGACGGCACCCCCTGGCCGACGGCGTGCGCGATGTCGGCGATGCGACGGCCCGCGACGGCCGCCGCAATGCCCGCCGGCGGGGCCCGCTCGGCGGCGCCGGTCGGCCGCACGTCCGCCGGACGCGGCCGGGCCACCGTGAGGCCGAGCGCCGAATCGGCGGCCCAGCCGTCCAGGACGGCGCCGAGTCACCGACATCAGGTCGCCGTCGCGCAGGCGGTGGCGGGTCGGGTGCCGTGCACGATCGCGTCGTTCACGCAGGTGCGGAGAACGGCCGGACAGGGGCGAGGCGGTGGCCGGGGAACGGCGAGGCAGCACCGGCTGCGTGTATCGCCTCGATCGGCGCGTCCGACGTCGGCCCCTCGCGTCAATTGGTATACCGGTATTTAAATGGGGCGCACCGGGGGGCCGGTATTAGAATGGCGGCATGGTGCGCACCCCCCTCACCCCCGAAGAGCGTGAACGCGGCGAGCGGCTCGGGCGGTTGCTGCGCGAGGCACGCGGCGGCCGGAGCATGACCGAGATCGCCGCGGCGGCGGGCGTCTCGGCCGAGACGCTCCGCAAGATCGAGACGGGCCGGGCGCCGACGCCGGCGTTCTTCACCGTGGCCGCGCTGGCCGCGGCCCTCGGACTGTCGATGGACGAACTGGTCACACGCTGCGCACTCGTCGCCGTGTGAGCCGGCGTCCGGGGTGAGAGGTCCGCGCGCTGCCGGAAAACCGTGCGTAGCAGAGCCGTAACACGACTGGTGTTGCCTGGTGGCCGTAGTGCCGGTGGTGGGGCGGGAGCTGGGCGATGGCGGTGGATCAACTCCCCGGTCCGGTGCGGGAGTTCGCGGGCTGTCTGGACGGCCTGCTGGCCCGCCTGGACCAGGGGGAGGGCTGGAGCGGCGTTTTCTGGCAGCGGGACCCCGAGGGTATGCGGGCCTGCCTTCAGGGGCGCGAGGTGCCGCCGTGGGACGTCGTGGAGGCGCTGCTGGACGACCTCGCGACGGTGTACGGCACGGGCGCGGCGGACGCCGAGCGGACACGGGCCAGGGGCCTGTACCGGGCGGCTCTCGCCTCGTGCGACGCCCGCCCCAGGGCACGCGCGGCCCTGGCCGACCGGCTCGACGTCATGCTCCGCGAACGGCGCTACGCGGCCGAACGCCAGGCCGAACTGACCCGTCTGCTCACCGCGGGGGCCCCGGGCGCCTCGGGTGCCGGCCTCGACTCCCTCCGCCTCGACCTCGCCTGGGCCCGCGACGACCACGCCCGCGCCTCCGCGAGGTGCGAGGAACTCCGCGGCCGCCTGGCGGAGTTGGACCGCCAGGCGGCGGGCCACTGGACGGGGCCCGTGCGGGAACGGCCGGCTCCGGGACCGGGCCCGTCGACCGACGGGCCCGGTCGGGAGGGGGAGTCGGCGGGGGGCGGTGGCCGGGCCGACCTGCCGGTGCGTGGTGCCGCCGGTTCGGTGGAGGTGCCGGCGGCCGCCGCCTCGTTCACCCCCGCCTCCCCGGCCGTCGTGCCCCCGGAACCGGACCCCGTCGTCCCGTCACCGCCCGCCCGGCATGTCCCGCCCTCCGCCGCGCCCGCCCCGGGGCCACCCCCCGATCCGGGGTCACTTCCCGCGCCGGTCGCCACTTTCCGGAAACGCCGGCGCGGCAGTGCCCGGTTCGCCGGGATGGCCGAGGACGTGGCCGCCCCCGTCCCCGCACCGCAGACGCCCGTACCGGCGGCCCGGGTGCCGCGGGCGGCCGGGTCCGCCCGGCCTCGCGGGGCCCGGTTCGCCGGGGCGGCGGAGCAGTCCGTCGAGGCGGAGACGGTGCGCGTCGAGCACGTCGATGCCGGGGCGGACGCGGCGGTCGCCGAAGCCGTCGGGCGGCTGGCGCGGCTGCGGGCCGCGGGGCGCAGCGGCGAGGCGCATGTGCTGCTGGCCGAGGTCGCGCAGTGGCCCCCGGCCCGCTACCCCCTGCTCGCCGATGCCCTGCACCGGGCCGGGCTCGGGGCCGACTGGGCGACGTTGCTGTGGGAGGCCGCCTCGCTGCCCGCGGAACGGCTGGTCCGCGTCGCCGACGCGCTCGCCGTCGCGGGACGGGACGGCGACGGGCGGCAGTTGCTGCGGCAGGGCGTGGCCCGGCCCGCCGAGCAGGTCGGGTCCGCCGTGCTGCGGCTGGTGGACGACGGGCGGGAGCGCGAGGCGCGGGCCCTGCTGGACGCCTGTGTCCGCGCGCGGACGGCGGAGGCGGCCGCCCGGACCGTCGCCCCCGAGCCGCGGCGGCTCGTGCCGCTGCTGCTCGACGCCGCCCGCGGCGTCTCCGAGGAGCGGCACTGGGACCTCGTGCACGCCCTGCGTGTCGCCGGGTACGGTGCGTGAGAGGAGCCGGGACGACCTCGTACCGGTCTGCCCCGTTTCACCCCGTCGCGCGGATCGTCCGCTCGCCTATCGGCGTGTGAAACGTGATCGACCCCGCCTGTTGACGACGATGGTCTTGGCAAGGGCCTCCAGGAGGCTTACTTTCGTCCCTCTACGGCCTGCTCCACGGGTGTAGAGGCTCTGGCGTCCCGTCGAAGGAGCAGCTCATGGCCAACGTCGTACGCGCCGCACTGGTCCAGGCCACCTGGACCGGCGACACCGAGTCCATGGTGGCGAAACACGAGGCGCACGCCCGTACGGCGGCCCGGCAGGGCGCCCGGGTCATCGGGTTCCAGGAAGTCTTCAACGCGCCCTACTTCTGCCAGGTCCAGGAACCCGAGCACTACCGCTGGGCCGAGCCGGTGCCCGACGGGCCGACCGTGCGCCGGATGCGGGAGCTGGCGCGCGAGACCGGCATGGTGACCGTCGTGCCCGTCTTCGAGGTCGAGCAGTCCGGCTTCTACTACAACACCGCCGCCGTGATCGACGCCGACGGCTCCTACCTCGGCAAGTACCGCAAGCACCACATCCCGCAGGTCAAGGGCTTCTGGGAGAAGTACTACTTCAAACCCGGCAATCTCGGGTGGCCCGTCTTCGACACCGCCGTCGGCAAGATCGGCGTGTACATCTGCTACGACCGGCACTTCCCGGAGGGCTGGCGGCAACTCGGGCTGAACGGCGCCCAGTTGGTCTACAACCCCTCCGCCACCCACCGCGGCCTGTCCGCCTACCTGTGGCGGCTGGAGCAGCCCGCCGCGGCCGTCGCCAACGAGTACTTCGTCGCCGCCATCAACCGGGTGGGCCGGGAGGAGTACGGGGACAACGACTTCTACGGGACCAGTTACTTCGTTGATCCACGTGGGCAGTTCGTGGGCGAGACCGCGAGCGACACGTCCGAGGAACTGCTCGTCCGCGATCTCGACTTCGGCCTGATCGACGAAGTGCGGCAGCAGTGGGCCTTCTACCGCGACCGCCGCCCCGACGCCTACGAAGGACTGATCCAGCCGTGAACGACCTCTACTCCCGCCACCGTCAGGTCCTGCCCGACTGGCTGGCCCTCTACTACGACGAGCCGATCGAGATCACCCACGGCGAGGGGCGCCACGTCTGGGACTCCGCCGGCAACAAGTACCTGGACTTCTTCGGCGGCATCCTGACCACGATGACCGCCCACGCGCTCCCCGAGGTCACCAAGGCCGTCAGCGAGCAGGCCGGGCGGATCGTCCACTCGTCCACGCTGTACCTGAACCGGCCGATGGTCGAACTCGCCGAGCGCGTCGCCCAGCTGAGCGGCATCCCGGACGCCCGGGTCTTCTTCACCACCTCCGGCACCGAGGCCAACGACACCGCCCTGCTGCTCGCCACCGCCTACCGGCGCAGCAACACGATCCTCGCGATGCGCAACAGCTACCACGGCCGCTCCTTCAGCACCGTCGGCATCACCGGCAATCGCAGCTGGTCCCCGACCTCGCTGTCCCCGCTCCAGACCCTCTACGTGCACGGCGGGGTGCGCACCCGGGGGCCGTTCGCCGAGCTGGACGACCGCGCGTTCATCGACGCCTGCGTCGCGGACCTCAAGGACATCCTCGGGCACACCCGCCCGCCCGCCGCGCTGATCGCCGAGCCCATCCAGGGCGTCGGCGGCTTCACCTCGCCGCCCGACGGCCTCTACGCCGCCTTCCGCGACGTCCTCGGGGAGCACGGCATCCTGTGGATCGCCGACGAGGTGCAGACCGGCTGGGGCCGCACCGGCGAGCACTTCTGGGGCTGGCAGGCGCACGCGCAGAGCGGCCCGCCGGACATCGTCACGTTCGCCAAGGGCATCGGCAACGGCACGTCCATCGGCGGCGTGATCGCCCGCGCCGAGATCATGAACTGCCTGGACGCCAACAGCATTTCGACGTTCGGCGGCACCCAGGTCACCATGGCGGCCGGGCTCGCCAACCTGACCTACCTCCTCGAACACGACCTCCAGGGCAACGCCCGCCGGGTCGGCGGTCTGCTCATCGAGCGGCTGCGGACCGTCGCCGCCCAACTGCCGGGGGTCCGGGAGGTGCGCGGGCGCGGACTGATGATCGGCGTCGAGCTGGTCAGGCCGGGCACGGACGAGGCGGACCCGCAGTCGGCCTCCGCCGTCCTGGAGACGGCCCGCGAGGGCGGGCTGCTCATCGGCAAGGGCGGCGGCCACAACACCAGCGCCCTGCGCATCGCCCCGCCGCTGTCGCTGACCGTCGCGGAGGCCGAGGAGGGCGCGGCGATCCTGGAACGGGCCCTGCGGAGCGCGTACTAGGGAACCCCCGGGGGGAAACGGCGCACGGACGAGAGAGACAGGTGCACGGCCATGACCACCGCCTCGCAGACCCCGCACGGCTGGGAGCCCGTGCTCTCCGTGCGCCAGGTGCTGTCCCTGGAACGGGTGCTCGCCGGGGAACCCGAGGTGGTGGCCGGTGCCGGGCAGCTGGACCGGCCGGTGCGCTGGGTGCATGTCGCCGAGGCCGCCGACGTCGGGGTCATGCTCAGCGGCGGCGAGATGGTCCTCACCACCGGCGTCCTGCTCGCCGGCGACGAGGCCAAGCAGGCCGAGTACGTCCAGTCGCTGCACCGGGCCGAGGCGGCCGCCGTCGTCCTCGGCCTGGGCCGCGCCTTTCCCGCGCCCCCCGAGGCGATGCGGCGCGCCGCGGACCGCTGCGGGCTGCCCATGGTGGTCCTGCACCGCCCCTTCCCCTTCGCCGAACTGACGGAGGAGGTCCAGTCCCGCCTGGTGCGGCGCAAGTTCGCCGCCGTCAGCCTCTCGGAGTCCATCCGCACCGCCCTCACCGGCCTCATCACCGCCGGCGCCCCCCTGCAGCGGCTGCTCGACGAGGTCGCCGTGCACAGCGGCTGTCCCGTCGTCGTCACCAACCTCGCCCACCGCGTCCTCGCCACGGCGGGGGAGCGGCCGGCCGTGGACGACGTACTGCGCGACTGGGAGCGCATCGCCCGGCAGGCCGGCGGTGCCCACGGCGACGGCTGGATCAGCGCCGAACTGGGCGGCCGCGGGGAGCGCTGGGGCCGACTGCTGCTGTGCGGCCACCGGGGCCCCGCCGCCACCGGGCGGCTGCTCGCCGACCGGGCCGCCGAGGCGCTGGTCCTGCACCGCATGCTCGGCGGCTCCAGCGCGGCGAGCTGGGAGGAGCAGTCCGCGCAGGGGCTGCTGACCGACCTCGTCTCCGGCGCCGTACCGGCCCGGACCCTGCTGCCCCGGGCCCGCGCCGCCGGGCTCCCGGTCAACCGGCGCACCTTCGTGCCCCTCGTGGTCCTCGGCCCCGGTCCCGAGGAACTCGACCGCGTGCTCCGGCTGCTCGGACTGTCCGGACTCGTCGCCGAACTCGCCGACGGGGCCGCCGCCGTGCTGCTCAGCCTCGCCCGGGACCAGGACGCCGTGGCCCTCACCGGCCACTTCGCGGCCCGGCTGCGCGCCGGGTCCGGGGCCGTGGTCGCCGCCGCCGACGCCCGTACCGCATGGGACGAGGTGCCCGCCGGGCTGCGCGAGGCCCGGCATGTCGCCGACGCCGTCGCCGACTCCTCGCACGCCCTCGACCTGCCCGACGTGGTGCGGCTCGGGGACGTCCATCTGCGCGGGCTGGTACGGCTGTTGCGCGACGACCCGCATGTGCAGGCCTTCGCCGAGCGGGAGCTGGACGGGCTGCTGTGCGCGGCCGAGCCGGAGCTGCTGGGCGTCCTGCGGACCTATCTCGCTACCGGCCGCAACAAGTCCCGCACCGCCCAGCTCCACCATGTCTCCCGGCCCGCGCTCTACCGCCGCCTGGAGGCGATACAGACCCGCCTCGGCGTCGACCTGGACGACTTCGAACAGGCGGCCTCCGTCCACATCGCACTGCTCGCGCACGATGCGCAACAGCGCTGAAATACACGACGACCTGGGAAAACGGCGGTGAAACATGCGGCAGGCGACACGTGACACGGTGGCACGCCGCGCGCCCGCAGACGTGACACGCTGCCCGTCGAAGGCGCCCCGCGCGCTTTCTAGGCTCACCGCACACCGAGCCGACGGAGGTCCCGATGAGCCGAGTGATCCGTGCCGCCCTGTTCCAGACCGCGTGGACCGGCGACAAGGAATCCATGATCCAGGTGCACGAGCAGGCGGCCCGCGACGCCGCCGCCCAGGGCGCCCAAGTCCTCTGCTTCCAGGAGCTGTTCTACGGCCCCTACTTCTGCCAGGTGCAGGACAAGGCCTTCTACGAGTACGCCGAGCGGATCCCCGAGGGCCCGACCGTCCAGCGCTTCCAGCGCCTGGCGCGCGAGCTGGGCATCGTCCTCGTCCTGCCGATGTACGAGGAGGAGCAGCCGGGCGTCCTCTACAACACCGCCGCGGTGATCGACGCGGACGGTTCCTACCTCGGCAAGTACCGCAAGACCCACATCCCGCAAGTCCGGGGGTTCTGGGAGAAGTTCTACTTCCGCCCGGGCAACAGCGGCTGGCCCGTCTTCGACACGGCCGTCGGGAAGATCGGCGTGTACATCTGCTACGACCGTCACTTCCCCGAGGGCTGGCGGGCGCTCGGCCTCGCCGGTGCCGAGATCGTCTTCAACCCCTCGGCCACCTCCCGCGGCCTGTCCCGCTACCTGTGGCAGCTGGAGCAGCCGGCGGCGGCCGTCGCCAACGAGTACTTCGTCGGCGCGATCAACCGGGTCGGCGTGGAGGACCTCGGCGACAACGACTTCTACGGCACGACCTACTTCGTGGACCCCGAGGCCCAGTTCGTCGGCGAGGTCGCCAGCGACAAGGCGACCGAACTCGTCGTCCGCGACCTGGACCTGGCCAAACTCCGCGAGGTCCGCGACCGCTGGCAGTTCTACCGGGACCGCGCGCCGGGGGCGTACGAGCCGCTGACCGCACCCTGACCGCACCCCGACCGCATTCGTTGACCGAGGGAGCAGCATGAGCAGCCGTACCGTCATCCGCGGCGGACTCGTCATCACCGCCTCCGACGAACTCCACGCCGACGTCCTGATCGAGGACGGCCGCATCGCCGCCCTCGCCGCCTCCGGCACCCCCGCCGCCGAGGCGTTCACCGCCGAGCGGGTCGTCGACGCCACCGGGAAGTACGTCATCCCGGGCGGTGTCGACGCGCACACCCACATGGAGCTGCCGTTCGGCGGCACCTTCGCCTCCGACACCTTCGAGACCGGCACCCGGGCCGCCGCCTGGGGCGGTACGACGACGATCGTCGACTTCGCGGTGCAGGGCGTCGGCCACACCCTGCGCGAGGGCCTGGACGCCTGGCACGCCAAGGCCGAGGGCAACTGCGCGATCGACTACGCCTTCCACATGATCGTCTCCGACGTGAACGACGAGACGCTGAAGGAGATGGACCTGCTGGTGGAGGAGGGGGTGACCTCCTTCAAGCAGTTCATGGCGTATCCGGGCGTCTTCTACTCCGACGACGGGCAGATCCTGCGCGCCATGCAGCGCTCCGCCGAGAACGGCGGGCTGATCATGATGCACGCCGAGAACGGCATCGCCATCGACGTCCTCGTCCAGCAGGCCCTCGCCCGCGGCGAGACCGACCCGCGCCATCACGGAGAGGTCCGCAGGGCCCTGCTGGAGGCCGAGGCCACCCACCGCGCCATCCGGCTCGCGCAGGTCGCCGGCGCGCCCCTGTACGTCGTGCACGTCTCGGCGCAGGAGGCGGTCGCCGAGCTGGCGCGGGCGCGCGACGAGGGGCTCCCCGTCTTCGGCGAGACCTGCCCGCAGTACCTGTTCCTGTCCACCGACAACCTCGCCGAGCCGGACTTCGAGGGCGCGAAGTACGTGTGCAGCACGCCGCTGCGGCCGAAGGAACACCAGGCCGCGCTGTGGAGGGGCCTCGCCACCAACGACCTCCAGGTGGTCTCCACCGACCACTGCCCGTTCTGCTTCGCCGGCCAGAAGGAGCTGGGCCGCGGCGACTTCTCCAAGATTCCCAACGGACTGCCGGGCGTCGAGAACCGCATGGACCTGCTGCACCAGGCCGTCCTCGACGGCCGTATCTCACGCCGCCGCTGGATCGAGATCGCCTGCGCCACCCCGGCCCGCATGTTCGGCCTCTACCCGAAGAAGGGCACCATCGCCCCGGGCGCCGACGCCGACGTCGTCGTCTACGACCCGCACGCCGAGCAGATCCTCTCGGCCGCGACGCACCACATGAACGTCGACTACTCCGCCTACGAGGGCAAACGGATCACCGGCCGCGTCGAGACCGTGCTCTCGCGCGGCGTACCCGTCATCACCGAGCGGGAGTACACCGGACGCACGGGTCACGGCGTCTACACCCCGCGCTCCACCTGTCAGTACCTCAACTAGGAGTGGCGCCCATGGACTTCGGACTCGTCCTCCAGACCGACCCGCCGGCCTCCCGCGTCATCAGCCTGATGAAACGCGCCGAGCGCAACGGCTTCACGTACGGCTGGACCTTCGACTCCTCCGTGCTGTGGCAGGAACCCTTCGTGATCTACAGTCAGATCCTCGCCAACACACAGAAGCTGAAGATCGGCCCGATGGTCACCAACCCGGGCACCCGCACCTGGGAGGTGACCGCCTCCACCTTCGCCACCCTCAACGACATGTTCGGCAACCGCACCGTGTGCGGCATCGGCCGCGGCGACTCCGCGATGCGCGTCGCGGGCCGCAAGCCCAACACGCTGGCCCGGATCAGCGAGGCGATGAAGGTCATCCGGGCCCTCGGCCGGGGCGAGGAGGCCGACCTCGGCGGCACGAAGATCCGCTTCCCGTGGATCAGGGAGGGCGCCGAACTCCCCGTCTGGATGGCCGCGTACGGCCCCAAGGCGCTGAAGATGACCGGCGAGGAGGCCGACGGCTTCATCCTCCAGCTGTCCGACCTCTACCTCACCGAGTACATGGTCAAGGCCGTGAAGGACGCCGCCGTCGCCGCCGGCCGCGACCCGTCCGAGGTGACGGTCTGCGTCGCCGCCCCGGCGTACGTCACCGAGGACGACTCGCCCGAGGCGCTCGCCCACGCCCGCGAGCAGTGCCGCTGGTTCGGCGGCATGGTCGGCAACCACGTCGCCGACCTCGTCGCCCGCTACGGCGAGCACTCCGGCCGGGTCCCCGAGGAACTCACCGACTACATCAAGGCCCGCCAGGGGTACGACTACTCCCACCACGGGCGCGCCGACAACCCCGACACCGCGTTCGTGCCCGACGAGATCGTGGACCGCTTCTGCGTCATCGGCCCTGTCGAGAAGCACGTCGAGAAACTGAAGGCGCTGCGCGCGCTGGGCGTCGACCAGTTCGCGGTGTACGACATGCACGACGCCCGGGAAGCCACCATCGACGCCTACGGCTCCCGGGTGATCCCCGCCGTCAACTCCTGATCACCGCCTCCCCGTTGGTCTCCCCCTCCCCGCCGCCTGGGGGGAGGGGGCACAGGGCGCCCGCCCGCGCACCCCCCCCATCGCGCCGCCCGCACGGCACTCCCCGATCCGTCTCACCCCTCCGGGACCGCCCATGACCGACACCGCCCCCGCAGCCATACCCCCGTCCCGTCAGGTCACCCTCCCCGACGGCCGCGTCGAACTCGCCCCCGGCACCCCGCCGCCCAGCGGCCCGTACGCCAACGACGACCTGCTCCCGGTCCCCGCGGCCGGGCGCACCTGGACGACGTACAACTTCTCCGCGCTGTGGGTCGGCATGGCCCACAACACCGCCTCCTGGACGCTCGCCTCCGGACTGATCGCCGTCGGGATGGACTGGAAGCAGGCGGTGTTCACCATCGCCCTCGCCAACCTGGTCGTCCTCGTCCCGATGCTGCTCACCGGGCACGCGGGCCCCAAGTACGGCATCCCCTTCCCGGTCTTCGCCCGCGCCTCCTTCGGCGTGCGCGGCGCCAACCTGCCCGCCGTCGTACGGGCGTTGGTGGCGTGCGGCTGGTTCGGCATCCAGACCTGGATCGGCGGCGAGGCCATCTACTTCCTCGCCGGCAAGCTGATCGGAGACGGCTGGTCGAACGCCGCGCACGTCGGCGGCTACGCCTGGACCATGTGGTTGTCGTTCGCGCTGTTCTGGCTGCTCCAGGTCGCGATCATCTACCGGGGCATGGAGACCGTCCGCCGCTTCGAGAACTGGGCGGCGCCGTTCGTGATCGTCGGCGCGCTGGTGATGCTGGCGTGGATGAGCGGCAAGGCGGGCGGCGTCGGCCCGCTGTTCGACCAGCCGTCGAAGCTCGGCTGGGGCGGCCACTTCTGGAAGCTGTTCTGGCCGTCCCTGATGGGCATGATCGGCTTCTGGTCCACCCTGTCGCTGAACATCCCCGACTTCACCCGCTACGGCAGGAGCCAGAAGGCCCAGACCCGGGGCCAGGCGCTCGGCCTGCCGACGACGATGACCCTGTTCGCGTTCCTGTCGGTGCTGGTGACGTCCGGCTCGCAGGCGGTCTACGGGCAACCGGTCTGGGATCCGGTGCAGTTGGCCGCGAAGACCGACAACGTGGTGGGCCTGCTCTACGCCCTGGTCACGGTCCTGGTGGCGACGCTCTCGGTGAACATCGCGGCCAACCTGGTCTCCCCGGCCTTCGACTTCTCCAACGTGGCGCCCAGGAAGGTGAGTTTCCGCACCGGCGCGCTCATCACCGCGGTCCTGGCGGTGGTGATCATGCCCTGGAAGCTGTACTCCGACCCGCAGGGCTACATCTTCACCTGGCTCGGCCTCGTCGGCGGTCTGCTCGGCACCGTCGCGGGCATCCTCGTCGCCGACTACTGGCTGCTGCGCCGCACCCGACTGGACCTCGCCGACCTGTACCGCGCGGGCGGCCGCTACTGGTACGCGGCCGGCTGGAACTGGCGGGCCGTCGTCGCCTTCCTCGCGGGCGGCGTGCTCGCGATCGGCGGCGCCAGCTTCAAACCCCTGCTCGACGGTCGCCCCATCCCCGCCCTGTCCGCCCTGGCGGACTACGGCTGGGCGGTGGGACTGGGTACGTCGCTGGTCCTCTACCTGGCCCTCACGCTGCTGACAGCCCGCAGGCAGATGTAGGAAGACCCGGAAGAAAGACCCGAAAGGGTGAGGGGCGGGCAGCCGGCTACCCGGACTGCCCGCTCCCGAGCGCACCGACGGCGGCGCGCGCCGCCTTGATGGCGCCCTGGTTGATCTCGTCCGTACCGGGGGCCTTCTTCGTGTCGAAGTCGCTGCCGTTGTACGTGACGACCACCAGGGCGTTGGAGACCTGGACCATCACCACGCCCTCGCGGGTCTGCTGCTTGTCCTCGGTGGTGAGGTTCACGATCGAGTAGGCGCTGTCCCCGAGCCCCGGTACGGCACCGCCGCCGCTCTTCTCGCTCACCTGCTGCTGGTAGTTCTGCTTCGCCTCCTGCTGCGACCCGGCGATCTCGAACGACACGTCGAGCCAGCGGTAGCTGTACCCCTTCAGGGCGTTCCAGGAGCAGGTGCGGCGCACCTTGGTGTCCGTCGACGGGATCTCCTTGCCCTCCGTCTTCGCCCCGGGCACCAGGGCCGTGACCGTGGCCGCGGGCACGCTCGTACAGGGAGTGGGCGCGGCGGCGTACGCCTTCGACCCGGTGGAGGACGACGGGCCGGGGGCGGCGGAGGACTGCGCGGGCGCCTTCTGGCCCGCCGGGGAGCCGTCGGCGGCGGCCGGCGCGGCCGGACCGGACGTCAGCGCCCAGCCGGCGCAGGCGAGCACGGCGACCGGAGAGATCCGCGCGGTGAGCGCGAGCGGCAGAGGAAGAGAACGCACGGCGCACTTCTCGTGGGGGAGGGGGTGCGGAAGGGGTCCGCAGGGTGGACGGGGACGCCAGTGTCACACGAGTGCCTGTAGGGCGGAAGCGAAAACTCGCTGTGTGCTCGCGCAGTGACGCAGGCCTTCGGCAGATGCCCCTTTCACCCCCTTACGTGGCCGTCGTCGCCGAACCCCGGCGCTTCTCCAGCCAGCGGCGGGCGCCGACTTCGCTGGGGTGGACGCGGACGGTGAGCGTGGCGGCGAACCAGCCGACGCACCACGCGGCGATCGCGGGCAGGATCGGTGCCGCGAGCAGCAGGGGGACGAGCCCGGCCCGGCTCCAGTTCCGGGCACGGCCGGACTCGGCCTGCTTGGCCGCGCGGAACGTGTCGGGCATGGGCGGGTCCAGCAGCTGCCGACGCAGGTCCCGGCGCTGCTTGACCCACCCCCGGACGAGGGTCACGCAGGAGCCGGCCACCTGCGTCACGTCCCACACCCGGCGCAGGCCCGGCGGCATGTCGCTGCGGGGGGCGCCCAGGTAGAGCCGGAGCGCGACGTAGCAGAAGAAGGCCAGGACGGTGATCAGGAAGAGGGCGCTGAACGTACGGCGCAGCCAGTAGCGCGGGCCGCGTTCGTACCAGGTCGTGCCGAGGCCCGGCAGGGACGGGATGTCGGTCGGCGTCATGAACCGGTGGAATGCTCCTCGAACCAGCGCCGGGCGCCGGCCTCGCTGGGGTACTCGCGGACGGTGGCGTAGGCGAGGAACCAGCCGACGCACCACGCGGCCACCATGGGCATGACGGGAGCGAGGATCAGTACCAGGCCACGCCCGGTCACGGACAGCCCAGGAGCACGTCTCTTGTGCGCCCTCATGGCCGCGAGGCTCTCCGCGGGACTGGGCGGGTCGAGCAGGTCCGCGCGATGGTCCCTGCGCTGTTTCAGCCAGCCCCAGACCACGGCCACGCACGATCCGGCGGCCTGCACCCAGTACGAGGTCGTGCGCGCGGTCGGCGACCACTCGCTGGTGAACCCGTCGTACAGGCTCAGTGAGAAGAAGACCACGATGGCCGACGCGACGAGCAGGCCGAGGGCGATCCGGGCACGGCACAGCCAGTAGCGCGTACCACGCTCGTACCAGGCGGTGCCGAGCCGGGGCAGCGACGGGATCCCAACCTGACCTCGGGCGGCACCCGTGTCAGAAGATGCTCGTGACGCCATGCCAGATGTCCTTCCCCAGCCTTCCGATGTCTTTCCCCGTGTCCTTCAGCACGTGGCCGGCGCCCACGGCCATCCCGCCGACCACGCCGTGATCGTGGATGTCCTCGCTCCAGTGCTCGTGCAGGGAATGGTCGATGAGGCCGGTCGCGACGACGGCCGCCCCCACTCCCGCCGCGGCCACCGCGAGGGCCGGTGCCTCGGCCGGCATGAGCGCGCTCGCCACCACCGCGCCCGCGACCAGACCGCCGACGTTGGCTCCCTCGTCGGTGGCGACGGAACGCTGCCAGGACCAGCCCTTGTCGTGGTCGCCCTTGGCCTCGATCAGACCACAGGCGCCGGCTGCGGCGACGTCCAGCACCGGCAGTTCCTTGAGGGCGTCCGGTACCGCCTCCAGCCCCTTGCCCAGGCGCAGCGCGTCCGCGGCATCGGCCAGCTTGACGTTCAGGGCACGGTCGTACGGCAGGTTGGTGCTGCCGTTGTCGGCGCGGGCGATGTCCTCCTCCAGCGAGTCGACCTTGGTGACCGCGTCCCGGTAGGCGCTCTTCGCGGGCAGGTCGTCGGGCATCGTGCGGCCCTGCTGCTGGAATGTCTTGCGTTCGGCGCGGAGCTGCTTCTTGGCGGCCTGTGCGTCGGCCTTGGCCGCGTCGATGTTCTTGCGCGCGTCGATGCCCCCCGCCCGGGCGTCCTCGGCGTCGTACGCGTACAGCGTGCGCAACGCGTCGTACAGGGTGACCTTGTCCCCCTGGGACACCGAGTTGTCCTTCGCCGTCGCCTTGTCGTACAGCCCCTGCAACTGCTTCGCCGCCGCCAGCCGCGCATGCTGCGCCGTGTGCAGGATCTCGTTGCGCGCCTTGACGTACTCGTCCCTGGCGGCGGTGGTCTTTTGGGCGTCCGCGCTCGGGGGGTTCGCCGTCGCGATGTCCAGTGGCACGCCCTTGTCGGTCGTCGCCACCCCCTTGCCGGCCGCGGTGTGCTGCGCGTTCTTGAGGGCCGAGTCGCACGTGGACAGCGCGTTGGCAAGCGTCTCCAGGATGTCGCCCGCCGCGTGCACCAGCTCGGCGAAGCCGCCGGCGGCCACCGCGTCCTCGCTCCACTTGGCGCGGAAGGACTGGGCCGCGTCGCCCTTCCAGCTCGCGTCGTCCACCAGCTGGTCCACGGCGCGACCGAGCGGCTTGACGATGCCGTCCAGCTTGTCCTTGGCGTTCTTGTACGTCTCGGCCATCGTGCGGAGCCCGCCGATGTCACCGTCGACCCAGTTGTCGCTCATCAGTCCTCGTCCGGTGGCACTAGATCTTCGAACACGCCGTGGACGTCCACATCGTGTCGATGGAAGGAGTCACGCGCGTACGCGGCCTTGTCCCCGTGGTCGTCCATCCGGTCCGCGAGCGCGATGTGCAGGCCGATGATGAGGTGGGAGATCTCCTTGATCGCCGAGTCGAGCCCCGGATCGCCGCCGCTGACCACGGGCGGCGCCACGTCGTTGTGCAGCTTGCGGTAGGCGTCGGCCTCGTCATGGAAGGTCTTCGCCAACGTGGCCAGATCGCCGTACACGACCTTGAAGTCGGCTGTCATCGGGCCACTCCCTGCGCGTAGGCGGCCAGGTCCGCCGGCTGCCAGTTGGGTTCCGAGGGCGTCGCGCGCGGGTCCAGCACGACGGTGACGCCCTGCTCGCGCACGCCCTCGGCCAGCGGGCCCAGCGAGGTGGCCACCCATGGCTGTGCCTCGCCGAGTGCGTCGACCAGCTTCTCCGGTGTGGTGAAGGCGAAGGCCACGGTGCCGTGGGAGGGATGGTCGAAGAGTTCGAAGACGACGAAGACCGAACGTGCGGGACGGCCGTCCGCGCCGGTGCCGGCGACGGACCTCGGATGGGCCGGTACGAACACCGGCGTGTGGTAGGCGGGTACGCCCGGTTTGGGGCCGGGACGGTCGTCCGTGGCGGGTCGGGGCGGCGGGGCTGCGCCCAGCAGGTCCAGCAGCGCCGAACGGCGCGGCTCGGTGGCTTGCCGTGAAGTGTCGCGTCCCGGCGGGTCTGGTTCCAGGAAATCGTGCAGCCGTGAACGTATCGGCGCCCCCACCGCCTTCACCTCTTCCCCGTGGTTTCGCGTGGCCGTTGGGCTCGACCACGTTAGCCAGCAGTCAATGAGACAAATCAGGCTATGTCGGCGTGCGGAAGTCGACGTGCACGGAACCCATACGACCGTTTGATCCGGGGAAGGGCAGTCCTTGACCCGTTGCTGAACCGGGGCGTCCGCCCGGACCGCCCGCTAAGGCACCCGCGCCGTCCACTCCGTCGACGCGAACTTGCTCCGCGCCAGCTCCTCGGCCCGCGCCAGCTCCTCGTCCGTGATCCCGCCCGGCGCCAGGCCGTACCGCGCGCGGAACGACGCGATCATCCGGTCGATGACCGCCTCGCGGGGCAGCCCCGTCTGCCGACGCAGCGGATCGACCCGCTTCTTCGCGCTGCGCGTGCCCTTGTCGGACAGCTTCTCCCGGCCGATGCGCAGCACCTCCACCATCTTGTCGGCGTCGATGTCGTACGACATCGTCACGTGGTGCAGCACGGCCCCCGGGCCCCCGTCCGGCCCGACCATCCGCTTCTGCGCGGCGCCCGCGATCTTGCCCTGGTCGGTCGCGATGTCGTTCAGCGGCTGGTACCAGGCCCCGATCCCCATGTCGCCGAGGGCGCCCAGCACCCAGTCGTCCAGATAGGCGCAGCTGTCCTGGAAGGACAGGCCCTGCACGAGGGAGTCGGGCACCGACAGGGAGTACATGATCGTGTTGCCCGGCTCGACGAAGGTCGGACGGGGAAGACACTACGAGCCGGCGTGATCATGGGCAAGGACCTACACGCCCTGCTGGGTGCCACGCGGCACAGGCCGGGGCGCGGCGCTTACGGCACGCGTGCGGTCCACTCCTCGGTGGCGAACTTGGTCCGCACCAGTTCCTCCGCGCGTGCCATCTCTTCCGCCGTGACTTCGCCGGTGGTCAGCCCGTAGCGGTTGCGGAAGGAGGCGATCATGTTCTCGATGACCTGTTCCCGCGCGAGGCCCGTCTGCCGGCGGAGCGGGTCGACCCGCTTCTTGGCGCTCCTGGTCCCCTTGTCGGACAGCTTCTCCTTGCCGATGCGGAGCACTTCCAGCATCTTGTTGGCGTCGATGTCGTAGGACATGGTCACGTGATGGAGGACCGCTCCGGGGCCGCCGTCCGGGCCGACCATGCGCTTCTGGGCCGCACCGGCGATCTTGCCGGCCTCGGTGGCGATGTCGTTCAGGGGCTGGTACCAGGCCTTGATGCCCATGTCGCCGAGTGCACCCAGCACCCAGTCGTCGAGGTAGGCGTAGCTGTCTGCGAAGGAGAGGCCCGAGACCAGGGACTCCGGCACGGACAGGGAGTACGTGATCGTACTCAAGGGCTCCACGAACATGGCCCCACCTCCGGAAACACGGCGGACCACGGTCATCCCGTGCTTCGCGGCCCCTTCGGGGTCCACTTCGTTGCACAGGGACTGGAAGCTGCCGATCACCACGGAAGGCGAGGCCCACTCCCATACCCGCAGGGTCGGGGCTCGCCGCCCGGCGGCCACCTCGGTGGTGAGCACCTCGTCCAGCGCCATGTGCAGGGCCGGTGTCTGTGGCTCCATGTGCACCAGCTGCCAGTCGTAGTCGCTCCACTCGGTCGCGTGGGCCAGAGCACGCCGGACGGCGATGCCGACGCCCTCCGCGGTCAGCCCGAGCATCATGGTCGACTCCGGCAGCGCCGCCGTGATCCGGGCGGCCAGCCCTGCGGCGTCCGTCGATGAGGGTGAACCCTCAAGGGCTGCGTTGATCGAGAGGATCGCTTCGTCCGGCTCCAGGAAGAAGTCCCCGGCGACGCGCACGTTGCGCAGGACGCCTTCCTCGACATCCAGATCCACGGCGACCAGCTTGCCGCCGGGTACCTTGTACTCGCCATGCACGGCCTCGTTTCCTTCCAGCGCGCGGCGTGTGTCCTGAGCCTGTTGCTCTGACATTCGGACAGATGCGCACATCTTTCGAATCGCAGCTCAATGCTCGCCCGTAGCGCGCGGCTACGCAGCCTCAAGGGCACTGGAGAGACGGAAGGGACGCCGCGTGCTGTCCAGGCTGCCTCCATGTGGAGGAACAAAACCCGGCGTACAGCCCGACTCGTCTGCCATTTGAGCCCTGACCAGGCAAAACAACCTGGTCGGGGCGTTGGTGCGTCTGGCTGGAGTGCCCGCCTGTACCTGCGGTTTCCTGGGAGTTCCCGGGTGATTGTGCACCGGATGTGCATTGATCTTGAGGCGTCGGAGTGGCTGTCTCGCAGGAAAGGCCAGCGGAGCGTACCGGACGCCGGTTGCATGGGCTGCCAAGAGACTCGGGTCTGGACCGCTGGACGTTGCCGCTCAGTGGCAGGAGCAGTCCGTTCCTCTTGTATGCCTGTGCGGGCGAGCGTTTCGGGGCGGTGACGTCCGGGGCGGGGCGGTGTCGGCGACGCCGTTGTTGCCCGCGTGGGCCGTGGACGGGGTGACGGTCTGGTTGGCCGCAGGTTCGCGCCCTCGGCCGCCGGCCATTACCACGCCGTCCGCGGGGACCTTCCGCTGGGCTTGGGCGTCACGCGAGTGGTCGTACGCGCGGGGACGGTCACCGGAGTTGCTATCGCAACAGGGCGAAGGTAGCACCCGCGACCAGCGCGCCGAGGGCCGTTCCGGCGAGGACCTGGAGGACCGTGTGATCCCTGAGCGCGACTCGGGACCATCCGACTAGGAGGACGAGCGGATAGGCGCACAGCAGCCAAGGGCCGTATGCCATCGCGAGCATCGCGATGGCGCCGGAGGAGACGGCGGTGTGGACGGATATCTTCCACGCCGCGGTGATGGCCAGAATGGTGACGAGGGTGGCCAGCATTGCGGTGACCAGTGCGATCATCTCGCGGGGGGCGCCGAACACGCCCATGAGCAGCATGCCGGTCGCGACCGATGCGATGATGCCGGGAATGAGGATCAGCCGGTCCTGGCGTCGCCGCACGTGCCGGTCACCCCAGTAGCCGCGTCGCTGGCCGAACTTGATGAACATGATCGGGACAACGGCGGCGAAGAGGGCCGCGACCAGCCCCCAGGCCACTCCGGCGAGTCGGTCGGCATGCCAGCCCATGAGGATGGCGACTGCGATGATCCAGTTTTTGGGTTCGAGACCATCGGTGATGGCACGAGCGAACGATGGTTCGGGCCTGGCGA
This sequence comes from Streptomyces sp. NPDC025793, assembly GCF_055558375.1. Classification (NCBI taxonomy): domain Bacteria; kingdom Bacillati; phylum Actinomycetota; class Actinomycetes; order Kitasatosporales; family Streptomycetaceae; genus Streptomyces; species Streptomyces sp. NPDC025793. The sequence continues at coordinate 129,229 of NZ_JBVHMR010000019.1, read as the reverse complement.
GGGTGGATGTCACGCGGTGTCCTGATCGGATGCGGTGGTAACCGGTGTAACGGTGGTGGAAGCGGCAGACTCGGTCGCGGCATGGACCGCGGGCGAGTGGTAAGCCTCGCTGATGGCGCGGAGCCTGTCGACCTCGGCGTCGAAGTCGAAATCCATGGCGAGCTGCGGACTCGGATGCGCACTGCCTGTCGGTGCCGGTGGTGCGCCGGCGAGCTGAGCGGTAACGGCCGTGTGCAGCCAGATAGCCTCGGCCAGCGCGGAACGCTGTTCGGGGGTGAGTTCGTACTGTTCGGCGGCAGAGCGGGCTCTTTCGCGAACGTCTGGCGAGGCGTGGCGTGCCAGCACCAGAGCGGCGTCGCGAATCTCGATCACCGTTCGGTGCAGCCGGACCCGCGGGCCGGGGTGCAGTGACCGGGTGTCCAACACCACGTCGGGAACGGCCCTGGTGAGTGCTGTCCACAGCGGTCGGATGCATCGCAGTAGCCGCCAGTCACGCAGCACACGCCACAGGACGCCGATGGCGGGTATGGAACTCCCCAGGATGATCAGCGAGATGGCGGTGTACTCGAGAATGTCGGCGATCTGGTCCGTCCGCGCGTCTTCGGTGGCGGTGTGCAGCAGGCCGAGCAGCATCAGGATGGTACGGAAGAGGCTGTACAACGCGCCGAAGACAGTGCCCGTGCCGAGCATCCGCAGGCCCGAGCGCAGCCATCGGGCGCCCGCGTGTCTGCTGCTCCCCCAGAACAGCCGAGTGGCCTCAGTCATGGCCAGCCCGAGAGCCCCGAGGAAGACGATGCAGTAAGCGGTGCCTGGAGCAGACCCCATGTTCGTCTTGAAGAAGTTGTCAGATTCTTCTGGCCGAGGGATGAGCGCGAAGAGAGCGGTCAGAGACGTCATGGCAATGGTGGTTGCCGGAACCAGGGTGCGGCGCAAGCCGGAGACGGAGTCGGGCCGGGCGATAGCGGTGACGAAGTCGACAATCGCGGCCGATGCGATGATGCCGAGCAGGTTCTTGCCCAGGGTGGCCAGGTTGTGGATGCCGGTGACGGAGTCGGTCGCGTGAGCGACTCCCGGCGTCCCGAGGGTCGTCGCGACCGCAATCGATGCGAAGGCGATCCACAGTGCACGCTGCCTGGGCGTGCGGATGGCACCGGGAAGGCGCCAGGCCGCCACGACCCACAGCATGATCTGAGTGAAAGTCTTGACCGCTGTCACGTTCTTTTCCCTGGGTGCCCGAGAGCGTCGTTGAGACGGGCGAGGACGTCCGACGCGCCACTTGAGGTGGAGATGGCCTCGTTGCGGCTGGCGCGCTCAAGGATGAGGGTTGCCAGGGTCTCTGCCTCCTTCTCCTGCCGGTTCCCGAACTTAGTGCGGCCCAGAAGGTGAAGGATGCGGTCGGTGGACAGCCCTAGTTCGATGTCGGTGGACGTGGGTCTGGTTGCGGCCACCCTGATCCGGGCGGCCTCGGCGCGCACGGTCTCGGCGATGGTCAAATCGGGATGCATGCCATTTTCGAAGTCGCTGGTACTCGCCAGAAACCGGCGGAAGTACTCCGAGGCGGTGACGAGTTCGTCGTCGGCATCGCCACGGACGTCAAGCTGCGGCGAGACGTGGCCGAGCAGCATGTGTGCGATCTCGTGCAGGACGATCTGGACCTTGAGGATGTCCGCCGCCCCGGCCTCGTAGAACACCAAGTCCGCCGTGTCGAGGCCCACCCAGATGCCGCACGGCAGGTCGGTATCAGCGGGACCATCGAGGGGAAGTACGAGGAGCGGGCGTCCTCGTTGTGCAGAGATGTTCGCGCAAAAGACTTCGAGGTCGAACGGCTGAGGGATGATCAGTTCGTCCTCGACTTTCCTGCGCAGGTCATCGCGTCTGCGCCTCCACCACTTCATTCTAGCTAGGGTCTCATACCGTTTCCCGGCACAAGCGCAGCCCGGTCGGACACTCGCCGACTCGGCGCTTGCGACCTATCCGCGACGGCGCCTCGAGGGCGGGAGCTTGACTTCGGGCAGGCCCTCGGCTTGACGGAACCCCTCGACGATGCTCTTTATCCCGCGAATTGACCGAGCCGACAGGCCGCCGAGGCGGAACGCCACGGCGCGAACCTCGTTGTCCTGTAGGACATCGGCAAGTTCGTTGGCGGCTTCGGCCGTTTCGGCGCTCTCCTTGATCTCCATGATCCGGGCCTCGACGGCTTCTGAGACGGTGTCGTCAAGGAAGTAGGCTGCAGGCACGCCGAAAAAGTCGGCCAGTGCGCGGAGCGAGTCGACGCTGGGGTTGGTGACCTTACCGGTACGGATCGCTTGGACGGTGCCGTGGGAGACAGTGGGACCTCCTTCGCCGGCACGCTCCCTGATCAGCTCGGCGATCTCGTGGTATGTGAAGGGCCCGCGCCCCTTGGGGTGGATCGCGCCGATCAGGTAGTCCAGCCTTTGAGCAATCGTACGCCGACTGCTCGATGGGCCGCTGTCGCTCATCTACCGACCCCCCCTCTTGCCTGCGTGGTTGCGGACGTGTGTCCGCCTGCGTCTCATTATCTCCTTCACTAGATGTCGTCGCAAGTAGCCCCAGTCGACCATCTCGTTCACTTGACAGGCTGGAGTGGTTGCGGCGTACCGTCACCTCGGCGCGTCTAGTCAACTAGCGCCACGGCAGGCAACGTTTGCCCGTCAGAAGCGCGGTTCGCCGCGCCGGTACGAGCGTTGCCCGTTGCAGCACATAGCCGTACACACCCAGAGCGAGATGCGCGGAGCGTCTACCTCGCTCGTCGGTTTGTACGGTGAGGTGTGGCGCTGGAGGCGTCGGGATGAGCGCTTCGGGCCCACGAACACGGAATGGGGAAACGGGGCGCTGCGCCGGAACGTTTGGGTGCAGCAGCGTGCAGCCGCGCGGAATCGCGCGCAGTTTTTCATGGGTTCATACCTGAGGGGGAAAATGCAGTTTCAGATACTGGGGCCATTGGAGATTGAAACACGAGACGGGCAGCGTGTAAGCCCTCGAGCGCTCAAACTCCGGTCACTCCTGGCTTACCTGTGCATACGCAATACACGATCCGTCTCGATGGACCGCCTCATCGAAGCCCTATGGTCCGGGATGCCTCCGCAGAGCGCCACCACAGCGCTGCACGTATACGTTTCACAGCTGCGGAAGTACTTGTCCAGCGTGGGGGCCGATCCGAAACTGCTCGTCACGCAGCCGCCCGGGTACCGGCTGGACCTGTGCAGCCAGACGCTTGACCTGCGGCGATTCGAGTCCCTGCTCTGCGACTTCCGCAGCCTCCATGCGCAGGACCAGCTTAAGGAGGCGGCAGAGGCTCTCAACATGGCCCTGGCACTGTGGCGTGGGCCGGCCCTCGAAGACCTGCGTGCGGTCCCTTTTTTCCACAACCTGTGTCGGCAGTTGGACGAGAAGCGCGCCTTCGCTTACGAGCAGAAGTTCGAGCTCGAACTCAAACTCGGGCGACACAACTCACTGATCGGTGAACTCTACTCACTCATCGACGAGCAGCCGACCCGCGAGAGTCTCTACTGGCACCTGATGATCGCCCTTTATCGCAGCGGTCGCATCGCAGAATCGCTCGCGGAATACGGCAGGATTCGAAAGATCCTCGTCCAGGAGCTCGGGGTCGAGCCCGGGCTGAAGTTGCAGAAGCTGCATCGAGCAATCCTCGCGCGAGAGGCCTGGCTGGACGACTCGCGGGAGGAAATGAGGTCCGCGTACGCCTCCTGACCGGGCTATCGCATCGCATACCCCGGATCCCGCGCGTTTCCGCGAGCCCAACTCGAAAGGCTCGTCGACGCCATCCCGGGATGAGAGACGAGGATAGCCATGTCCCACGCGCCCGACCGTGCCTGTCGAGGCCGAGTTCATGGACTTCGGCGCCCAGCCGGAGATGATCTCCGACGCGCCATGATCAATGCACCCGATATCGACTGGCGCAGCATCGTGGAACTGACGTCGCGTATCCAGCGAAACTACTCGGTGGAGATTCCCCGCGAGGAGATCAGCCGAGACACAACCGTCGTGGGCTCGTCGCGATGATCTGCGCTCGAACGGGTGTAGCGACCGCTGAATCCGACGGTCGAGCTGAACCCGCGGTGCCCGGGATCACCCCGGGCACCGCGGTTGGGCCGGCCACGCACGGCCCGGGCCTGGCGGGCCGCCGGCTCCGGCCGCTGCCCGCCACCCCGCCGCCGGGGTCATCGCGTGGCGGCCCGGCAAGGCGATCGGCGATGGCCTCGGCTGCTGCCCGGTCTGGAAGCAGTTGTAGAGCTGTCCGATCAAGCGGTTGAACAGATGCCGCCGGGCCTGGGCATGCCAGCTTCCGTGCTCGCGCCACCTCCGGTAGTAGGTGTCGGCTCCAACAGGGGGCGGCCCGATGCCCACGCGACCACCGCGAGAACCCACCGCAACGACAGTCCCCAAATCCCCAACAAGAACGACCCGGAACCGGTTACTCAAGGATGAGGGCCTCGACGGCCGGGTTCCCGCACCCGCGGAAAGAGGAAGTCGGCCGATCCACCGGCATGTGGAAAGCAGACCAGACGAGTTCCGGCGTCGTGTGCGGTTTGGAACCGCCGTATCCAGGAGCCGGCGTCGACGGCGCTGCGATGTGGAGCTGTCGGCGTCCTCCTACTCCGCGTACACATAACAGCGTCAGAGGGATCCGAACGTGAAAGACATACTGGAAGCCGTCCTCTCCGATAACGCGGCAGCCTCCGATTTCGCTGCCATCGCCGTTCCGGAGAGCTACCGCGCGTGCGTCCTGCGCAAGGAAGACGTGGGAATGTTCGAGGGCATGGCCATCGCGGACAAGGATCCCCGTAAGTCGCTACACCTCCAAGAGGTTCCGACTCCGCAGCCCGGTCCTGGCGAGGCTCTGGTGGCGGTGATGGCCAGTTCGGTGAACTACAACTCCGTCTGGTCGGCCATCTTCGAACCCCTACCGACGTTCAACTTCCTTGAGCGGTACGGAAAGATGTCGCCACTGAGCAAGCGGCACGATCTGCCGTACCACATCATCGGCTCCGACCTGGCCGGCGTCGTACTGCGCACCGGGCCCGGGGTCAACGCCTGGAAGCCGGGTGACGAGGTCGTCGCGCACTGCCTGTCGGTGGAGCTGGAGTCGAGCGACGGGCACAACGACACGATGCTCGACCCCGAGCAGCGCATCTGGGGTTTCGAGACCAATTTCGGCGGACTGGCAGAGATAGCGCTCGTCAAGTCCAACCAGCTGATGCCCAAGCCGCGCCACCTCAGCTGGGAGGAGGCCGCCGCACCCGGCCTGGTCAACTCCACTGCCTACCGACAGCTCGTCTCGCGCAATGGCGCCCAGATGAAGCAGGGCGACAACGTGCTCATCTGGGGCGCCAGCGGCGGACTCGGCTCCTACGCCACCCAGTTCGCGCTGGCCGGCGGCGCCAACCCGATCTGCGTGGTCTCCTCGCCGCAGAAGGCGGAGATCTGCCGGGCGATGGGCGCCGAGGCGATCATCGACCGCAACGCCGAGGACTACCGGTTCTGGAAGGACGAGCACACCCAGGACCCCAAGGAGTGGAAGCGGTTCGGCAAGCGCATCCGTGAACTCACCGGTGGCGAGGACGTCGACATCGTCTTCGAGCACCCCGGCCGGGACACCTTTGGGGCCTCCGTCTACGTCACCCGCAAGGGCGGCACGATCGTCACCTGCGCCTCGACGTCGGGCTACAACCACGAGTACGACAACCGCTACCTGTGGATGTCCCTCAAGCGCATCATCGGCTCCCACTTCGCCAACTACCGCGAGGCCTGGGAGGCCAACCGCCTCATCGCCAAGGGCAGGATCCACCCGACCCTGTCGAAGGTGTACTCCCTGGAGGAGACCGGCCAGGCCGCCTACGACGTCCACCGCAACCTGCACCAGGGCAAGGTCGGCGTGCTCGCACTGGCGCCGTGCGAGGGCATGGGCGTGCGCGACCACGAGATGCGGGCGAAGCACATCGACGCGATCAACCGCTTCCGCATGCTCGCGAACTGAGAACGCTGGTACCGAACGTTCCGGAGAAGAGAGGCGAATCATGGCGAAGAAGTCATCGGTGGTGGGGATCGTCGGCCTCGGCACGGTGGGGGAAGCCCTGCTGGCCATGGTGCGGTCCGCGGGGTACGACGTCATCGGGGTGGACAGCGAACTCGACGTGCTGGCCCGTGTCGACCGGCGGATGAAGACGGCGGAGGCTGAAAGCGGCGCGGAGGGCGGAGAAGGCCAGGGTAGTTGGACGCTGACCAACGAGGTGGCCGAGCTGGGCGCGGCCGCTGTGGTCATCGAGGCGGTGCCAGACAAGCAGTCGGTCAAGATCGACTTGTTGCGGCGCCTCAACAGCGTGTGCCTGGACCGCACCGTGCTCGTCAGTACCGCGTCGTCGGTCTCGCTCACCGGGCTCGCGATTGCGTCGGGACGCCCGGCGAGGACGCTGGGGCTGCGGTTTGTGCGCCCGCCTGCTCCCGGAAGCGCCGTCGAGCCGGTGCGGACGGCGATGAGTTGCGATGACGCCATTGCCGCACTCGACGCACTGGTGGCCGACAGTGGTCTGGCCGTGAAGCCGCTCGGCGCACGCGTCGGCGATGACGCCACCGCGCTGGTCTACGCGTACCTCAACCGCGCCGTCGCCATGGTCGAGGCTGGCCACGCCGACCAGGAGTCCGTGGACACGGCCATGCGCCTGGGCTGCGGGCTTCCGGCGGGACCGCTGGAGACCGTGGACCAGGTGGGCCTGGGCACCGTCCACGCGAAGCTGCTCGCCCTGCATGCGAGCACCGGCGACGCCGCGTACCGCCCGGCGCCGCTGCTCACCGCAATGGTCGAGGCCGGGCTGGAAGGACGCGCGGGCGGCCAGGGCTTCTACGCCTACGACGCGCTCGGACGGCCCGAGGGTGCCCGGCACGCCGTGGCGAGCGCACCGGTGGACTGCGCCGTCCAGACGGTCGGCGTGATCGGCTCGGGGACGATGGCACGGGGCATCGCCGAGGTGACCGCCTCCGCCGGCCTGCCGACGGTCCTGGTCGCCAGGGGCCGGCCCAAGGCGGATCTCGCGCTGGCCGCGGTCGAGTCCTCCCTGGCGAAGTCGGTGGCCAGGGGCAGGCGGACGCCGGAGGCGACGGCGTCCGCGCTGGCCCTGCTCACCGCGTCCGACGACTGCGCGGCCGTCGCCGACTGCGACGTGGTGATCGAGGCGACGGCGGAGGAACTCGACGTCAAGCGCGCGGTGTTCGCGACCCTGGGGGCCGTGTGCCGCCCGGGGGCGCTGCTGGCGACCGTCACCTCCAGTCTCTCCGTCGCCGCCTGCGCCGAGGCCTCCGGGCGCGACCACGACGTGCTAGGACTGCACTTCTTCAATCCCGCCCAGGTGATGAAGCTGGTCGAGGTGGTGCGTGCGCCGCGCACCGGTGATCAGGCCCTGAGCACCGCGAACGCCTTCTGCGCCGCGCTCGGCAAGACGACCGTCCCGTGCCGGGACCGGGCGGGGTTCATCGTGAACTACCTGCTCTTCCCCTATCTCGCCGACGCGATCCGGCTTTTGGACCGCCCTGACGTGGACCCACGGGAGCTGGATACGGCGCTGGAGGACGGCTTCGGGTATCCGATGGGTCCGTTCGCGCTGCTGGACACCATCGGTCTCGACGTCTCGCTGGCCATCCTGAGGCGGCTGAGCGACGAGTTCCCCGAGCCGTCCTTCACACCGCCGACCGCGCTAGAGCAGTTGGTGGTCGGTGGCCATTTGGGTCGCAAGAGTGGTCAGGGGTTCCTGCGCGTGTGAAGGAACCCCTGACCACCGCTCAGAGGTCCGCGGTCTCGGCCCCGGCTTCGAGCTCGGGCCCCAGGGCGGTCGGCTGGTCGCTGCGCCCGCGTACCCCCAGTTTCTGGTAGGCAGGCGTCAGGCGCTTCGATGGTGCCGGCGGTCACGTAGAGCTGGGCCGCGATCTCGCGGTTGGTACGGCCGCACGCGGCCATCACCGCCACCCTCCGCTCGGCCTTGACGAGTCTGTGGACGGTGGGCGCGTCCTGCGGACGCGTTGCACACGCCCGGCCGGGCGACGCGGAGGGGAGGCGTTCGAGCAGCCGCAGTGACCGCGCGCGCATCCACCCGCTGCCCGTGCCCGGCAGGGTCAGCTCCTCCGCGAGCAACCGTGAGGATGCGCAGGTCAAGGTTGGCGGTCACCGGATCGAGCCGGGCGATGCGGAGGCCGCGCTGCCGGCCTGTCCCGGGGTTCGCGGCGACGGGCGCCGGCGGCTCCGGGCTGGTGGCGCACGTCCTGCCGGAGCCCGGCGCGGAGCTCACCGGAACCGAGCTGAAGGAGCTGGTGGCGAGGTCGCTGCCGCGGTACATGGTCTCTTCGGTGATCTCCGTGCCGGGGGGAGTTCCCTCTGACGGTAACCGACGACTCCTTCGACCCGGGGCGGCAACTCGCTCCGGGCGGTGCGGCTGGTATCGGCGCTGCGCAGGGAGACTGGTGTGGAGCTTGCCGTCTCCGCCCTCTACGACGCTCCGACCATCCGTGACATGGTCCGGAAGGCCAAGGAGCGGGGGAGTCGGCCGGTGGTCCGGGCCGCCGGGCAGTCGTCGTCCCGGTGCGGAACTGCCAGTGGACACCGTTGGTTTTGCCCACCCGACCGGCGGGGAGGTGCTGGGACTGGGCAGTGAGCTTCGTGGAGTTGGTGGCCGACTACGCGTAGGCGATCCTGCGGGACGTGCCCGGCCGCAGGTAGCGGCTCGGCGGCTGGTCCATGGGGGCTTGCTCGCCGTTGAGCTCGCCCGCGAGCTGGGCGCACTCGGCTGCGAGGTCGAGGCGACCGTCGCGGTGGACGCGCTCTACCGCGCGGCCCTCCTCGACTGGCTCGGCCGGGACCTCGCCGGTCGCACCGGGCCGCCCGTGGTCCGCCGCAGGGCGCTTCGACGCCCTTCCCCACCTCGTCGCCTCCCTGCGGTGGTCCGGGGATCATCCCTGACGACCTCGACCTGTGGAGTGCGCCGCGATCTTCGACCGCTTCGAGGTGAACGCGCGCGCATGTGCGGGCTACCGGTGGTCCTCGGCGGCCACGACACGGTCCGCCGGCCGACGAATACCGGCGCGGTGGCCGACCAGATCCGGCGGATCCTGCCGGCCTGCTGGAACAGACGCAACGTCATGGGGACGGCAGCTCGTTGAGCCGCCTGCTTCCGTGGCGTTGCGTCAGCGAACTATCAGCGAGCTGATGGGCATTCCGCCGCTGGCCGAGCGGCGACCGTCTCCCAGAACCCCTCCAGCCAGGCCATGATGTCGTGCATCACGTAGTGGTCCGCATTGGGCCGCAGCGCCGAAAGCAGGAATGATCGCGCTCCCTCGGACGGCACACCCAGCACCGTGACACGCGGATCGACGCTGCCGTCGGCACGCACCGGATGCCCCTGAGGGGTCAGGTCCAGCCCGCCTGGCACGAAGGTCTCACCATCCGCCGACCTGTTGATCCACAGCCGGACCACCCCGCGTTCCAGGAGGTTGCGGTATAGGGGCAGGGCGTCCAGCCGCGGATCGAATGGGTGGATCCGGGCCTCCACAAGGACGTCGAGTTCCCGGGAGGTCCCTGTTCGGGGCCCCTCGACCAGCAGACGCCCGTGCTCCTCGTCCAGTCGAAGACGAGCACCGGGGCCTGTGGAGACGTCGACTATGCCGTGCCGGACGAGCGCGGTGACCTTCGCCATGATCTCGTCGGCGGCTCCGTTGGCCAGCCTGTTGTGGTGGCGCACGTAACAGTCCAGGAATCTGCGCTGGGACCGCGGAACCAGTCCGGCGTCGTCAACGGCGTAGGAGATTACGGACCTGAGGTCGCGCCAGACGCCGTCCGCGGCCGCCTTGTGCGGGTTGCGCACGTTCCCGTGTTGCGCCCAGAGTCCGTCACGCTCCATGAAGCGCAGCACCGCGCGCCGCTGGTCGTCGGCGGTCCCCTGCGGCGCGACCGGGGAGACGGTGCGCCACCAACTGAACCGATTCCCCTTTGGGTCGGTTTCGAGCCCCCACGGGGAGCCGCTTCCTTCGAGCGCGGGGCCCGGCGGCAGTCCTCGGTCGATCCGGTGTGCCACCTCGCAAACCACAGAGGGGCCGTACACCGTTTCCACCCAGTGGAGCAGCACCTCGCGGACCGGCCAGTCGGCGCGCACCTGTGCGGCCGGTACCGGCACGGCGCCCCGCACCACCTCCGTCAAGAGGTCCGCCACCTCGCCGACGGCCTCCTCGAGCGGTCCCAGCAGTTGCTCGGGGTCCTCGCTCGCCTCGCGCGGCCCGGTGACGAACGCCTCGGCGCACACCGCGGCCCCGCGTGTCAGAAAAGAGACCGAGGCGGGGCCGAACAGGGCGGCGTAGTGGAGATGTGCCATCTCCAGGACGGCAAGCGGCAGTATGTCCTGGTCGAAGTCGAGTTGGAGCCGTTTGTTCGAACCGTGCGCGACCGGTCGGCCTACATTGGTCCGTAGCCGATCGATCGCGTCGGTGGTGAAGAACCGCCCGGTGTGGTCCCCGGGGCCGCCGTCCCGCTCCTTGTAGTTAACGGGCCTTGCGAAGGTGAACAGGCCCGCGCCGCTGAAGGCCACTATGGAGGCGGGTTCGTCGCCGCTGGGCCGGTAGACCAGACCGTCCACCGGGTCGCTGTGGAACGTGCCGCCGCGGCCCTCCGTGAGATAGAGGATCGCGTCGATGGCGGTGAGGCCCATGCCCGCGCATCCGACGACCGTACCGGGGCCGCAGTGCTCGACGTCGAGCGCGATGTCGAGGGGATACGGCTGCGGGACGTACTGCGCGCCGGTGCGTTCGGCGAGCTCCGCCAGCCGCCTGGAAGCGGGCACCCGTTGCGGGTCGTGGCTGGTGTGGCCGGTCAGCAGCACCACCGCGTCCGCCGGGTGAACCGCCGCCCCCTCGCCGGTGACCACGCGGAGGCCGTCCTCCGATGGACGCACATCGACCACTTCGGCGGTGTGCAGTTCCACTTCCACCGCCGGGTGCGCACGCAGCTCGGCGGCGAAGGTGTCGAACATCTCGCGCAGGGCCAACCCGTGGACGTAGCGCTTGGGCCAGTCCCCGGGGCCGACGGCGAAGTCCGGCTCCCCGGTGCGGGCGAACCGGCGGCGGCACCAGTCGTACAGCGTGGGACGCTCCGCCGTCGGCCGAAGCGGGCCGGCGCCGACGACGCTCTCGTCCGCTGCGAACCCGACCTGGCAGGCGATGCGGTTGAGATAGCTGGTCCGCGCCTGAGCGGGGTGGTGGGCCTGTCCCGCACCGAACGCACCAGAGCGCTCGAAGACGTGCACCTCCAGCCTCCGTCCCGCGTCCAGCCGGCCGATGGTCGCCGACAGCCTCTCGAGGAGGTAGGTGGCGCGTGGCCCGCCTCCGACCAGCGCGAGTTTGAAGGGCGGCGCGGGCTGCTCGGAGGCGGCTGTTTGGGCGGCGGTCACCGGGTACCTCTCTTCGTGGATACGATCGTCCGTCGGGGGAATGACCGAATGTCAGCGATGGCGTTCCGTCAGAAGGCGGTCAAGGGCGGAGAGGAAGGAATCGATCTCCCCGGCCGTCATGCATCCCATGGTCGACAATCGGAAGAAGTCCTGGGCCAATTGCTCCTGGGCGCTGTAGATGACGAAGCCGTCCCGTCGCAACCTTTCGTGGAGTTCGGTGTAGGTGAGGCCCTGCGGGATCCGGACTGCGGTGAGCGCGGCGGCCCTGTGCTCCGGCGGCAGGAGGATCTCCAAGCCCATCTCCTCAAGGCCGCTGCGCAGCCGCTGCGCAAGCCGCGTGTAGCGGGCCAGGCGGGCTTCACGGCCTTCCGCCAGCGCGAGGTCGAGCGCGGCGTCGAAGGCGTAGAAGGCCGGGATACCGGGCGTGAAGGCGGGGGCGGCCGCCTCTTCCTGAGCCGTGTAGTGCCTGTGCAGGTCCAGGTAGTAGGTGCGGCGCGGAGCGCTGCCCAGTGCGCGGAAGGCATCCTTCCTGGCCCCGACGAAGCTCAGCCCGGGTGCTCCTTCGAGGCATTTGTTGGACGAGCCGGCGAGCCAGTCGGGAACGTCGTCGCGCAGGGAGAGGGCCTCGGCTCCGACACTGCTGACCGCGTCCACGACGACCTCGCGCCCGTGCGCGTGGGCGATCGCGGTCACCGCGGTCACGTCGTTGAGCATGCCGGTGCTCGTCTCGTGGTGCACGACGCCGACGTGGGTCAGCCCGGGATCCGCAGCCAGCAGCCGGTCGAGCACCTCGCAGTCCACCGGCGTGCCCCAGCCAAGTTCCCAGCGGTGGGTCCGGACGGCGTGCGCGCTCGCGATGTGGTGCAGGCGCTCGCCGTAGTGGCCGTTGTCGATCACCAGCAGCGCACCTGCCTCTGGGACCGCGGAACTGATCGCCGCTTCCACCGCGCAGGTTCCGGAGCCGGTGAGTATCACGACCGTGTGGTCGTCGTCTCCTCCGCAGACCGCAGTCGTCTTGCGCCGTACCCGGGTCAGCAGCCGGGCGAACTCCGGTTCCCGGTGGCACATGTCGGGTCCGGCGAGCGCGGAACGGACCCGCTCGTCGGTCATCACCGGGCCGGGGTTCATCAGGACCAGCCTGCGCGCCTGCCCGTCGGGGGCGTCATCGGGGCCTTCTTCGGAGCGGACGGCCAGCCCCTCCACGATACCGACTGTCATGCGGAGATCGCCTCCATGAACCGGGTCGCCGAAGCAGGCGGGGAGAGGGCCGGACGGCCGAGCCGCGGATCGGACCCGGAGGCGATCCGCACCCGGATCAGCCGGGGGCCTCCGGCGCCCTGGGCGTCCGCCACCGCGGCAGCGAGTTCGACGGCGTCCGTCACGTCATGGGCCGCCCGATAGCCGCAGGCCCGTGCGATCGCGCCGAAGTCAACGGCAGCGGAGGCGGTGGGCTGCCCACCCGTGGACTCGTACGACTCGTTGTCGAGCAGGATGTGCAACAGGTTGGGGGGCGCCAGACGACCGATGGCGGCCATGGCCTCCAGCCGCATGAGCGCTGCGCCGTCGCCGTCGAGCACCACCACCTTGCGGTCCCCGGCGTACAGCGCCACCCCGAGGGCGACGCTGGAGGCACAGCCCATCGAACCGACCACGTACAGGTTCCGCGCGCGGTCCCAGTCCCGTTCCAGCTCCCGGGCCGTCTTGCCGGTGGTGGCGACCAGGCAGGTAGCCGGTTCCATGCTCTGTACGACGTGGCTGATCGCCTCCGCACGCAGCATCAGGCCGCTGCGCTCGCGGGGCGGTGGGCCGGCGGCGTACGGTGCGACGGCTCCCTTGGGGACGACGAAGGCGAACGGCAGCCCGGTGGCCTCCATATGGGCCTTGGCCTCGTCGAGCCGGGCCGCCAGCGTCAGGGGGTCGTCGGGCACGATCTCGTTCCTGATCCGCATGGCCGTCAGCGTCTGGGGGGTGATCTCACCCATCAGCTCGTGCTGCGGCTCATCGGGGCAGCCGGGGCGGCCGCGCCAGGTGACGAAGAGCAGGACCGGTAGCCGAAGCGTGTGGCACAGAGAGGTCAGCGGGTTGACGGCGTTGCCGAGTCCGGAATTCTGCAATATCACCACCGGCGTACGCCCGGCGAGCCGGGCACCGGCAGCGACGGCCACCGCCTCGCCCTCATTCGCGGCGATGAGGTATTCCTGCGGATACCGGTCCTGCAGGCAGCTGATGACCGGGCCCAGGTACGAGCAGGGCACCCCGGTGAACGGGCCGAATCCGCGCTCGCGCACCAGGTCGACCAAAGTCGCCGCGTCGAGGCCGAGAACAGGGGTTGCGCTCATCGCAGCGCCGCCTGCTCGGAGCCACCCGGCGCGAGGCCCTCCTCGGGCCCGGTCTCGTAGGCGGCGATGAAGCGGGCCTCGTTCCGCTTCTGCTCGCTCATGCCCTGCAGTTCGAAGACGGTGGTGAGCGGCGCGATCCGCTCCTCGACCCCAGTGGTCCGGCCGTCCTTGAGAATGGTCCTGAAGGTGTTGCTGACTGCGGTGATCCCGGCGCGCAGGCCGTGGTTGGCATAGATGACCATCTTGGCGCCCGCTGCGCCGAGTTCGGCGGCCGTGATGGTGTGGTAGGTGGTCGGCACCACCACCACGGGCGTGGGCCGCTGCCACGAATTGAGAAACTCCAGCACCGGCTCGGGCGAGTCGCTCTTCGCATGGATCAACACCGCGTCGGCGCCGGCCTGGACATATGCCTCGCCGCGCCGCAGCGCTTCCTCCATGCCCTGCCCGGCGATGAGCGCCTCGATCCGGGCGATCACCACGAAGTCCGGGTCGCGCTGGGCTTCCTTGGCTGCGGCCAGTTTGCCGCAGAACTCGCCCACGGGGGCGAGCTCCTGTCGGCCGGGGATGAAGCTGTTGACCTTCGGGAAGCGCTTGTCCTCGATCGATACTCCGGCGATGCCGGCCGCCTCGTAACGGCGGACCATGTTCATCACGTTGTGCGCATTGCCGTAGCCGGCGTCGGCGTCGGCGATGACGGGGGCGTCGACGGTCGCCGCCATTGACCCGGCCACCGAGAGCAGTTCGCTCATCGTGAGGATGTCGGTGTCCGGCACGCCCTGCGATGCCGAGATCTCCAGACCGCTCGACCAGACGCCGTCGAAACCGGCCTGTTCGGCGAGGCGTGCGCCCAGCGGATTGTGGGCGCCGACGATCCGTACCACACCCGGGCGTTCGAGCAGAGCACGAAGGCGGCCGGCACTTCCGTGGCCGCCGTAGCCTGCCCTGCCGCCGTTCTGCTGCTCGATTCCTACTGTTTTATTCATGACGGTTCTCCCACTGCGCGAGTTATCGAGGAGGGGCCGCAACGACATTGGGTCGACACGCGACGAGCAATGCTCGGACGATCGGACGCTTATGTGTGCCCGGTCGCGAAGGACACAGGGAGCAAAACCTTTCGATCACATCGCACAGCCTGATCGCGGGATCGTTCGGGTTCGGGCGATGGGAGAGCGGCTGGTCCCTTGCCTGGCGAGAGCTTACGACCAGTCGCCCCACCGGGAAAACGAAAACAAGGCTCCACGCCAGCAGGTCTTAAGTGAGGGTTTAGCGGCGTCCCAGGACAGCAAGTAGGGGTGCTTTAAGGGCGTTGTGCAATTATGACTGAGGAGCCGCTTCGCAAGTTTTATCCGAGCGGTGCCAAGCGATAGAAAGGATGGCGATGTTCGACCAAATAATGGAGCGATTGCACGACCCGGCCGTGTATTCCATACCGGCGGTGGCCCTGCTGATCGCGATCGAACTGCTGGCCATCAAGTTCGGCCATGACGAGGAACTGACGGGCTACGACCTCAAGGACCACACCGCCAGCATCGTGACCGGGCTGGGAGCGCTGGGGTGGTCCACCCTCATGCGCATCGTGGCACTCGCGTTGTACGTGCCGGTCTACGAGTACGTAGCGCCCTTCCACATGTCGCCGTCCTTCTGGGGCACCTGGGTGGTGCTGTTCTTCGGGGTGGACTTCCTCCTCTACTGGTACCACCGGGCGTCCCACAAGATCCGGTTGATCTGGGCGGGGCACCAGGTCCACCACTCCAGCCAGTACTTCAACCTCTCCACGGCCCTGCGGCGCAAGTGGGCGCAGTGGTTCGAGAAGATGATCTGGCTGCCGCTGCCGCTGCTCGGGGTGCACCCGGCGCTCGTCTTCGCCATGCAGTCCGTCCACCTCCTCTACGGGCTCTTCGCCCACACAGAGAAGATCCGCAAGCTCCCCAGGCCGATCGAGTTCCTCCTGGTGACGCCGTCGCATCACCGCGTTCACCACGGCATCGAGCCGGAGTACATCGACAAGAACTTCGCCAGCATCCTGATCATTTGGGACCGGATGTTCGGCACTTTTCAGCCCGAACTGCGGCGCCCTACCTACGGGTTGACCAAGCAGATCGAGACGTACAGCATCTGGAAGATCCAGGTGCACGAGTTCGCCAACATGGTGCGGGACGTCCGTCAGGCGCGGACCTGGAGCCACCGCCTCGGCTACATCTTCGGCCCCCCGGGATGGCGGCCCGGCAAGGCTCGCCCGAACGCGGTCACCGGCTCCGCCTCCGGTGCCGCGACGGCGGTCGACTGACCCCGCCCTGCCTCACCGCATCCTTCACGGCATGACGCAGCACAAGATTCAGAGGGGACCGATGTTCCGTTCGGTGTTGAGGGCCGTACTCGCCCTGCTCCTGCGCCTGGTGTTCCGGCCACGCATCAGCGGCCTTGGGAATATCCCGGCCTCCGGTCCCTGCATCATCGCGGCCAACCATCTCTCCTTCTGCGACCACGTCCTGATCTCCCTCATGGCCAAGCGACCCGTCTGGTTCATCGGGAAGGCTGAGCGGCTTGACGGCACGGGGCTGCGGGACCGGCTGCGCGTCAGGCTCCTCCATACCCTCGGCTTCGTCCCGGTGAAGCGTGACGGCGGAAGGGGCGGCGTGGACGCCCTCAAGCGCGCCGAAGAGGTGTTGCGTGAGGGACGCATCTTCGGGATCCACCCCGAGGGCACCCGCTCCCCCGACGGGCGCGTCTACCGTGGCCGTGCGGGGGTGGGCTGGCTGGCGCTCGCCACCGGCGCCCCGGTGATCCCCTGCGGCCTGGCCGGAACCGACCGGGTGCAGCCGCTGGGCAGGCTGGTGTGGCGGGTCACCCGGTTCGACATGCACTTCGGTTCGCCCATGACCTTCCCCGAGTTCGCCGGGCGCGAGGGGGACTACAAGGTCCGCAGGCTGGTCACCGACCGCGTTATGGAGCAGGTGCACACGCTCGCCGGTCTTGACTACGTGCACCGGTACGCGCCCACGAGCGCGCCCGCCGCCGAAGCGACCACGGCCGGCTGACGGCCATGGACGTCTTCGTCACCGGCCTCGGTGCCATCAGCTGCCTCGGCGACGGCCCCGAGGCCTTCTGGAAGAGCCTGCAGGCCGCCCGGAGCAGGCCCACACCGGTGGAGTCGCTGACCGGACGTGTCCGCGCTCCCCTCGCCTACCAGGTCCCGCCCGCCACGGACGCGTCGGCGCACGCCGAGGACGACGCCACCCGGGGCCGAGCCTCGCGGTTCGCCCTGCACGCCGCCCGCCAGGCGGTCGTGGACGCGGGCCTGACCGACGACGAGGTCGCCGGAATGGCCGTGGTAATCGCCACTGCCATCGGGGTGTGCGAGGAGCGCGAGGACGCCTTCCGCGCGGGCGTGCCCGATGACGCGGTATGGACCCCGTCCTTCTCCGTCGCCTCGGCTGTCGGCGGTGCGCTGGGCTCGTTCGGGGCGAACGTCAGCGTGAGCAACGCCTGCGCCGCCAGCGGATACGCCCTGAGCGTCGCGATGGACCTCATCCGGCGCGGTGAGGCGGAGACCGTGCTCGTCGGCGGGGCGGAAGGAAGCGCCGGTGTGCCGATCGCCGCCTTCGACCGGCTGAGGGCGATCGATCCGGACGGCTGCCGCCCCTTCGAAGCCGACCGCAAGGGGACCGTCTTCGGCGAGGGCGCCGCCATGCTCGTCGTGCAGTCCGCTCATGC
The DNA here is from genome assembly GCF_055558375.1 of Streptomyces sp. NPDC025793. Classification (NCBI taxonomy): domain Bacteria; kingdom Bacillati; phylum Actinomycetota; class Actinomycetes; order Kitasatosporales; family Streptomycetaceae; genus Streptomyces; species Streptomyces sp. NPDC025793. Next base: position 111,714 of record NZ_JBVHMR010000019.1, on the reverse strand, counting down.
GGCGGCGGGCCGCGGGACGTACGGCAGGCTGTCCGGCACCGCTTGGAGTTGCGACGCCTACCACACCACCGCGCCCGACCCGGGCCGCCGCCAGTTGGTGCGTGTGGCGCGTGAGGCGCTGCGCGACGCGGGGTGCGGGCCAGAGGCGATCGGCTGTGTGATCCCGCACGGCACCGGGACCCAGCAGAACGACCTGCTGGAGTCGGAGACCCTGCGCGAAGTGCTGGGGCGGCGTTGCGATTCCACACCGCTGTTCAGCCTCAAGGCCTTCATCGGGCACACAGCCGGTGCCGCGGCCGCTTTCAGCGCGGTCTGCGCGGCCCTCGTCCTGCGGCACGGGCAGGTGCCGCCGAACATCGCCCTGGTACGGCAGGACCCGGCGTGCGACGTGTGGCTCCCGCAGGGCGGCCCGACGCCGCTGCCTCGACCGGGCGTGCTGATCAATTCCTATGCCTTCGGCGGCAGCAACGTGTCGCTCGTGCTCGACGGAGGAGTCCGATGATTGCTCGCCTCCAGGTCGCCGAGGCGGCGGTGAGCGGCGTCGGGGTCACCGTGCCGCCCGCCGGCATCGCACCCGGTGCGGCCTGGTTCGACTACAGGTCGCAGTTGGGTCCGCGCGGCTACAAATACCTGCCCGAGGCATGCCAGTACGTGCTGGCGGCGGCGAGGGCGGCACTGGCGGGCAGCGAGGGTCTGCTGGAGCGGTGTCCCGAGGAGCGGCGCGGCGCCGTGGTCGGGACGAACAGTGCCGTGGCGGAGTTGCACTCCGTCATCGACCGGACGACCCGGACCGAGGGGGCGGACTCCGTCAGCCCCATGACGGCGCCCTTCTTCTCGGTCAATTTGGTCGGCGCCCGGCTCTCCACCGAGCACCTGCTCAAGGGCTTCAATCTGACGGTCACCTCACCACGGGTGGCCGGTGTGGAGGCGCTGCACCTGGCCGCCCACGAGGTGGCGGGCGGGCGGGCGGAGGTCGTGCTCGCGGGCGCGACCGAGGCGCCGGATCCCTACGCGGCGGATGCACGGCCGGAAACCGGCGCCGCCCTCCTCGTACTGCGCCCTCGCGCATCGGCCGGGCCCGGGACGACGCTCTTGCGGTCGCGCCTGCTGTTCGTGCCGCCGCCTGCGCTGATGACGGCCGCAGGCCGCGCGCGGGCGAAGCGGATCGTGGTCTCGGCCCTCGACGCCGTCGCGGCGGGGCTCGACGAGACCGACGGAATCGACGTCCGGCTGGTGACGGACGGATCGCCAGTTGCACAGGCCGTCTCGGACGCGGTTCGCGGTCTGATGGGACCTGACGTGACCCCGGGGACGGACGTACCGCGCGCCGGGGCGCTGGAGGCCGTGGCGCTGCTCGCCAACGGCGTCCGGTCCGGCTGCGGGCGCGCCCGGCTGGTGGTCACCGCGGCTCGGGAAGGCAACGTCGCCATCGCCGTGACGACCACGAAGCCGCTGCCCGACCAACCACCGCGGGCCGGCTGAAGGCCGAAGGCGCACCGCCCTTCGCACCGCAGGACGGACTGACCGAACATCCCGTCCCGCAGCACCCCATCACTCAGCACACGACATGAGAAAGAGAGACGACATGGTGCAGCAATCCCTCGCACTGGACATCGAGGACCTCCGCGAGACCATCGCGAACATCCTCGATATCGACACCGACGAGGTGACCGACGACGCCGACTTCGTCGAGGACTTGGACATGGACTCCCTGCTGGCGCTGGAGATCCTGGTCTCCCTGGAGCGCAAGTACCACGTCAAGATCGGGGAAGAGCACATGAAGGAGGTCCGCTCGCTGCGGAGCACCCACAGCCTGCTCGCGAACAAGCTCGAAAGCGCCTGAACCATGGCTGAGAACAATGCACGTGTCGCCGTCGTCACCGGCGGGTCCCGAGGCATAGGACGGGCCGTGGTGGAACGGCTGCTGGCCGACGGCTACCACGTCAGTTACTGCTTCCAGTCGGAGTCGAACGCGGCCGAGGAGATCGAGCGCCTTGCCGAGGTGCACGGCGGCCGGGTGTCGGCCGCCCGGGTTGACGTGACCGACGAGGCGGCGGTGCGCGCGTACCTGAGCGAGACCGAGGACACCCTGGGGCCAGTCGACGTCCTGGTGTCCAACGCCGGGGTCATCCGTGACAGGCCGCTGCTGAAGATGGATGCGGACGACTGGCACACCGTCATCCAGACGAACCTGACGGGTACCTACAACGTGTGCCGCGCGGCGATCTTCTCGTTCATGAAGCGGGGTGCCGGCAGCATCGTCACCATCTCCTCGGTGGCCGGTGTGTACGGCAACGCGGCGCAGACGAACTACGCGGCGTCAAAGGCCGGGATCATCGGGTTCACCAAGTCGCTGGCGAAGGAGGTGGGCCGGTTCGGTGTGCGCGCCAACGCCGTGGCGCCCGGATTCATCGCGACGGACATGACCGACTCGGTGAGCGAGGCGGTTCGCGACCGCACGGTGAAGAAGATCCCGGTCGGGAGGCTGGGGACCGCGCAGGAGGTGGCGGAGGCCGTGGCATTCCTCGCGTCGCCCCGCTCCTCATACATCACCGGGCACGTACTGCACGTCGACGGCGGAATCCCCGACTGACGCGAGGCGAAGGGCCCGCGGCCTCACGGCACGCGGGCCCTTCGCCTCGTGGGTCAGCCCTGCTCCTTCGCCTTCGCCGCGTAGATGGGCACGTACTCCTGGCCGGAAACCTCTGCTATGCCCTGCATGATCAGGTCGGAGACGGCCCTGCGGGCACCGGCGTCGCCAGCGGAGCCCTCGTACCAGGAGAGGTCAACGGGCTTGCCGAAGGTCACCTTGACCTTGGCCGGACGAGGAAGTGCGCGCCTGGGCGGCAGGACGCGGTCGGTGCCGCTCATGGCCACCGGCACCACGGGCGCGCCGGACTTGAGAGCCAGCCATGCTACGCCCGTCTTGGCCCGGTAGAGCCGGCCGTCCGGGGAGCGTGTGCCCTCGGGGTAGATGCAGAAGATGCCGCCGTCCTTCACCACCCGAAGACACGCGTCAAGCGAGGCCACGGCCGCCCGTTGGTTCTCTCGGTCGACCGGGACCTGCCCGCTGCCCCGCATGAAGGACGAGACGATCCGCATCGGCCAGGGGCCTCCCTCAAAGTACTCCGACTTCGCCATGAAGGTCACCTGCCGGTCCAGCACCAGCGGCAGGAATGTGGAGTCCACGATGGACAGGTGGTTGGACGCAAGTATGACGCCGTTCGACTGCGGCACATTCTCCAGGCCCACGGCTTCGAGCCGCACCGCGGTACGCAGTACCGGTCCGGTCAGCCGCCTCAAGTGCTCATACATCATCGCCTTGTTCCTCTATGACTCGTGTGCGTCGCGCATGGCGCGGCCCTCGCTCCGCGGCGGCTCACGGCCGGTACCACCGCCGTGAGCCGCCGCGTGCGTGCCGTGACAGCGCTCTTGACCTTCGCTCACCGCCGGACGGCGGATCTATCCGTAGTCGAAGGTGTCGGGATCGGGTCCTCGCCGCTGACCGGTGTCGAGCGCCGCGATCCTGGCCATCTCGTGGTCGTCCAGGGAAAAGTCGAAGACGTCGAAGTTCTCCGCGATCCTAGCGGCTGCGGACGATCTGGGGATGACGAGGTTGCCGAGTTGCAGATGCCAGCGGATCACTACCTGTGCCGGCGAGCGGCCGTGTGCCCGGCCGATCTCGCCCAGTACCGGCAGGTCGAGGAGGCCCTGCCCCGAACCGAGCGGGCTCCACGCCTGTGTGGCGATGCCGTGCACGGCGTGGAACTCACGCAGCTGCGCCTGCTGGAAGCCGGGGTGGAGCTCGACTTGGTTGACGGCGGGGACGATGTCGCAGCAGTCCATAAGCCGACGGAGCTGGCCGACGGTGAAGTTCGAGACCCCGATCGCCCGTATCCGACCCTCGGCGTGGAGCTTCTCCAGGGCACGCCAGGTCTCCACGTACCGGTCCCGCAGCGGAAGCGGCCAGTGGATGAGGTAGACGTCGACCCAGTCCATGTCGAGCCGTTCGAGGCTGGCGTCGAATGCCCGCAACGCCTCGTCGGTGCCGTGGTCGCTGTTCCAGAGCTTGGTCGTGACGACGATCTCGTCGCGCGGGATGCCGGAGGCGGCCACGGCGGCGCCGACGCCGCGTTCGTTGCGGTAGCTCGTCGCGGTGTCGATGCTGCGGTAGCCGACTTCCAGCGCGGTGCCCACGACGGACTCGGCGTCACCGTCCGGGATCTGCCACATGCCCAGACCGAGACGGGAGACGTCAAGGCCCTGGTTGAGGGTCACGGTGGGCTTCATGCACCGGCCTCCAGCCCGAGGTCGACGGGGAGCGCATAGCACCCGTGGAGGTGGGTCGAGGTCCGGAACCGGATCTCCTCGTCCGCGATCGCCAGCCTTATGTTCGGGTAGCGCGTGACCAGTTCCTCCAGGACCACCTCGAGCTCGAGCTTGGCGAGGGACGCCCCCAGGCACACGTGGATCCCGTGGCCGAAGGCGAGGTGCCGCGGGGTGCGGGGCCTGTCGGGGTCGATCGCGTCAGGCTCGGCGAACGCGGACCCGTCCCAGTTGGCCGCCTGAACCGAGGCGATGACGCCCTCACCCGCCCGGATCGTGACACTGCCCAGTTCAATGTCCTCGACCGCCACCCTCCTCGGCGAGTCCCGGACGATCGAGTGGTACCGCAGCAACTCGTCTGCCAGGGCTGGGATGACGGACAGGTCGTTGCGCGCCCGCTTCGCGATATCCGGCCGCTGGATCAGCGTCAGAGCGCTGAGCTCAATCATGTGCGCGGTGGTGGAATACCCGGCGAACAGCAGCAGTGCCACGAACGACACCAACTCCATGTCGCCGAGGCCCGGGTTCTCGGTGATCAGCTTGCTCAGCAGGTTGTCGTCCGGCTGAGCGCGCTTGTCCGCGATCAACGTGGTCACAGAGGTGAGCATTTCGAGCTTGGCCCGGTCGCGCTCGCTCGACTCCAGGTCGTCGTGGGAGAGAACGAGGCGGATGTTCCGCTCGAAGGAGGACAGGCCTTCGGCGGGCACGCCGAGCAGCAGGCTGATCGCGAGAGCCGGGATGGGGGTGGAGAACTCGGTTACCAGGTCGACGGGTTGGGGCAGCGCCTCGATGGCGGCACACCGATCACGGGTGATGCGCTCGATGTCAGGGCGGAGCCGGCGGATGCGCCGGGGGGTGAACTCACCCGCCACCATCGCCCGCAGCCGGGTGTGCACCGGCGGATCCGCATGCGTCATGCTCATCGGCAGGTCGGTGCCTCCCGGCAGGTTCCACCGGGGAAAGCCCTTGGTATTTGGGTTGGCGCTGAACCCCGGGTGGGTGAGGACCTCCCGTACGAGTTCGAAACTCGTAGCGAGCCAGGCCGGCTCACCGTCGGGGAGCACCACCCGCGTCAGCGGAGCGGTGTCCCGGAGCGATGCCACCGACTCCGGCGGGGCGAAGGGACACCCTGCGGGCGCTCCCTGCGGCAGTCGCGGAAGGTCGGTCTCGTAGGTGCTCACGTCGTTCGTCATTAGCCTCACCTTGAATTCCGGCCGCCGCAGAGGGGACGGCACGCGCGGTGACGCGGGCCGGCGGCTGCGGCAGCCGTGCTTTCCGTAGTTACCTGGTGGTTCACCACGTGATCACCGTGGCGCAGGCTGCCGTTCCTCCACCGAGTCCGGCGAGCATCACGCGATCGCCCCTCGTGATGCGTCCTGCTCCGGCCTCGATGGCGAGTGTCAGGGGGATCGAGGCGGCGCCCGTGTTGCCGAACCGGTCCGCCGACACCGCCACCTTGTCCATGGGCACATCGAGCCACTTGGCGCAGAACTCCACCATCCGGCCGCTGCCTTGGTGAAATACGAACCGGTCTATGTCCTCCAGCGCCACGCCGGCCTCGGCGCACGCCTGGGCCGCCACCGGCGGGAGTGCGGACTCCGCCCAGGCGACGATCCCCCGCCCGTCCATCTCGAACCGGTCCGCCAGGGGGTCGTGCGTGTTCCGGAGCGGCAGGCTGCTGCCGCCGCCGCGTACGCGCACCAGGTTCACGTGCTCGGCCTGGCACCTCGCCACCACGCCGGCACCCTCGGAGCCGGCGGGCAGGGCGTCCAGGACGACCGCGCCCGCCCCGTCGCCGAAGAGACTCACGGTCCTGCGGTCCTGCGGGTTGAGGATGGCCGAGTACTTGTCGGCGCCGATGAGGGCCACCGGTCCGCGGCTCCGCCATCCGTCGGCAGCGCCCAGGCCGTAGAGGAACCCGGCGCATACACCGTTGACGTCGAACGCCGGTATGCCCGGCAGCTTCAGTTCGGCGAGCACGAACGCCGCTGTGGGCGGCTGCGGTTGGTCCGGGGTGGAGGTGCAGACGATGACGGCGGCCAGGTCGCTACCGCGCAGTCCGGCGTCCTCCAGAGCCATGGCGAGAGCCCGGGCCGCCATCGCGGAGGTCGGCTCTCCATCGTCGGCGTACCGGCGCTCCTCCACCCCGGTGCGCCCGGTGATCCACTCCGGGGTCACCCCGCACCACCGTGAGACCGTCTCATTGTCGATGCGCCGATCGGGCACATACCAGCCCAGCCCGACGGCACCCATCTTTCCCGGCCCTGTCTTCATCGGTATGCCTCGTAGACCTTCCGTAGGGTGCGTGCGGTGATCCGGGGTCCGACGGCCTCCGGACCCGCGACGTCCGGCGGAGCGCCGGAGCGGGAGCGTGAACTCGGCAGGCAGCGCGCGACGGCTGCGGCCTGGACTTCGGCGCACTTGACCGCCGCGTCACCGCAGCGGAAGCGGTTCAGCAGATACAGCCCCGGCGATCCCGGTGCCTCCAGGGACAGGCCGAGCCGGTGCCGACTCAGCGTGTCGCGGACGGCGGCGGGCAGGTGCGGGGAGGCGTCCTGGAATCCCGTCGCGGCGATGACCGCGTCGAACGTGCCCTCGCTGCCGTCGGCGAAGCGGACCGACTCCTGTTCCAGGGCCACGACCCGGGTGCGCGCGCGGAGACGGCCGTGGCTGAGATGGGGGAGGAAGTGGTCGCTCAGCACCGGTGTCGAAACGGCGAGCGGTCTCTTCGGGGCCTCCAGCCCGAAGGAGTCGTAGGAGCCCACCAAGCGCCGGACGACTGACTCCTCCACTCTGGCGACCACGCGGCCCACCAGCGGGGCGTGGCTCAACCCGCCGCCCCCCGAGTGGTCGATCGGCTTGCCCAGCAGCACTTTGGGCAGGTACCACTTGGGGGTCCTGATGCTGATCTCCACCCGCGACGCGGCGGTGACGAGCTCGCACGCGATGTCCACGGCTGAGGCACCGTTGCCGATGATGAGGACGCTCTTCCCGCAGTACGGCTCGGCGTTCTTGTACTCCGCGGAGTGGCTGAGCGCGTACGCCGGTGTGGCCGCACGCGGCACGTCCGGCCACACGGCCTCGACGTTGTGGCCGGTGGCGTCGACGACGGCGTCGAACTCATCCTCCGTCTCTGCTCCTGCGCGGTCACGCCACCGTACGAGCCAGCCGCCGCCCTCCCGCGCGGACACCGAGTCCACTCGGCACTCCCAGTGGCGCTGCGGGCCGTGACACTCGGCGGCCACCTGGGCGAGGTAGGCCGAGTAGAGCGAGTGGTGGACGAAGTGCACCGACGGCTCGGCCTGGATCGCCGTGCCGGCGAAAGCGCTGCGCTGCCGTGAGGTGTTGAGGAACAGCGCGTCGTACACACGGCTCCGTTTCGAGGCGGTGCTCCACAGGCCGCCGGCCTCGGGGTCCTCCGACATCCAGTGCACGGACCACTCCGGAAGGCTCCGTGAGATCTCCCGGACGGCCGCGATGCCGAAGATCCCGGAGCCGATCACGCAGACCTTCACCGGCTCGGCCCTTCCGCGGATTCCGGCGCGGCGAACATCGGCGAACCCTTCCGGGACCGGTACAAACGCTTGGCGAAGTCATAAGCCGGAACCTCGATGTACCGGTAGATCGGCACCGACAGGAGAATCACGAGGCCGAAGTAGGCAGCCCCGATCAGCACCTTCCACACCGGTTCGCCGAGCGTGGCCGTCGAGACCCCGAACAGGGACGACAACCAGCGCATGACGAAGGGCTCGGACGGCAGAACCGCCAGGAGCTGTATCGCGTACATCCCGTAGGACAGCTTTCCCAGCCCCACGAAGACCTTGCCCCGCAGCAGCGACCGACGGCCCGCGAGGTCGGCCTGTGCCAGGGCGACCACCAGGAACGGGAGCGCGACGAGGCCCACCGCCGTCCGCTGGAGCGGACCATCCGTGTACGTGCCGATCACATAGGCCACGGCGCTCCACGCCCACGCCCATCCCTGCCGGATCGTCGGCAGCGCTCCGCGGTTGAGGAGAATGCAGCACACCATCCCGACGAGGAACTCGAGGAAGCGGTAGGGCGGGAAGGGCAGGGTGAGCCAGTAGACCAGGTCGCCGCCGTTGCTCCCGGTGTGAAAGTACGCCCCGTGGCTGCCGACGTTCTTCACGGTGAAGTAGTGCATCACGTACAGCGGCAACGCGAACTCGAGGAAGACGGCGGTGCCGAGGACCCAATACAGGGCGCGCGAGCTCAGACGGTGCACGACGAACAGCGCGAGTGGGAACAGCAGATAGAAGAAGGCTTCGGTGCTCAGCGACCAGGTGACCGGGTTGACGCCAGTGTAGATGTCCTGGTAAGGGACCCACGACTGCAGCAGCGTCAGGTGCAGGAAGATGTTGCTCGTGGAGATCGGCATCCCGAGCACCACGATGGCGCCGATGGCCAGCGCGGTCGTGACGAAGTAAACCGGATACAGCTTTCCGACGCGCTTGGCGCAGAAGTTGGCGAGGCTCGTCCCCTCGCGTGTGGTGAGCGCCAGCACGAAGCCGCTGAGGATGAAGAAGCTGCCCACCGCGAAGTTCCCGCTCATGGTGAGGAAGCGGGGGCGCGTCAGCGGGGCGAACTCCAGGCCGCCCTTCGGGCCGAAGACGAACTGGAAGGTCGTGAAGTGAAAGCAGAACACCAGGATCGCGGCCAGCCCGCGCAGACCGGTCAATGAGTCGAGCAGCGGCGGTGCCTGCGGCCGCCGGGCAGGACGAGCTTCGGCCATCGCCTCTGCAGAGGTCAGCATATTCACCCACGTATCTCTATTGGTTATCTATCGTGCGCTGGCAATCGCGCGCCCGATACGGCGCGCGGTTGATGATGTCGCGACGATGCGCTCCCGCGCCGGGCGACCACTATGGCCAAGGTTTCGAGACCGTTTCAAGGCGGCTGGGTTTGGCTTTATCGGCCTCCTTGTTCGGCTTTAGCGAGAGGCACGGTCTGTCATTAGCCCGGCCTTTCCAGGGCTACCCGCCTTGCCGCCGTCCAGGCCCAACGGCCGCTGCAGCGAGGCTCCGGCGGTGGCCATGGCGGACAACACCGTGCCTGGTACGCCGCTTGCTTCGGCCATGGCAGGCGCTCAAGACGCCGCGCGGCCAGTCGCAAAAGCGTGAGCCATAGAACGGCTTATCAGAGCTTTTAGCGTGGCGTGATAATTTTCGGTCAACGCATTGGGCAAGAGATATCTGCGGGACCATCTGGAGTCGCCGCGCCGGAACCCGATGATCTGCGAACCAGGAAAGACGGAGGGGCAGGACGAGCGTGTCTGCACGGCATGAGGCTCCGGGGACGAGCGACAGAAATCAGCGGAGGGGACCACGGACGTTTTCGATCCGCGCACTTCCGAGGACTCGTCCGAAGCGCACCGTCTGCGACAGCGTGGGGACCATCGCCGAGGAGCGCAAGACGTCGGGGCTGGACGCTGTCGACCGCGCCCGGCCGCTGATGGCCGTCGGCCGGGTGGAGCGGGCCGTGGTGGTCGGCGTCGAACCCGGCAACGCCCCGGTGTGCCATGTGACGGGCGAAGCGCGCCCCTTCGACGGAGCGGCCGCCATCGTGCTGGAGTCGGCGGAGTCGGCCGGGGTCCGAGGTGTGCTGCCGCTCGCCGAGGCGATGGCCGCGGTCCTGGAGCGCAGTGAGGGAGGAGTCGGGATGTGGTGCGCACCCGAAGGTGTCGAGGACACCGCCGCGCACACCGCGATCATGGGAGCCCGGCCCGGGGTGGTGGCGGTCCACGACCTGTCCGCCCGTCATGTCCTGGCCACGTCCGGCGGCGGGGCTACGACGGCCCTCATACTCTGCGCGCCCCGGCGTCCCGCAGTGGTGGCCTGATGGGCACTCAGCAGACCGAGGATTCCTGGATCCGCCGCAACGCCGGGCCGTACGCGGATGAGGTTCTCGTTCGCAGGACACGGCAGGCGTCGGCAGGCGAGCCCGTTCGCGTTCTGGCGCTGCACGGGCTGGCCGGGACCGACACCGTATGGCGCGACTGCGCGCGGATCGCGGCGCCCGAAGTCGAGTTCTGGGCGGCCCTCATGCCCTGGGGAGCCGCCGGCAAGGAGACCTGGAGCCACCGGGGCGATCCGGTCGAGTGGATCGCACAGGCGCTGGACGCGGTGCCCGGCGGGGTGGACGTGCTGATCGCGCACTCCTTCTCCACCGGGCTCGCCCTGGAGGCCCTGGCCGCCATGGACCGCGCGGTGCGTCCCGGAGCAGCCGTGGTCGTCGCCCCGTTCCACCGGCGCAGTCCCGAGGACTTCGCCTGGCACACCGCGACCCACTATCTGAACTCGTACCACGGCTTCCTCGACGGATGCCTGCGCATCGGCTCCCGGCGCGCCCTCGACGAAGACATACGTCGCGACATGGCGCTGCGTGTCCGTGACCGTGTGGGACCGTACGGCTTTCTGCGCTTCTTCGACACCTATCTGCGCAGTCCCTTCCTGGACACGGCCGCCCTCGATCTGCCGGTGCTCGTCGTGGCCGGCGACCGGGATCTGTTCGCGCCACCGGACGACGCCCGCGGGCTCGCCGCGGCGCTGCCCGACGCACGGTTGCGCGTCTTCCAGGGCTGCGGCCACCTGCCGATGGCGGAGCAACCGCAGAGGTTCGCCGAGGCCGTGGACGACCTGATCCGCGAGAAATTCCCTTCCGCAGGGTGACACGACCGGCAAGACGCCCTGGAAGGCGGCCGGCCCAAGGGCATCCGCCCGGCACATAGTGAGAGGTACACATGTTGACTTCGGCCAAGGGAACTTGGTGTCTGATTCTCGGCGCGTCGAGCGGGATGGGCCGGGCGACCGCGCTGGCGATGGCGAAGGAGGGCGCGAACATCTTCGGCGTGCACTTCGACTCCGCGGCCCGACTGGAAGCGATCGACGAACTCACCGATGAGCTCCGGGAGCTGGGGGCGGAGGTCTCCTTCCACAATGCCAACGCCGCCAGCAAGACGACGCGGGCGGAGCTGGTGGAGGAGCTGACGAAGGTCACCGGCGGCGCCGGTGTGCGGGTGGTGCTCCACTCCCTTGCCTTCGGCAGCCTGCTGCCGTTCATCCCGCGCAGCGGCGAGCCGAGCGTCATCACCCCTCGCCAGATGGACATGACCATCGACGTGATGGCGCACAGCCTTGTCTACTGGGTCAGGGACCTCCACACCGCGGGGCTGCTGCCACGGGGCGCCAAGGTCTTCACCCTGACCAGCCACGGTGACAACCGGGTCATCCCGCACTACGGAGCCGTGTCGGCGGCCAAGTCCGCGCTCGTCTCGCATGTGCGGCAACTGGCGGTCGAACTCGCTCCCTCCGGCATCGCGGTCAACGCGCTACGGGCGGGCGTCACCCAGACACCTGCGCTGGAGCGCATCCCCGGCAGCGACGACCTCATCCAGCGGGCCAGGCAAGCCAATCCGCACGGCCGGGCCACCGTCCCGGAAGACATCGCCGAAGCCGTCGTGCTGCTGTCGGCGAGCGACTCGTCGTGGCTCACCGGAAACGTCATCAGCGTGGACGGCGGCGAAGGGCTGGTCTAGGGGGACGAGGCCACCACACGAGGGGAACCACAGAAATTGGTTGCACACGGGCAGTCCGCAGCGGTCGTGGTGACAGGGGTCGGCGCGCTCACACCGATCGGCACTACGGTCGGGGAGTTCTGGGACGCGGCGGTGAAGGGGTCGGTCGGCACGGCACCCATCACGCTGTGCGACGTCACCGGCTTTCCCCACCGCATGGGGGGTGAGGTCAAGGGGTTCGGCGAACCGCGCTCGGGTCTTCCGCGCAGCACACAGCTGGCTGTGGCCGCGAGCCTCGCGGCGGCCGCCGATGCAGGTGTGCGGCCGTGGACCTCTGACCCGGCCCGCGCCGGCGTCTGCATGGGAACCCTGCTCGGCAATCGCGCCGCAGTGGAGGCGGGCGTCATGCGGTTCCACCGCGGTGAGCGGCCGGGCGACATGGACGGCCTCGAGTCGGCTCCCCCGTTGGTGGACCTCGCCGACGCCGTATCCCGAGAACTCGGCTTCATGGGAACGAGCTTGGTTGTCAGCAGCGCCTGTGCCTCCGGGAACAGCGCACTGGCGTACGCCGCCGATACAATCAGGGCCAACCGTGCCGACGTCATGATCGCCGGCGGGGTGGACGAGATGTCGTCCGCGCTCCTCATGCTCTTCACCAGCCTGCGATCGATCGCGCCGGACGTGGCCCGGCCGTTCGACCGCAACCGTGCGGGATTGCTCGTCTCCGAGGGCTCGGCCGCGTTGGTGCTGGAGTCGTACGAGCACGCCCGCCGCCGCGGTGCACGCATCTACGCGCAACTCGCCGGCTGGTCCAGTGCCTCCGACGCCTACCACATGACTGCGCCACACCCCGAGGGGCTCGGTGCGCGGCGCTCGATGGAGCGGGCTCTGGCGCAGGCCGGCGTCCCGGTCGACCAGGTTGACTACATCAGCGCGCACGGCACGGGCACTCCGTCGAACGATCGGGTCGAAGCCCGTGCGATCCGGGATGTCTTCGGTGCCCATACCCCGGCAGTCTCGTCGCTGAAAGGGGCGCTCGGACACGCCCAGGGTGCAGCAAGCGCCATCGAGGCGGTCGGCTGCGTACTGGCCATACGCGACGGGGTGATCCCGCCGACGGCCAACCTGGCCGACGTGGACCCGGAGTGCGCGCTGGACCTCGTCTCCGGCGAGGCCCGTGAGGCGCGCGTCGACGTGGCCGTCAACAACGCCTTCGGATTCGGCGGCAACACGGCGTGCACCGTCTTCACCCGGTTCGGTTCCAGGAGTGCTCGATGACTCGGTCCGTGGCCATCACGGGAATGGCCGTCGCCAGCTCGCTGGGTGCCGGCCTGGACGCGACGTGGGAGGCGCTGCTCGGCGGCAGCACCGCCTTCGCCACCACGTCCTACGGCGACGGCCCCTTCCGCGGCGCCGGCTTCGCCGCGGTCCTTTCCTCCGATCTGCCGGAGGTACCGGCGTTCGAGAGAAGGCGGCTCCGCGCGCTGAGCCGGGAATCCCTGCTCGTCTCCCGGGTAGGCGCGCTCGCCTGGCGGGACGCCGGCTTCGACGTCGGCGGTGCGCCGACCCCCGCCGACGTGGGCGTCGTCCTCGGGACCACCACCGCCGGCCTCGACGACTATCTGCGGGTGCTGCACGACGGCGTGACGCACGGCCCGGCACTCGTGAGTCCGTCCTCCGGCCCCCAAGCGAGTCTCAACGCTGTGGCCTCCGAACTCTCGGTCTCCGCAAGGGCGGAGGGCAGCATCGTGACGGTCACCGCCGGACGCTGCTCGGGCAGCCACGCGTTGGCCGTGGGTGCCGATCAGGTGCTCACGGGCGCGGCGGAGGTCGTCCTCGTCGCCACCGTCGAAACTCTGGACCCCACGGCCGCCCGGGTGGACCGGCCGGGGAATGGGCTGTTCTCCGCCGAGCGCGGAGGCGCCGTGCCTGGAGAGGCCGTAGTGGTGCTGGTGCTCGAAAGCCTCCGCAGGGTGCGCGACCGTGGCTCGCGGGTGCTCGCCCAGGTGTCGGGCTTGAGCACGGTCAGAGGCGACGCCGGGCAGGACACGGCGGTGCGTGCCGCGCTCACGGCGCTTCGCGGGGCCGGGCTCGGCGCCGACGACATCGGCCTCGTCTGCTCCTCGGCCACGGGCGGCACCGGAATCGACGGTCCAGAAGCGCACGCCCTGCACGAAGTGATGGGTCCGTCCGTTCCCGCCTTCAGCCCCTTCGGGGCGCTCGGCGACTGTGCGGGCGCCAGCGGCCTGGTGCAACTCGCGCTGACGGCGCGCGCTCTGGATGCCGGTCTGGCACCGCCGACCCGCGGGCTCACCCGATGGGACCCGTGCTTGCCAAGGATCGGCGTCGCCGCTCGGGCACAGCAGCTGCGTCCCGCCCCCGCACTGGTGCTCACCACCGATGCCGGAGGTCAGGCGGCGGCCCTGGTGCTCCATCCCCCGGCGGCCGAAGGAGAGGCGTGAACAGGCGTCCGCGCACGCCGAATCATCTGAACCGGCTCATGGAATTGAACAGGAAACCTTGAATGGACATATCCGGAACACCGCTGGCGCGGTCCTGGGGCGTGGGAATTCGGGCGGTCGGCGGATATCTCCCCGAGAAGGTGGTCAGCAATACCGACCTGGAGGAGATCCTCCTCACCCGGGACGACTGGATCAGGGAAAACATCGGCGTGGAGACCCGCCGGGTGGCCGCCGAGGACGAGTGGACCTCGGACCTGGGGGCCGCCGCGCTCAAGGACGCTTGCGCCCGGGCGGGCGTCAGCCCGTCCGAGGTGGATCTCGTCATCTGCGGAACCTACACACCGGACAACATGGCACCGCCTACGGCGATGCGGGTCATCGAGAAGGCCGGCGCGCACGGAGCAACCGGATTCGACATCAACAGCGGGGCCTGCCCGGGAGGCGTGTTCGCTCTGGACGTCGGCGCCAAGTACCTCGCCTCCGGGGAATACCGCCGGGTCGCCGTAGTGCTCGCCGACGTCAACACCCGGACCATGGACTGGAAGGACCCCGGACCGGCGGTGATCTTCGGTGACGGCGCGGCCTGCTATCTGTTGGAGCGCTGCCGCCCCGGCCGAGGGCTGGGCCTCACGCTGCTGCACAGCGACCCGTCCCGCTACGAGGCGGTCTGGGTGGCGCGCGAGAAGCGGACCCGGCGCGACGGCCATCCGCTGACCAGCGCCTTCGGCGACAACTTCGCCAAGCTCTCGGGCAAGGCCGTGCACGACTTCGCCGTCGGTGAAGTGCCCGGAATCATCGAGAAGTTGCTTGCGCGGGCGGGACAGGACCTGTCGGACATCAACCTGTTCGCCCTGCACCAGGCCAACCTCTACATCGTCCGCGGCATTATGGCCGCCCTGGGTGTACCGGAGGATCGCACGGTCACCAACATTCAGAAGTACGGCAACACTTCGGGTGCCAGCGTTCCGTTGGTACTACGGGAGGCGGAAGACCTCGGCCGGCTCTCCCCGGGTGACCAGGTGGTGCTCGCCGCGTTCGGTTCGGGCCTGAGTATCGGCGCGGCGCTGGTCCGCTGGTGTGGGCCTGCGGACTTCGAGGTGGTGACGACCGCGTGAACACCTCGCTGTCAGAACACGGTTCGGCCTTCCGGGGAGCCCCGACGGGCCTGCTCGGCATCGGCACGTACCTGCCGTCGCGGCAGATCACCAACGAGATGATCTGCGAGCGGATCGAGACGTCGGACGAGTGGATTCGCAGCCGCTCCGGGATCCGGTTCCGCTACTGGGCCGAGCCGACGGAGACGGTGGAGTTCATGGCCGCCACGGCCGCCGAGCGGGCCTTGGAACACGCCGGGATCGCCGCCTCCGAGGTTGGTTGCGTGATCGTGTCCACCGTCTCCCACCTGCACCAGTTCCCCTCACTTGCGGCCGGCGTCGCGGACCGGATCGGCGCCGCGGCACCGGGCGCATTCGACATCTCGGCCGGGTGCGCCGGCTTCTGTTACGGGCTGTCGCTGGCGTCCGACATGGTTGCCGCCGGGAGCGCCCGGTACGTACTGGTGATCGCCGTGGAACGGCTCTCCGAACTTCTCGACCAGGAGGACAGCGGCACCGCCTTCCTCTTCGGCGACGGAGCCGGCGCCGCCGTGGTCGGCCCCTGCGACCAGCCGGGAGTGGGGCCGGTGGTCTGGGGTTCCGACGGCTCACACAAGGAGACCATCCGGCAGAGCCACTCCTGGGCGGCGCTGCGCGACGCGCCCGCCCCGGCCTGGCCGGTGATCACCATGGACGGCCGGGAGGTGTTCCGGTGGGCCGCGTATCAGCTCGGCCCCATCGCCGCGCAGGCGCTGGAGCGGGCCGGTGTGACCGTCCGGGACCTCGACTCCTTCGTCCCGCACCAGGCCAACATGCGGATCATCGATGAACTGGTCAAAGAGCTCGGGATCCCCGACCACGTGGCGGTGGCCCGCAGCGTAGAGATCCACGGCAACACCTCCGCGGTGTCGATCCCGCTCGCCATCCAGGACCTGCTCGCCTCGGGCGAGGCCAGGCCCGGCGGGCTCGCCCTGCTGCTGTCCTTCGGCACGGGCCTCGTCTGGGCCGGCCAGGTCATCCGACTGCCGCCGGCGCCCGCCGGACCGCCCGTACCGGCCACCACCGCGCCGGCCCATCCGACCAAGGAGAACTGATCATGACCGCTCAGAGCGACACCCTGCAGGACCTCAAGGAAATTCTCGACGAGGTCGCCGGTGTTCCGGCCGAGGACATCTCGCTGGAGAGCTCGTTCATCGACGACCTGAGCATGGACTCGCTGGCCGTCGTGTCGCTGTTCGTCCTGATCCAGCGCCGCTTCGGCACCGACGTGCCGAACGCCGTCTTCGACCAGCTCACCACCGTCGGAGAGACCGTCGCCTACCTCGAACGCGGTGAAATCCCGGCCTGACCGGCCGCCCCCGTCCCGACTCAACGAGCCGGAAAGGCAGTTCATGCATCTCATGGTCAGGCCGACCAGAAAGCCGCTGCACGGCGAGCTGCTGGTCCCCACCTCCAAGTACCACGTGCACCGCGCGCTGATCCTCGCCTCGCTCGCCGAGGGCACCAGCCGGATCAAGGGCGTCTCGGACGCCCGCCATGTGCAGTACACCGTTCGCCTGCTGCGCGACCTCGGTACCCGGATCAGCGTCGAGGGCGACACGTACGTGGTGCGGGGCGGCCGATACCGGCCGCGTCGGCAGACCGTCTCGGCCGGCAGCTCCGGCACCACGCTGTACTTTATGCTCGGCCTCGCCTCACTGGCAGAGTCCCCGATCACCGTGACCGGCCAGAAGTACTTCCGCCGGAGGCCGGTCGGCCCGCTGCTCGACGCGCTGCGGCAGCTGGGGGTCGAACTGGACTCCGCCGACGGCTGCCCGCCTGTCCACCTGACCCCGGGCCGGCCCACCGGGGGCCGGGTGGTGATACCCGGCACGCTGTCGCAGTGGATCTCGGGGCTGATCCTGCTCGCGCCGTTCGCCTCCGGCCCCACCATCGTGGAGGTGTCCGGCGAGCTGAACGAGCGCCCGTACGTGGAGCTGACGGTGGCCATGATGCGCCGCTTCGGGCTCCAGGTGACCGTCTCCGACGACTGGCGGCGGTTCGACATCGCTCCCGGCCAGAGCGCCCGGCCGACCGACCTGACCCTTCCACCGGACCTCGGCTCCGCCGCGTTCGGGATCGCGGCTTCCGCCATCCACCCCTCCGACGTACTGCTGCGCGGGATGACGCAGCTCGACGGCGACCCGGCCGACCACCCCGAGATCGGTTTCCTCGACGTCGTCCGGCGCATGGGGGTGCCGATGGCGGTCGACCGAGAGTCGGGCGGCGTCCGCATCCGCCACGACGGCGTCCGGCTGCGCGGCACGACGGTGGACTGCCGTGAGGTCCCGGACATGCTGCCGGTGCTCTGCACCCTGGCCGGCTTGGCCGAAGGGGAGACGGTCTTCGAGCACATCGGGCACGTTCGGTTGAAGGAGTCCGACCGGGTCGCCGCGATGCTCCAGCTGAACGCCATGGGCGCCGACCTCACCCTCGAGGGCGACCGTCTGTGCGTGCGCGGGGTGACGGCCTTCACGGGCGCGCGCGTCTCCTCGTACAACGACCACCGGATCCTGATGTCGCTCGCCCTGGCCGGCACAAAGGCACACGGTGTCACCACCCTCACCTACCCGAAGGCCTACCAGATCTCCTACCCGGGATTCCTGGCGGACCTGACCGGCCTGGGGCTGCGGCTATCCGTTGAGCCGGGGCGTGCTGTCACTCCGCCCGCCTCGCTGCCCGAGCAGCTGCGGCACTGGGCCGCGCACCGCCCGGACGGCACCGCCCTGGTGGATGTGCGGGACGGGTACGACACCGAGATAACCTGGCGAGAGCTCGACCAGCGGGTCGATCGCGCGGCCGCCACCCTGCTGGCCCTCGGCGTGCAACCCGGCGAAGCGGTGGCGTACCAACTCCCCAACTGGGCCGAGTTCGTGGAGGTCTCGCTCGCCGCACTGCGCATCGGCGCCGTCTGCTGCCCGCTCATGCCCATCCTCCGGCAGCGGGAGATGGCCTTCGCGCTGCGCCGCTCCGGCGCGCGCGTGCTGCTGATCGCGGACAGCTTCAGGAACCGGGACCACCGCCGGGAAACCGCGTCCTGGTTCGCCGAGGACCCGGCCGGCCGGGCCCAGGTCCGCCATGTGGCCGTCGTTTCGGCAGACGGGGGAGCGGTGGAACTCCCCGCCGACGGCGAGGGACTGACCTGGTCCGACTGGGGCGCCGCGACCGCCGCCGCGCACGTCGATACCGTGGCGCTCGCCGCCCGGCAGCCGGCCCCCGACGCCCTGGCGCAGTTGCTCTTCACCTCTGGTACCACCGGTGAGCCGAAGGGTGTCCTGCACCGGCACGACACCCTCGGCCACGCCGTCCGGCTGCAGGCCGAACGGCTCGGACTGGACGACCGCGACGTGGTCTTCATCCCGTCCCCGCTGGCGCACCAGACGGGTTTCCTGTACGGGATGTGGTTGGCTGTCGCCCTTGGGGTGCCCCAGTTGGTCCAGGCGCACTGGAACCCGCGTACCGCCCTGCAGGCAGTCGTCAAGCACGGCGCCACCTTCGTCCAGGCGGCGACGCCGTTCCTGGCCGACCTGCTCAAGGAGGTCGAGGCGGGGGGCCGGGCCCCGGAGACGCTGCAGACAGTCGTCGTGGCCGGAGCCGCGCTGCCGCGGAGCCTGGCCGAGCGGGCCACCGCCGTCCTCGGTACCACGGTCTGCGGCGCGTTCGGCACCACGGAGACTTGCCTGGGGTCGCTCTCCGCGCCGAACGACCTACCCGAGAAGGTGTGGGGCACCGACGGCCGGGCCATGCCCGGGGTCGGGCTCAGGGTGACCGACGACGCGGGACGGACGCTGCAGGCCGGGCACGAGGGCAACTTCGAGGTCCGATCCCCCACCAGTTTCGTGGGCTACCTGGACCGTCCCGACCTGACGGCCGAAGCCTGGACGACCGACGGCTGGTACCGCACCGGGGACCTTGCCGTCATCGATTCCGACGGCTACGTCCGGATCACCGGCCGGGTCAAGGACGTGATCAACCGGGGCGGGGAGAAGGTCCCCGTCGCTGAGATCGAGGAACTGCTGCACCAGCACCCCTCGGTGGACGAGGTCGCGGTGGTCGGCACACCGGACGAGCGGCTCGGCGAACGCGCCTGCGCCTTCGCGGCGCTCGTCGACAGCGCCGACCTCGACCTGGAGGCGATGCGCAAATACCTGGACCACCACCAGGTCTCCAAGCACTACTGGCCGGAACGGCTTGAGCTGGTCGACCGGCTGCCTCGCAATCCGGCCGGCAAGGTCCAGAAGTTCGTTCTCAGGCAGTGGGCCGAGGCCCTCTGCCCACCACCACTCGAGGAGCAGAAGGCATGAGTATCACCGAGGTCGCACCGGCGGCGCCGGGCATCGCACCGGCCGAGTTCGAGCAACTGCGGGCCGAGGTCGCCGCGTACGTGGCAGGCCCCGCTGAGGAGTGGGCCCACCGGATCGAGGACACCGGTACGGTCCCCGAGGACCTCTGGACCCAGCTGCGCGAGCGCGGCTACCTGTCGCTGGCTGCTCCACGCGAGTACGGCGGGCGTGGCCTCTCGTTCCCGCAGTGGATGGACTTGATGGAGCTGTTCTCCCGCTGCCACGGCTCCCTGCGCATGGTGGTGCACGTGGCCAACGGGACCTGGCGGGCGATGGACCAGTTCGCCACCCATGAACAGCGGGAGCGGTTCGTGCTGCCCGCCATCGCCGGCCTCATCAAGGTCGCCTTCACGCTCACCGAGCCGGACGCCGGCTCCGGCGCCGACATTCGATCCAGTGTCACCCGGGAGGGCGACACGTACTACCTGACCGGCGCCAAGCACCTCATCACCTTCGGCGTGCGGTGCGACTACTGGCTGCTGGCCGCGCGGCTGGCCGGCAGCCATGGACACGAGGGCACCGTCGCCCTCATGGTGCCGCGGGACGCGGCCGGGGTGACCGTCGAGGACACCTCACAGACCATGGGCGTCACCGGCACGGACCACGCCCGCCTGACCTTCGACCGGACGCCGGTCCCGGTGGCGAACAGGCTCGGTGCCGAAGGGGACGGCCTCGCGGTCGCGTTGGGCGGATTCCTGACACCTTCACGAATCTCGGTGGCGATGAGCTGCGTGGGGCTGGCCCGCCGCGCCCAGGAGCTGGCACTGGAGTACGCCCGGAACCGGGTGACCTTCGGCCGGCCGCTGACCTCGCGGCAGGCGCTCCAGTTCATGCTGGCCGAGAACGAGGCGGACATTGAGGCGGCAAAGCAGCTCACCCTGCACGCGGCTCGCTGCTGGGAGGCCGGGGCGGACGACGCCGCGATGCTCTCGTCGATGGCCAAGTTGACGGCGGTCGACATGCTCGGGCGGGTCACCGACAAGGCCCTTCAGGTGCACGGCGGTTCCGGCTACTGGAAGTCCAGCCCGATCGAGCGGGTCTACCGGGACGCCCGGGCCCAGCGCTTCGAGGAGGGCACCAACGAGATCCAGAAGGCCGTCGTCTTCCGCGAGCTCCTGAATCGGACGGATGCAGCCCGATGACCGCGCGGAAGAGGCAGTCCCAGGACCACGTGGCGCTGATCACCGGCGCCTCTCGCGGCATTGGGCGGGCGCTCGCGCTCACACTCGGCCGGGACGGCGCCACAGTGGTGGTGAACTACAAGAAGAACGCCGACCTCGCCGAGAAGACCGTGGCCGAACTGGAGGAGGCAGGCGGCCGCGGCCTAGCGGTACAGGCCGACGTCGAGACGGTCGAGGGTGTGGAGAGCCTCTTCGCCACGGTGAAGGACGAGTTTGGGCGGCTCGATTCCTTCGTCTCCAATGCCGCAGCCGGCGCCTTCAAGAACATCCTCGACCTGGAGCCGCACCATCTGGACCGTACCTACGCCATGAACCTGCGGCCGTTCGTGCTCGGCGCACAGCAGGCGGTCCGGCTGATGGACGACGGCGGGCGGATCGTGGCCCTGTCGAGCTACGGCAGCATCCGCGCCTACCCGACGTACGCCGCCCTCGGCTCGATGAAGGCCGCCATCGAGTCCTGGGTCCGGTACATGGCCCTGGAGTTCGCCCCGTACGGCATCAATGTGAACGCCGTCAACGGCGGCCTGATCGACTCCGACTCCCTGGAGTTCTTCTACGGGGTGCCGGGGATGGCAGACATGGCCACGGTGCTCGAACGCATCCCGAAGGGACGGCCAGGCTCGGTCCAGGAGGTGGCCGACACCATCGCCTTCCTCCTCTCGCCGGGGGCCGAGTACATCACGGGCCAGACCGTGGCGGTGGACGGCGGGCTGAGCGTGGTCGCCCCGCCGTTCTTCGCCGACACCTCCGCGCCGCTCAGCCTGGGCGAGCGGCCCACAGGGGAGGTGTAGGCGCGGGAGCGCCTCTTCCGCCCGCGAGGTATGCCTCCTGCGCCGCTCGGGACGGACAGGTGAAGGCATGGGCCGCAGTACACGGTGGGTCGTACTGGCCGAGCTCCGCCGGTACGGGGCCCAGCGGCTGACCGGCGTGCGGTACCTGGCCGTGCTGCCGCAGGGGGTCCTGCTGCGGGACGCCGACGGGGCGGAGCGGCTCGTCCCGGCCGACTCGGCAGTGGTCGCGGCGGGGCAATCAGCGGTGGACGCGCTGAGTCCGGTGCTGACCGCGGCGGGCGTCGCGCACCGATCAGCGGGCGGCGCCGCTGGTCCGGCCTCGTCAGCCATCGGGTGATCAGGCCAACGAAGGCGCTGCCGAGACAGTGCGCGCGCAGGTCGTTCGGCAGCGCGCCTGCCAGCCGGGCATCCGCTTCGTCCATCTGTGCCGCGACCTCGTCGGCGAGCAGGTCCCGGAGAACGACACCCCCCAGCGGACCAGCGCCCACCGGCCGCGTACTCATCGGCCATGTGCCCATGGGCCGCTTCCCACTGGAGGCCCGCTCACCGACGAGGCCGCCTCGGTCGACCGAGGCGGCCGCACACCGTTCATATCCATCCGGTGCCGCCGAACAGGGGCGGCACCGACACCCACACCAACATTCATGGGGGGAGGTCCACATGGACCTTGCTGTAAACGTGCTGGACGCCCAGTCGGTGATCACAGCGTTCGGACTCATGGGCATCCTGGCCATCATCTTCGTCGAGACCGGACTGCTGGTCGGCTTTTTCCTGCCCGGCGACTCGCTGCTGTTCCTCGCTGGGGTCGGTGCCTCAGGAGCGGCGGCAGAGGTCTTCGGCCGCCCCGGCTTCCACCTCTCGCTGCCCGCGCTGCTGATCGGGACGCCCGTGGCCGCGGTCTGCGGCGCACAACTCGGTCACCTGATAGGCGCGCGGCTCGGGCCGAAGCTGTTCGCACGCCCCAACTCGCGGATGTTCAAGCAGGCACATGTCGCGCAGGCGGAGGCGTACTTCACCCGGTACGGCGCGGGGAAGGCCATCGTGCTCGCCCGCTTCGTGCCCGTCGTGCGCACCTTCCTCAACCCCGTCGCCGGAGTCCTCGGCGTACGGGGTGGCACCTTCTTCGTGTGGAACGCGATCGGCGGAACCGTGTGGACGGTGATGATCGTCCTGCTCGGCTACCGGCTCGGCGACTCGCTCAAGGGCAGCATCGACTCCTACATGCTCCCGGCGATCGCCCTGATCATGGCCGTCTCGTTCTCGCCGGTGCTCATCGAGGTGATTCGTTCCCGCCGGACCGGTCGCTGACGTACCATCAGGCGCTTGGCCGAAGCAGATCACCCGAACCGCCCTGCGCTCGCCCGGCCCGGATTTGCCGGGCCGGGCGATCTGTGTGGTGCGAACGACCCGGATCAGCCCGGCACTTCCGTATCGCGGGACGCTCTCGAGGGGAGCAGCCACCCCGGCAGCGTGGCGAGCGCGGCGATCGCGGCCAGGACGAGCAGGGTGTGCCCCAGTCCGAGGGCGACGGCCGGGTTCGCGGCCGTGGCGGGTGCGCCGCCGCGGGAGGGCTTCACCACCATCATGGTTGCGGCGATGGTGATACCGAGGGTCGGGCCGATGTTCATCGAGGTCTGCTTGAGCCCGCCGACGACCCCGGCGTAGCCGGCAGGCGCATCGCCGACGACGGTGCCGGTGGCGGTGACCATCACGGTGGCGAACCCCGCGCCGAGCACGGCGAAGGCGAGACCGGTGATCCACCACGTGCCCGCCGAACCGATCCGGACCAGTCCCACGATGCCGAGGGCGACGAGGAGCGTACCCGCGATCGCGCAGCGGCGTGCGCCGTACCGGCGCAACGCCCCGGCGGCGGCAGGGGCGCCGAAGACCATCAGCAGGGTCATCGGAAGGACCCGGAGTCCGGCGGCGAACGGGTCGAGCCCGAGGACGTCCTGGAGGGAGAACGTGCCCACGAACAGGGCACCGAACATGCCGCTGGTGGTGAGGAGCAGGATCACCATGGACGCCGTCACTGGCACGGACCGCAGCACGACAGGGGGCACGATCGGGTTCGTGGTGCGGCGTTCGTGCACGACGAGCGCGACCGCAAGTCCCGCGGTGGCGAGAAACCCCAGGAGCGTCGGCGCCGAGCTCCACCCGTCGCGGGGAACGGCGACCAGGGTGTGGACCATGACCGTGAGCGCGGCCGCGAGCAGGGCCGAGCCCAGCAGATCGAGCCGCTGGTGTTCGCTGCCGGACGGCGCCGGAACCCGAACGAAGAGGACGACGACCGCGATCACTATCGCGATCGGCACGTTCACCATGAACACCGCACGCCAGCCGAGATGGGTGACGAGGAAGCCGCCGAGGACCGGACCGGTGGCCGCGGCCACCCCGATCGAGCTGGTGCGGATGGCGACCGGCGTGTTGAGCTTGTCCGCCGGGTAGGCGAGTCTCAGCAGGGCGAGCGTCGCCGGTTGCAGGAGCGCGCCGAACACGCCTTGCAGGGCGCGGAGTCCGATCACCCAGCCGACTCCGGGCGCGAGCACGATGCCGCCCGAGGTGGCCCCGAAGCCCAGTACGCCGAGGAGCAGCAGCCGAGGGTGCCCGTACCGGTCGCCGAGGCGTCCGGCGATGACGAGGAGCGCGGCCACCGCGAGCATGTAGCCGGTGCTGGTCCACTGGACCTGCGCGACGCTGGCGCCGAAGTCACGTTGCAGCCCGGGCTGCGCCACGGTCAGCACGGTTCCGTCGAGTGCCACGATCATCGCGCCGGCGACACTGACCACGAGTGCGAGGCGCTGCCGTACGGTCGCGGTCAAGGGTTCACCATTCCAAGGTGGGTGTCCATGGCCGCAGTGACGAGCGCGTCGAGCACACCGCTCGCGGGCGCGCCGCCGGTCTCGGCGGTGTCGAGAGCGAGTGGCAGGCTGCCCCAGGACCACAGTTGGGCGATGCCGTGCAGATTGGACCAGAGCAGCCCGGCCGAGACGGCTGGCGGGGGCATGTCCCTCGCCGTGTCGAGGCGGAGCGCCTCCTTCTCCTCCTCGCGGTGCCGGGCGACGAGTTCGACGATGAACCCGAAGAGGGGAAGGGTCAGCTCCCGCAGCCGAGGCTGGTCCGACGCGTGCCGTTCGCTGTCGAGTAGATCGTGCCGGAGCAGGAGCTCGAACATGCCACGGCAATCCAGCGCGTACCCGATGTACGCCTTGCCGAGCGCCTCCAATTGGCCGCGCGCTGACGGAATGCCGGCTGTCACAGCGGTGAACCGGTCCTTGAGGTCCGCGAGACCTCGGCGGGCGATGGCGGACAGCAGAGCGTGGTGCGTCGGGAAGTACCGGCGTGGCGCTCCATGCGACACCCCGGCCCGACGGGCGATCTCCCGAAGCCCCAGCGAGCCCGTTCCCTCGGTCATCACAAGGTCCACCCCGACATCGATCAGCCGATCCCGGAGGGAGTTCTCACGTTCCATAGACAGTGTCTACATCACACTAGTAGACGCTGTCTACTAGTGAGCCCTGCCGGGGTGCCGGGGGCAGTTGCGTTGGGCCGGTTTGATCACGTGACGCCGGTCGAACCAGGACGCGGACGAGCGCGGACCCTTGCGCGGCTGAATACTCCGAGCTGCTATTCGGCTCGGCTGCGGCAAGGGTGGGGGCCGTCGCCTACGTACCGTCTAGTGGTTGCCGACGACATCGGCTGTCTGGAGAACCTCGCCGTAGCGCCGGCGTCCGCGCAGTTCGGTCTGCTGTCGAGCAAGACCCTCTCGGTCACGACGAGTCATCGTCCGTGCGCTCCCGCCTGAGGTACACCCTTGTTGGAATCAGACAATCTCTCACTTTCAAATCGGTCGACTCCTAGCCTGATTTCCCTTTTGGATGCTGTCATGATCCCCATGAGGGCAAGTCGGGCGCTATGTAGGATCTACAAAATTCAAGGAGGCTCGTGTGACCCGCAACGGTCGCGTGCTGGTGACAGGCGTCGGTGCGATGACTCCGCTGGGAGCCGATGCGCCGTCGTCGTGGTCGGGGCTGCTGGACGGTAAGTCGGGGGTGCGCTTCTTGGAGGAGGAGTGGGCTGCCGACCTGCCCGTGCACGTTGCGGCAGGGCTCACGGTGGACCCTGCCTCCCTGCTTCCGAGGACAGAGGCCAGAAAGCTGGACCGCGGTGAGCAGGTCGCCGTCCTCAGCGCGCGCGAAGCCTGGCAGGACGCCGGTGCTCCGCAGGTCGAGCCGGAACGATTCGCCGTCGTCATCGGTACTGGGACGGGCGGTGTCCTCGCCACGCTGGGGCAGGACGACATCTTCGAACGCTCCGGAATTCGCCGGATGTCGCCGTTCACGGTCCCCATGCTGATGCCCAACGGGCCGGCTGCTTGGGTGAGTATGGACCTGGGCGCGAAGGGAGGCGCCAGGACTGTGGTGAGTGCCTGTGCGTCCGGGGCAGAGGCACTCGCCCTGGGGCAGGATCTGATCCGCAGCGGACGGGCCGACGTGGTCGTCGCAGGTGGGGTGGAAGCTTGCCTGCACCCCTTCACCATCGCGGCATTCGCCCAGATGAAGGCCCTGTCGACGCAGTCCGTGGACCCCGAGACCGTGTCCCGCCCGTTCGACGTCAAGCGGTCCGGGTTCGTCATGGGCGAGGGCGCGGGGATGATGGTGCTCGAACGCCCCGAATTCGCCCGGGCCCGTAGAGCACGTGCCTACGGCACGCTGGCGGGCAGTGCCGTGAGTTCGAGCGCGAACCACATCACGGCCTCCGACGCGGACGGCCAGGCCTACGCCATGGAACTGGCGCTGCGCGATGCCGACCTGACTCCGGCGGACATTGGGGTCGTGCACGCCCACGCCACCTCGACGGAGTCCGGTGACCTGGCGGAGGCCGAGGCGATCGGCCGGATGATCGGCAGCCACGCTGCGGTGACGGCGACGAAGTCGATGACAGGTCACATGATGGGCGCGTCCGGAACGGTTGGCGCCATGGCCGCTCTGCTCGCGCTGAAGGACGGCACGGTGCCGGCCACGCGCAACCTCGACGAACTCGACCCGCGCGTGGAACTGGACGTGGTGCGCGGCGACCGTCGCACCGGTCAGTGGAGTGCCTCGCTGGCCAACTCGTTCGGGTTCGGCGGACACAACGTCAGTCTCGTCTTCACCAGGTGACGACGAGACCTTGACCGTCACGCTGGGCGGCATGTGCCCCTCAGGGCCGGCAGCCGCCCAACGAACCTGTCCGGCTGGTGCCATCGGCACCAGCCGGACACTCATGTAGCTACACGGCCGCGCGCGACTCCTGTACGCGGTCCGCCAGTGACCGGATCGTCGGTGCGGAGAAGAGCGTTGAAACGGGCAATGAGACGCCCAGTTTCTTCCTCACCACTGCCATCAGACGTACGGCCCGCAAAGAGTCTCCGCCTAGATCGAAGAAGTTGTCGAGGACGGAGAGCGAGGACGTTTCGAAGAAGCCCTTCCACAGGGAGAGCAGGGCCTGTTCCTCCTCGGTGGCAGGACGAGCGTTCTCATCCTCCGTACCCGGCTCACCCTCGTGCCGGGCCAGTGCGGTGCGGTCCACCTTCCCGTTCGCCGTCAGGGGCAGTTCGTCCCACACGGTCACCAGGGCCGGAAGCATGTACGGCGGCAGGAATTCTTCTGCGGCCCTCTTGATGTCCGCGCCCGTTCGCCTGGTACCCGCCTCCAGTACGACGTGCGCCACCAGTCGCTTACGGCTCCGGTCGCCCGGGGCTGTGACGACGGCGCCCGCGACCTCCGGACATCGCTGCAGCGCGGCTTCCACATCGCCCAGTTCAATCCGGTAGCCGCCGACCTTGACCTGCATGTCGTCGCGGCCGAGGAACTCGATTTCGCCGTTGGGCAGGAGCCGTCCCCAGTCACCGGTCCGGTACACGCGTTCTCCGGTGACCGGAGAGACGGTGAAACTCTTCGCGGTCTTCTCCGTGTCGCCGAGGTATCCACGGGCCAGGCCGACGCCGGCGATGCAGATTTCGCCTACGACCCAAGTGGGGCGTGGCCGTAGGAGCGTGTCCGCCACAAATACCCTTTGGTTCCGCATGGATGTGCCGTAGGGGATGGACGGAAACGTCGCATCTTCGGGCACGATCCGATGCCGGATCGACCAGATCGAGGCCTCGGTCGCACCCCCGAGGCTCCACAGCGCCGCCTGGGGGAAGAACCGCCGGATCTCGACGGGCAAGGCCACCGGGATCCAGTCCCCGCTCATGAGGACGGCGCGCAGCGAGGACGGAGCCTTCGGAGATGGAGGATCTGTGTCCTGTGACGACGTCAGGTGCTCGCACAGCATGGCCATCAAGGCGGGAACGCTGTTCCACACCGTGACGCGCCCCTCGGCCATCAGGGAAAGCCAGTCGGCGGGTTCGCGTGCATCCTCCGGACTGGGCAGCACAACTGCGCCACCGACAGAGAGGGGGCCGAAGATGTCGTAGACCGACAGATCGAAGTTGAGAGCCGAGAGGCCGAGGATTCGGTCGTCTGCGGTGAGCGACAGCAGGTCGTTGACGTCGAGGATGGTGTTGACCGCTGATCCGTGCTCGATTACCACCCCTTTGGGGACGCCCGTGGAGCCGGAGGTGTAGATCACGTAGGCGACGTCCCCAGGTGCCACCAGGACGTCCGGTGCCGTGTGGGCCGAGGTGTCCCCGAACGGGCTGGGCGCCTCGACGTCCAGCACCGTGAGGCCATCGGGCCAGTCGACGGCGTTGCGCAGCGCGGGCTGGGTGAGGACCGTGTCAAGACCCGCGGCGGCGACTACCGCGGCGAGGCGCTGGGCCGGCCAGCGCGGGTCGATGGGGACGTACGCGCCTCCCGACCGCAGCACGCCCATGCTGCCGACCACCTGCTCCCAGCCCTTGTCCATCACCACGCCGACCAACGTTCCAGTGGTGGTGCCATGCTCCGCCAGGAGAGAGGCCACACGAGCCGACTCCGCGTCGACGTCGCCATAGCTGAGGCGCCGGTCCCGTGAGATCACGGCGACAGCCTCGGGAGTACGTGCAGCTCGTCTGACGAAACGGGAATGGAGGGTGTGGTCCGAGGGGAGCTCGGGTTCCGGAGTGCGCTGGAGCCTGCCGGCGGCGGGGCCCAGCTCGGGGTCGTTCGCCCAGGCGGGTGCGAGCCAGGCGGAGTTAGCGACAGAGTTCACGAATCAGCCTCTCGTATGCGGTGAACATGGAGTCCACGACGCCCTCCGGGAACACTTCCTCCACCACGTCCCAGTTGAGGATCAGACCGCCTCTCTCCTCGAACGCTGTGTGGTCAAGGATGACTTGCGGGGTGCGGACCCCGCTCCATACCGGCGTGCCTGTCGAGCCCATGCGGCACAGCCAACCCACAGGCCCGGCCTGCTGCCCGTCGGCGGCGGCCCCGCCGATGGTGCTGTTGAAGACGACTGGCATGCGGGCCCGCCCCGCGCTCGCGTCCATGCGGCCGAGGTCCCTGAGCACGTCGAGGCCGGAATAGACGGTGTGTTCCATGTCCTGCATCAGCTGCCGTTGGATCCGGCGGGCCGTGTCCCGGAACGGATCGGCCTGGTCGACCCGCACCTCGAGCAGACTTGTGGAGGAGAAGTTGCCTATGACATTGGATGTGTCCACACCGGCTATCGCGTCCCGTTGTGAGACAAGGCATGTGATCGTGAAGTCCGGTGTCTTG
Organism: Streptomyces sp. NPDC025793; assembly: GCF_055558375.1. Taxonomy (NCBI): domain Bacteria; kingdom Bacillati; phylum Actinomycetota; class Actinomycetes; order Kitasatosporales; family Streptomycetaceae; genus Streptomyces; species Streptomyces sp. NPDC025793. The sequence continues at coordinate 82,262 of NZ_JBVHMR010000019.1, read as the reverse complement.
GACCACGCGGCAAGCACGTGACAGTACGCCCCCAGCACGGCGCCCGACGCCGTCAGACCGGCTGCCGCGGCATTGCGCTTGAACTGTTCCCACTCCGGCGCGTCGACGCGTAGGAAGCGGTTGGTGAACACGGGGCGCGGCACATCGGCGAGGCGGACTGCGAGTGGCAGTTCCGGAGCGGGAGGCAGGCTCTGGAGCCGACCGCTCCAGTACGACCTGCTCCGGTCGCTCTCTGCTGACGCAGCCTGCTCGCGGATCTTGAGCGTGAACTCGTGGAACGTGGACCGGAGTTCCGGGAGTTCCCTGTTCGGGCCGTCGTAGAGCTGCGCCCACTCCTTGAAGAGGACGGAGGTGCTGCTGCCGTCCGAGACAAGTACGTCTATGCCGAAGTGCAGTCGCGTGACAGTCGAGCTGATGACTGTGGCGCGAACCGTGAACAGGGGCCAGCTCGTGACGTCGAACTCCTTGGCCTTCAGCTCCGCGTGTATCGCAGCGAGCCGCTCGACGCGTTCGTCCTCTGTGAGCCGGGTCAGGTTCTCGACGGGGATCGATACGCGCGGCACGGTGCCCAGCACCTTCTGGCTCCCGGCCTCCGGGGCGAAGACGGCCCGCAGCATCGGATGGCGCCGTACGAGCCGGTCGAGCGCGTGCTCGGCCGCCGCCACGTCGAAGTCGGTCAGGTCGACCTCCACGTACAAGTACGTGGAGACGTTGCCCAGTTCGAAGTCACCGGCGCGTCCCGCGAGATACGCCTCCTGAAGTTTGGTCAGGGGAAACGGGGCGGAGTCGGGTATGGAGGGCTCCTCTGCCCGCAGCACGTCGGCGTCCGTGCTCTGTTCCGCCTTCTGCCCCGCGGGTGCGGCAATCGGCGCCGGAGCGGGCCTCGGCTCAGTGACCTGGCCTGGGTCGGGCTCCTCGGACTCGTCCGACTCCGGCCCGTCATCGGGCCGGAACAGGTCCACGACGTGCGAGACGAGTGCCTCCGGAGTCGGGTGGTCGAAGACCACGGTGGCGCCCAGCCGGACATCGAGTCTGCGGCCGAGGCGGACGCGTAGCTCCATGGAGGTGAGGGAGTCGAAGCCCATCTCGTAGAAGGACTGCTGGGCATCCACGCGCCGGGGGTCGGTGCCGAGCAGTTCGGCCACGCTCTCCTTGACCACTGTGAGCAGGCCGGCGACGCGTTGGTCGTGGGATGCGTCCGTCGAGTTCAGGAGGTCGAGGACGGTGGCCGCCTCCTGCGGACGGGTGGGCCTGTCGGCCCCGGCACATGGCTGAGCGGGAGCGGCAGGCGTCTCCTGCATCTCCAGCTGTGGTGCCGGCGAGGGCGGGGCAGCGACGACCGCGGGTGCAGGTGTCCGCACCTTCTCGGTCCGGGCCGCTCCACGCCCTGCGAGGCGGGAGAACAGGAATGGGCCGTCCGCCGTTGCGTCGTCGGTCGCGTCGAACACAGCGAGACGCGCCGCGATCACGGCGGTGGTGCCGCTGCTGAGTGCGGCGTCAAACAGGGAAAGCCCCTCTGGCACCGTGAACGGCGCCACTCCGTTGCGCCGCAGTCGCAGCAGATCTGCCTCGGCGAGGTGCCCCGTCATACCCGTCGCCTCGTCCCACAGACCCCAGGCGACGGAGTTGGCCGGCCGACCCTGTGCCTGGCGCCACTGTGCGAAGTGGTCCAAGAAGGTGTTCGCCGCAGCGTAGTTGGCCTGGCCGGGCCCACCGAGCGCGCCGTAGAGAGAGGAGAAGACGGTGAAGAAGCGAAGGTTGTCCTCACGCGTCGCAGCGTCCAGGTTGAGCGCCGAGTCGACCTTGCTCGTCAGGACCCGGTCGAGTTGTTCAAGCGTCATGTTCGGCACGATGGCGTCGTCGAGGAGCCCCGCGGCATGGACAACGCCTGCCAGTGGACGTTCCGAGCGCAGTTGGGCCAGGGCCGTGCGCAGGCGATTTGCGTCGGTGACGTCGGCCTCGAGAACGCGAACGGAGGCTCCCAGACGCTCCAAGTCGGAGGTGAGGGCCGTGATACCCGGCGCCTGACGGCCACTTCGGCTGAGCAGCGCCACGGACCGTACAGACTTCTGGGTGACGAGATGGCGGGCCAGGGCACGACCGATGGTGCCGGTGCCGCCGGTGATGACGACGGTGTCGTCACCGCAGTCCGGAAACGGGGCGATGACGGAGACATGAGGCCATAGATACGGGCGCAGCACACGGTCGGCGCGCACGGCCAGCTGGGCCTCGGAGCGTCGCAACGCCGCCTTGACCGGGCTCGGTTCGGTGACTGCGGCGTCGTCGACGTCGATGACACGGATATGACCCGGGTTCTCGGTCTGCGCGGTGCGAACCATGCCCCAGAGAGCGGCCGATGCCAGGTCGTGTGCGTCATCGCCGGGCACAGCCACCGCGTTCCGCGTGACGAACGTGAGCAGGGCACGCCCGGAGAGGTCCTCGGCGAGCATCCACTGCTGGACGGCCTTCAGCGCCCACGCTGCCGTGCCATGGACGTGAGCCGCGGTAGCGGTCCCGGGGCCGGTCGGCGGGGCGGACAGGACGACCTGCCAGTCTCCGGGCAGAGCCCTGACGATCATGATGGCTTCGTCGAGCGTGGCCACTGTGATCCCGCCGTGTGCGGTGTCCCGCAGGGACGAGGCGAGCGGCCCGTCAGCGCCCACGACGCACAGGCGGCGTTCCACGCCGAGTTCGCCCTCGGCCTCCGCCCAATCGGTTGTGTAGAGCATGGCCTCCTCGTGGTCCGGCTGCTGAGAGGGTCGCTCAAGGCCACGGACCACCATGCGGTCGATGCTCAGCAGCACGTGTCCGTCGTCGTCGGCCACAGTGAGGGCGATCGCGTCGGGAGCCACTCGGCGGGCAACGGCCCAGCACTGGTCGGCATCATCGCCGTCACCGACACGTACGCCGTTGAATATGAAGGGGACGGCGATGTCGCCTGCCGCCGACGTTCCGATCAGGCCACAGGCCACAGCGGCGTGCAGTGCTGCGTCAGACAGTGCCGGGTGCAGTGCGAAGCCGCTGTGGTTGATACGGGCGCTGTCCGGCAGGACCAGCCGGGAGCGAGCCCAGCCGTCGCCGTGCTCTCCACTGCGTACGCCTTGGAACGCGTCGCCATAGCCATACCCCGTCTCGCGCAGCCGCGAGTACAGCGCGTCGGCTTCCAGTCGTTCGGCACCAGGCTCGGTCGTGAGACCGGCGGGAGCCGGTCGAGGGGTCTCGGGGGACACCAGGCCGTCTGCGTGATGCCGCCACTCGGCGTCGGCTGCCGAGCGCGAGTACACCGCCACGGCCCGTTTGCCCTGCGCGTCGGCGCGTTGCACGGTCACCTGTACATCGATCTGCGTCCCGTCCACCGGCAGGAGCAGCGGATCCCGGAGCACCATCTCGTCGAGGGTGGGGCAGTCGAGCTCGCGCCCCGCCGACAGCAGCAGCTCTGCGAAGGCAGTGCCGGGCAGCAAAGGCGTGTCCTCGACCCGGTGGTCCATCAACCAGGGATGACTTCGGATGGAGAGACGCCCGCTCATCACCACAGTGCCGTCGACCGTCTCGACAACGGATGTCAGGAACGGGTGGCCGCCGGCTGCGATCCGCGTCCCGCTCGCGCTCGGCCGAACGGCGGCGGACACGGAGACGGCCGCGGTCTTCATCTGCGACGGAAGCCAGAACCTGCGCCCTTCGAACGGGTAGGTGGGGAGGCCGTCCGGAGTCGGCCCCCCGGACCACGCACCGGCGTGCAGGGCAGCCCAGTCGATGTCGTGTCCTTGTACGGAGGCCTCGGCGACAGCTGTCAGGAACCGCTCGTACGAACCCTGGTCTCGGTGGAGTGTCGCGCACACCGGGGCGTCGCTGTCGGCCTGCTGCAGAATCTGACGCAGCGAGGTGAGGAGCACCGGATGCGGGCTGATCTCGATGAAGGCGTCGTAGCCGTGCGACACCATGGCCGTGACGGTCTCGGAGAATCGGACCTGCTCGCGCAGGTTCCGGTACCAGTACGCGGCGGTCAGATCCTGCCCCCGTACGCGGTCACCTTCGACCGTGGAGAAGAAGGCCACATCCTCCGCGGAGGCCTGGAGGCCGTCCAATCCAGCCATGATCCGGCCTTCGAGTTCGGCCACGACAGGCGAGTGCGAGGCGCACTTGGCCGGGACCCGGCGGGCGTACACGCCCTGGTCCTCGCACCGGTCCAGCAGACGCTGGATACCGGGTTCGTCGTCACCGGACAAGATGGTGAAAGCGGGGCCATTGGTCGCCGCAACAGTGAGATGCGCGCCCGCTTCGCGTGTGGCCGCCAACGCCTCCTCAACGCCGAGCGCCACAGCCGCCATTCCGCCGCGTCCCTCGTCCTCCAGAACACGGCTACGGCAGGCGACCACACGGGCCGCCTCATCGACACTGAGAGCACCGGCGAGGCACGCGGCGGCGACCTCGCCCTGAGAATGTCCGATCACTGCGGCAGGCCGGACACCAGCGAGCCTCCACATCGAAGCGAGACCCAACATCATGGTGAAGATGAGTGGCTGGACGACGTCCGTGCGCTCTCGGTCCGTCTCCTGGTCCTCGCCGGTCAGCACCGCCAGCAAGTCGTAGTCGAGGTACGGCTTGAAGGCTCCTGCGACCTCCTCGATCCTCAGACGGAAGACGTCGGAGTCCTTGAGGAGCTGCACGGCCATGGCATCCCACTGGGACCCCTGCCCGGGGAACACGAAGACCGGGCGCCGAATGCGCCGTGCCTCATCGTGCATGACCGCTGGGGAGTCGGTGCCGTCGGCAAACGCCTGGAGCGCGGCGGCCAGGTGCTCTCGTCCTGCTGCGATGGCGACGGCTCGGTGGGCGTGGTGTTCGCGCTGTGTGGCGAGTGCCTGAGCGGTCGCCGCCACGGATGAGGACCCGGAGGTGAGGTGTTCGGCCACCCTCGCGGCGTGAGAACGCAGAGCCGTCGGCGTCTTGGCAGAGAGGGTGAGGACGTGCGTGGCGTCGTCGGAGACGTCCGCCGGGGCTGCGACAGCCGTCGACTCTTCCTCCCAACTTTCGAGAATGACATGGGAGTTTGTGCCGCTGACACCGAACGATGAGACGGCGCACCGCCGTACGCCGTCCTGTGCTGCCGGCCAGGGCCTGCTCTCACGCAGGACTTTCACGGACGAGGACCAGTCCACGTGGGAGTTGAGGTTCTCGACGTGCAACGTCTTGGGCATGGTGCCGGCGCGCATCGCGCCCAGGCACTTGATGACGCCGCCGACTCCTGCCGCAGCCATGGTGTGGCCGACGTTCGACTTGAACGAGCCGATCCAGACGGGTTCGTTGCCGCGGTCCGCTCCGTAGGTGGCCTGAATGGCGTTGGCCTCGATGGGGTCGCCGAGCTTGGTGGCCGTACCGTGCGCCTCCACGAGCTGGATCTGGCCGGCTGCGAGCCCGGCGTCGGCGAGCGCCTGCTGGATCACCTTGACCTGAGCCTTGCCGCTGGGTGCTGTGAGGCCGTTGCTCGCTCCGTCCTGATTGACGGCGGTTCCCTTGATGACGCCGAGGATGCGGCGCCCATTGCGTCGGGCCGCCGAGAGGCGTTCAAGGACGAGGACGCCCGCACCTTCGGCCCAGACAGTTCCGTTGGCGGTGTCGGAAAAGGTACGACATCGTCCGTCCGGCGAGAGGGCGCCCTTCTTCGCGTAGTCCACGAACATACCGGGCCCCGCGAGTACGGAGCAGCCGCCCGCGAGCGCCAGGTCTGTCTCGCCGCTGCGCAAGGACCGGACAGCGGTGTGAATCGCCACGCCGGAAGACGAACAGGCGGTGTCGATAGTCAGGGCAGGACCTTCCAGGCCCAGGAGGTAGGCGATCCGCCCGGACGCCACGCTCGGTGCGGTGCCGGTGCCCATGAAACCGGCCGTCTCGTCCTGCCACTTCCACAGCGGCATCCCGTACTCGTTCGGCATCAGCCCGACGAATACGCCGGTCTGTGAACCTTTGAGGCTTGACGGGACGATGCCGGCCCGCTCGATCGCCTCCCAGGCGACCTGCAGGAGCACCCGGTGCTGCGGGTCCATGGAGATGGCCTCAGCGGGCTTGATTCCGAAGAAGTCGGCGTCGAAGAGGTCCGCCTCGTGGAGGAACCCGCCCTGGCGCGCAAAGTCCGGGTCGTAGAGATCCTCGGTGTGCCACTCGCGGTTGTCGGGAAAGTCGGTGATGGCGTCCCGGCCCTCGTCGACCAGGGCCCACAGGCGCTCCGGGGTATTCATGCCGCCGGGGTAGCGGCAGGCCATACCTACGACGGCTATGTCTTCGGGCTCCGTTGTGTTCTCAGCCACGGAGTGCCTCCAGTTCGGTGTTCAGGTGTGCCGCGAGGTCGTTGATCGTCGGGTGGTCGAAGAGCGCAGCCTCCGGGAGTTCCACGGCGGTGGCGGCCATGACACGGTCCTGGAGTTCAAGCAGGGACATGGAGTCGACGCCCAGGTCGTTGAAGGTGCTGTCGGGATCCATGCCCAGACGCTCGTCGCCTGTTTCGCCCACAACGGCGAGGAATTCGCGCTCCAGGAACGACCGGATGAGCCAGAGCCGTTCCGAAGGATCGGTGGCCTGCCCCCAGTCGTCGAGCAGGGGACGTGTGCGGGCCTCTTTCGGTACCGCAGGGGTCGGTTCGGTGGCCCGGGCAACGGAGCGGGGCGGGGTGGGGCCGTGAAAGATGTCGCGTTCGAAGGGGTACGTGGGCAAGCCCGGTACCTTGAGCAGTCCTGTTCCCAATCGATCCGCGACCTTGGCAATGCCTCCGTGGGCGGCGTAGGTACCAGCGACGGAGACCCAGGCAGCTCGTTCGGTTCCTCCCTTGTGCAGCCAGTCCGCAGGGATGGCCAGGTCGTGGCCTGCCACGACCTTGAGCAATCCGTCGTGCATCTCGTCCCAGCATCCGCCGACCACTGCGGCCCGGTGCTCGCCCTCGTCCCGCTGGGCGAGGGACCAGGCCACATCGCTCACGGTGCAGCGCTCCGTGGGGAAGGAATGTTCGAGGAAGGCGCGGGCCAGTGCGCGGACCGCTTCGCGGGTGCGACCGGAGAGGCACCACACGGTGTCCGGAGCGGGGCGCTCGGACGGAGTCCGGGACACGAGCCGACCGGACGAATCCGTTGTGCCGGGTGAACGTGCCAGAACGACATGGACGTTGGTTCCGCCCATGCCGAACGAGCTGACCCCGACGACTTCGTCGGTTCCCAGGCTCTCCTCCTGGTCCGTGCCGACGACTCGAAGGTTGAGGTCCGCCAGCGGCATTTCGTCGCGGCTGCGGTGATGGTGCAGCGTTGGCGGCAGCTGCCCGTGATGCAGTACCAGGCATGCCTTGATGAATCCGGCGATGCCCGCCGCCGACTCCAAGTGCCCGATGTTCGACTTGACCGAGCCCACGAGCAACGGCGTGGCCCGCGAGCGCCGCCGTCCGATGGCCTCGCCGAGGGCCTCGGCCTCGACTGGGTCACCCACTGGCGTGCCCGTGCCGTGCAGTTCGACGTAGCCGACCGAAGCACCCGTGACCCCAGCGGCGCGGTGGGCGGCTTCGATCACCTCGCGCTGGGCGTCCGAGCTGGGGACGCCGAGACCGGTTCTGCCCCCGTCGTTGTTGGTGGCACTGCCGCGCACCACGCAGTAGACGTGGTCGCCGTCGCGTACGGCAGCCTCGAGTGGCTTGAGTACGACGACGCCACCCCCTTCGGCGCGGACGTACCCGTTGGCGTGCTCGTCGAAAGCGCGGCAGCGGCCGTCGGGGGACAGACCGCCCCACAGCTGAATCTGGTCGGTGACGTCCGGCAGGAGGTTGAGGTTCACGCCGGCGACGAGCGCCGCATCGCATTCACCCAGTCGCAGGCTCGCGAGCGCCCGGTGCAGCGCGCACAGGGAGGACGACTGGCCTGTGTCGATGACTTCACTGGGGCCGCGCAGTCCGAGGTGATGGGAGACGCGCCCTGCCAGCAGAGAGCGGCTCGAGCCCATGTGCCCGAACCTGTCGAGGCGCCCGGATACGAAGTACTGCGTTCTGAAGTCATCGGCGCACGCCCCCACATAGACGCCCCAGCGCGTTGCGCTCAGGCTGTGTGCGGGAACAGCGGCGTCCTCCAACGCCTGCCATGCGAGTTCGAGGAGGAGCCGCTGTTGCGGATCCATGTGCTCTGCTTCGCGCCGGACGATGCCGAAGAACCCGGCGTCGAACTCGTTGATGCCCTCGATGAAACCGCCATGCCGTATGGGATTGCGGGGTTCGACGGGCGCAGGTCCGACGCGTTCCTCCCAACGACCGGGCGGAGCGGTGCCCACGCTGTCCGCCGCGGACACGAGGTTGCGCCAGAACGCGCCCGGAGCGTCGGCACCGGGAAAGCGGCACGACAGACCGATGACAGCCACGGGGGGCGCGCCTGGGGCGGTGTACGACGGTGTCGGTTGTGACTGCTGTGTCCGTGTGGTCATCAGGCTGCTTCACCTGTACCTGCGGTGCCCGAGCAGGATGGCTGTGGTCCAGGGGCAACGACGAGATTCCTGATTCCCCGGAAGGTGGGGCTGGCCTTCCAGACCATTTGCTGGGGCGTCGTGCGGACGGAGAGTTCTGGACAGCGTCGGATGAGGACGTCGAACGCGACTTCCGCCTCCAGTCGCGCGAGGTGCTTGCCGATGCAGTTGTGGATGCCGCCGCCGAAGGCCAGATGCTCACGGCGCGGCTGGTCGACCGTGAAGCGGTCGGGATCCTCGAAACGCGCATCGTCGCGGTTGGCCGCGGCGAAGGCCAGGAACACAATGGAGCCGGCCGGGATGGTCACCCCGCCCACTTCGACGGACTCGGTGGCGTACCGGTACAGCGACAGATTGAAGGGGGACTGATGGCGCAGCATCTCTTCCACGGCGGTCGGCACGAGCGACCGGTCCCGCCAGACGCGCGCCTTCTGATCCGGGTCCGACTCCAGCACCAGCAGCCCCGTGACGATCAGGTTCGCCGAGGTTTCGTACCCGGCGGCGAGGAGTGCGTACGCCTGGGCGACTGCCTGTGACTCGCTGAGTGAAAGGGCGAGTTGCGTCAGGATGTCGTCGGTGCCTGTCTCACGTCGTTGCGCGATGAGGCCGCGCAGGTAGCCGACCATCCGCTGCGCATCGCGGTGGAGCACCTCGGGTTCCGCGTCACTGGTGATCGTCTGTACCCATTGGTGGAACGTCTTGCGATCCTCGCGCGGAACCCCGAGCGTGTCACAGATGACTCCGATCGAGTAGGGGAAGGCGAAGTCCTGGACGAGGTCGAACGACTCCTGTCCTGCGACGGCGTCCAGGACCGAATCGGCCACTTCGCGCATCGCCTGGCGCTTGGGAGCCACTGCCCGCGCGGTGAAGTAGCTGTTGAGCGGTTTACGTAGGGCGGTATGGACGGGCGGGTCGTTGTTCGCCATGTTGTCGTAGAGCAGCGAGCTCCGGTCCTGCCCCTGTCCGCTGTCTCGGGCGCTCGCCGCGAACAACGGCATTGCTTCATCTATACTTTTACGGAACCGGGCATCCTGCAGTACAAATTCGATGTCTTCATAGGAAGTCACCATCCAGGCGTGCAAGTTCGGCGGCAGGTAGGCCATACCGGTTTCGAGCACGACCTCAGTGGGTTTGTTTCCGCGTTGTTTTATCGCCTGGTAGACGGAATGTGGATCTTTATAGAAAGCGGCGTCGAGATGGACGGGGCACCTGTTCTCGCGTATCTCGGGTGTCATGAGCTTCTTTCAATTAAGTGAAAAATTAGTGCCGCTTAATGGTTTCTTAGATGTCAGGCATGGTCGATGACAAGTGACACGTTGTGCTCGCCGAAGCCGAAGGAATTGTCCGATGCGGCCCGGAGCGGTCCCGTGCGTGGCTCGTCCGTCACCACATCCAGATCGATGCGTGCACCCACTTTCCGCAGGTTGCGGTTCGCCGGGACAGCGCCGTCGCGTCGCGCCAGGACGCCGCGGCCGCGCCCGTGGCTCCGGCCGCCCCCAACATGTGGCCGGTCATGGATTTCGTCGCGGTGACCACGGTGTGTGTACGGATGCCCTGGGCAATGGCATCGGATTCACACGCGTCGCCCTGAGGTGTCGACGTCGTGCAGGCATGGACGTGCCCCATGTTCTCCCCGGTGATCCGTGCGTCATCTGACGACAGGGCCATGGCACGTACCTGTCCCGCCACAACCGAGGCGGTGATGTGGACGGCACTTGAACTGGTGCCCACCCCAGGGCAGTCGCGCAGGCGCGAGCAGCGCGGGCGCCCGCGTGTTTGCTCGCTTTAGGACGACGACTCGCTCTAGGGCGACGACCGCGCCACCCTCGGCAAGGACAAAGCCAATTGCGCTGGGCGTCGAAGGGCCGGCTGGCGTGCCCCGGGTCGTCGTTGTATGTGGACAGCGTCATCATCTGCGCGAAGCCGGTGAGTGGCAGGGGTAAAACGCCGGTTCCCGCGTCGCTGGCCACAGCGACATCGGCCTGACCGGCCCGCATGAGGTCCAGGCCCAGAGCGATGGCCTCAGCCCCCGACGCGCAAGCGCCGACGGGAGCATGGGCGCCGCCGTGTGCGCCCAGGTCCGGGCCGACCCACGCGGCCGGGCCGTTGGCCATCACCATGGGCACGGTGTGCGGTGAGACCCGCCGCGGTCTCCCGGCCTCGACCGTGTCGTTCTGGGCCGGCAGGGACGTGACGCCGCCTATGCCGCTACCCATTGGTCACCGTGAGGCGCTCAGACGGAAGATTCGGGGAGCCCGCGTCCTGCCAAGCCTCCCGGTACGCGACGAGGGCGATCTGCTCCGCACGGTCGATCCGACAGGCTTCGGTTCGCGCCAGGGAGTCAGCGGGGCTCACCGCAAGGCGCCCGGCGATCCGGACGGGCAGCCCGCGGGCCCATTCGTCCTCCAGATATCCATTCCTGTCGGCGCCGCTCCGCATTGCTGCCCACGTGCTCGGCATATATACGCCGAGCGGTGTCATTGCACCCAGACCGGTAACCCATACGTCCACTGTTCCATCCTTCCTTCACTGCGGCCGGTCGGGTTCCGGGCCCACAAAGCCAGTGTAGGCGCTGGGTATTTCTCCGACAGTTCCCATCTGGGGGGAATGGGAAGAGCGTCCGAAGAAGCGTCGACGTGTAACGCGTATACCGCACTGCCAAGGAGAGGGACTCCGTGAGGCTTTGCACGCTAGTCAATGCTCAGGCGTGCCGCAAGAACCCCCAATTCCAGGGGCGATGGCGAGTAGGGGGGGCTCCTCCCCCCTAATTTTCCGCACAAAGAAGGCGCGGCTGATCCGACCGCCAGCCCCCGTGCGGCGCCGCGGCGGACGGGCATCAGCAGCGTGAGGGCCACCGAGGTAGGGGGGTGTCGCCGGGCATGTTTTGATTGCGTGAGCAGTACGTGTGGCGGCCGAAACAAGGCCGCCCTGGAAGGAGCGATGTCCGTCATGGAGTTGGCAGAGCGATGCCGAGCGCAAGAACTTCTTGACAGGCTCTTTAGCGAGGCCCGTGACGGTAGGGGGCAAGCTGCTCTGGTTCTCGGTCCCCCTGGGGTCGGGAAGACCGACGTGGTCGACTACGTCAAAGGGCAAGCCGAGCGGGCGGGCGCGACCGTGCTGAGTGCTACGGCATCGGTGGCGGAGCGCTCGTTCCCGCTGGGCGTCGTCGCCCAACTCTTGTCTTGTTTGGGATACTCCATGGACGAGATCACGGCTGCGTGCGAATCGCCGACCAAGGTCGCCGCCGCGGTGTACGACACCGTCTGCGCTGTGGCCGAGCCCACACCTCTGATCGTCACCGTTGATGATGTCCACGACATCGACAGTGAGTCCCTGCGATGCCTGCTCTACGTCATCCACCGCGTGGCTCCACTGCGTGTCCTCGTCCTCCTCACCGGGAGTTCCGACCTTCCCCAACAGAGTCCGGTACTGACCGCTGAGTACATGCGCAATCCCAACTGCTCGCTATTGCGCCTTGCCTCGATGTGCGCTTCGTGTGTCAAAGGAGTACTCGCCGAGCACCTGGGAAGCGGCGTCTGCGACCGGACCGTGTCCCTGTGGCGGCGGGCGTCCGGGGGGAGCCCTCTTCTGCTGCACGCGCTTCTGAGGGACTGGTCGAGTTCCGGTGCATCAGGCGAAGCGGGCCAGGGCGCGGTTTCCCCCCCACCTGGTGGCGACGCGGTCCGGTTCGCAGTTCAGTACATCCATGGTCTGATGACGGAAGACGGGCTGCGGACCGCGCGGGCTCTCGCTGTCCTTGGAGAGTCGGCCACCGCAGAACGAGTGGAGCGCCTGCTGCACCACCTGGGTATGTCCGCCGGTGATGCCGCACGATCGCGCAATGCCCTGGAGGCAGCCGGCCTCACCGACGGTCTCCGCTACCGCCTGGAGGCAGCTCGTGACGTGGTACTGGACGGAACCCCGAGCGACGAACGGACATGGCTGCATCGAAACGCCGCACTGGCACTGCGCGAGAGCAACGCTGAACTAAGTGAAGTCGCGAGACATTTGGTTCACGCGCGGACCGCTCAGGAGCCTTGGGCGGTCATTGCCTTGCGGGAGGCGGCCGCGCAGGCACTGCATGAGCACGACGCTCAGCGGGCCATCGCCTTCCTTCGAGCCGCGTACGACGCGTCCGTCGACGGCTCGACGCGCGCGGTGGTCCGGGCCGAATTGGCACAGGCGGAGTGGGAAGTGGACCCGGGGGCAGTTCGCTGGCACCTGACCGATCTGCTTGATGAGCACCGGGCCGGCAGGCTGAGCTGGGAACACAGTTTGCTGCTAGGCATGTATCTGTTGTGGTCGGGGCGGACGCAGGAGGTCAGCGCTCTCCTCGCCGACCTCGATGCCGTACGGGAGGAGTTGGCCCAGGACGAGCGGGCCCGCCTGGACACATTGCGGGTCTGGTTCGCGTACTTCTTTCCCGCCAACGGCGCGCGCTACCGACACAGCCCCCTGGAGTCCCCGAACGAACCGGGCCGGCGCATCGTGTCAGTGGATCCACAGTGGGATGCAGCGCTGATGCTCGCATCGCTCCTGACTGACGGGCCTACCGACGACGCGTGTGGAGCCGCTGAGCAGCTCCTGCAGGCTCAGGTGCCGCATCAACCACGCTTGGCACCGACGATGGCCGCGTTGATTTCGCTCATTCGCGCCGCGCGTCTCGAACGAGCCGCAGACTGGTGCGACCGGTTGGTCGTGGGCTGCTCGGAGCGCACGACCACCTGTCAGGCGATCCTGCTGGCTGCCAGCGCGACCCTGGAGAGCTGGCTGGGCAATTTCACGACTGCGCTGGCCCGTGCGGAGCAGGCCCTGACGCTGCTGCCTCCGTCGGCTTGGGGGGTGGCCATCGGTCTGCCGCTCTCTGCCAAGGTTCTCGCCTGCGTCGGCCTCGGGGACCCCGAGGCGGCTGCCGAGTGCTTCTGCACCCCAGTTCCCAAGTTGATGTTCCAGTCCCTGCCCGGACTGCACTACTTGCAGGCGCGCGGTCGCCTCCACCTGGCTTCGGGGCGTCACCAAGCGGCGCTCGGCGATTTCTACGCGTGCCGGGACCTGATGGCCGCCTGGAAGCTCAAGGTGTCCGTCTTCACAGCCTGGCGGGTCTATGCCGCCGAAGCGCTCGCCGAACTCGGTGACAGGGACGAGGCGGCGCGTCTCTTGGAGGAGGAGCTGGCACAGCCGGACACGGGCAGTCCGTGGCTGCGCAACCAGGCGCAGGTGCTGTATGACCGATTGCGCAGCGCCGGCGCCGATGCGGGACCCAGCATGAGGCCGTCGGCGGTGACCGAAGAGCACCATACGCTGAGCAGGGCCGAACAACGCGTGGCCCAACTCGCGCAAGAGGGTCTCACCAATCGGGAGATCGCCGAGCAGCTCGGTGTCACCCCCAGTACCGTCGAGCAGCATCTGACCCGCATCTACCGGAAGCTGGGGGTGCGGGGCCGTGCAGGACTCCCCGCGGCACGGAACTCAGCAGACACGCTGGGGGTTTGAACGAGATCTCACGTTGTGCGCAGTCCCCGGCCTGCCTTGTGTCCGAGATAGCCCTCGCTTACCAGTTCCCTGAGAACGGTTGGCGGTTCGCAGCCCGCCTCGGGAAACTCGGCGTGCAGACGTTCCAGGATCGCCAGGGAGACGTCGAGACCGATGGCGTCGAGCAGAGTGAACGGCCCCATCGGGTATCCGAATCCCCGTTCCACCGCGGTGTCGAGCGCACCGACGTCGAGAGCGGCGTCGTCCAACGACCGCAACGCGTCGGCGAGATAGGGGAAGAGGAGGCGGTTGACGATGAAACCGGCTCGGTCGGGACAGGCCACGGCGACCTTACCGAGGTCGGCACAGAACTCGCGGCCCGCATCCATCACGTGTTCGCCCGTGTCGGGCGTCCGCACCAGCTCCACCAGCTTCATCACTGGCGCAGGGTTGAAGAAGTGCAGGCCGACCGTCTCTCCGGGGCGGTCGGCCGGAGCAGTGCAGGCCGCGACGGACAGGCTGGAAGTAGTGGTGGCCAAGATCGCACCAGGGCGACAAACAGTCCCCAGCTGTGCGAAAACGCTGCGCTTGATCTGGAGATTCTCCGCGACAGCCTCGATGACCAGGTCGCAGCCGGAGAGCGCCGAGACGTCGTCGACGGTGGTGAGTGCGGCGGTCGCCTCTTTCTTCCGTGCCGGGGTGATCCTGCCCCGACGCACCGCCTTGACCAGCGATGCCTCGATGGCTGTCGTGGCGCTCCGGGCCTTGTCCGTGCTACGAGCCACCAACGTTACGCGGAGCCCGGACGTGGCGCATGCCTCCGCGATACCGCGCGCCATCGTGCCGGAGCCGAGCACACCAACGTGGCGTATCGAACGATGAGTTGACGCACAGTCAGTACGCCACCGCTCGACGGGGGCCTTCTCGCCCGATACTCCTTGGTCGTTGTAACCGTGGAAGCCCTGGCCGGTCTTCCTTCCCAGGATGCCCCTTCGCAGCATCGATGTCAGGAGCGGCACCGGGCGGAAGGCTGCCTTATCCGTGCGATTCCAGTGAGACTCCAGGTAGCTGTGGACCTCGTCCACGCCCAGCTCGTCGATCAGCTCCAACGGACCGGACGGCAGTCCGCAACCGAGCCGCATCGCGGTATCGACGTCGCGGGGGGAAGCGAAACCCTCCGCGACCATGGCAGCAGCGCGGTTGAGGTACGGGTAGACGAGCCGAGCGGCGGAACTGCTCGCACGTTGCCCGAGAACGGTGCATTCGAGGCCGATGGCCGTCGCGAGGCGTTCCGCCACGGCAACTGTTTCGTCGGACGTCACTGAGGTGCGTACGACTTCGGCGCGCCTACCGGACGCCGGCGGGCGCAGCAGACGCAGGCCGGCGATCCGGTCGGGACACCCCGCGGCAGTGGTGAGAGGGAAGAGCGGCAGCGAGGATGCCGTGGTGACGATTGCGGTGTCGGGTGGACAGACCTGACGCAGCTGGCGAAGTACGTCGCGCTTGGCGGCCGCATCCTCGGCGACCGCCTCCACGACGACACCGACGTGGGCCAGCGCGGAGATCTCGGTGGCCAGCGTGCAGGACGCGGACTCTCCGGTCTCGTCGAAGCCTTGGTGCTTGAGGCGTTGCTCGACCCTGGCGATGACATCGGGTTCATGGTCCACGCCGACCACAGGGCACCCTGTGGCGGCCACCATGCGCAACAACGCTTCGCCGACCGTCCCGAGTCCCACGATCCCGACGGCACGGCCGGGTCCCAGTATGTCCTGCATGTCCGTTCCTCCGGTTCTCATCGGCTTCGGTCCCGGGTATTCAGGGCCGGAAGCGGTTGATGGCGTCGATGTGCTGGGCGCGCATCTCCTCGTCGCGCACGCCGAGACCTTCCCCGGGTGCGAGGCACAGGACGCCGACCTTGCCCTGGTGCAGGTTGCGGTGGACGTCGTAGGCGGCCTGGCCGGTCTCCTCCAGGGAGTACACCTTCGACAGGGTCGGGTGGATCCTGCCCTTGGCGATGAGGCGGTTGGCCTCCCAGGCCTCGCGGTAGTTGGCGAAGTGGGAGCCGATGATGCGCTTGAGGGACATCCACAGGTAGCGGTTGTCGTACTCGTGGTTGTACCCGGAGGTCGAGGCGCAGGTGACGATCGTGCCGCCCTTGCGGGTGACGTAGACGGAGGCGCCGAAGGTCTCGCGGCCGGGGTGCTCGAAGACGATGTCGACGTCCTCGCCGCCGGTGAGTTCACGGATGCGCTTGCCGAACCGCTTCCACTCCTTGGGGTCCTGGGTGTGCTCGTTCTTCCAGAACCGGTAGTCCTCGGCGTTGCGGTCGATGACCGCCTCGGCACCCATGGAGCGGCAGATGTCCGCCTTCCCCTCGCTGGAGACGACACAGATCGGGTTGGCGCCGCCGGCGAGCGCCAACTGCGTGGCGTACGAGCCGAGTCCGCCGCTCGCGCCCCAGATCAGGACGTTGTCGCCCTGCTTCATGCCAGCGCCGTTGCGCGAGACCAGCTGGCGGTAGGCGGTGGAGTTGACCAGACCGGGAGCGGCGGCCTCCTCCCACGACAGATGACCGGGCTTCGGCATCAGCTGGTTGGACTTGACGAGCGCTATCTCGGCGAGGCCGCCGAAGTTGGTCTCGAAGCCCCAGATGCGCTGCTCGGGGTCGAGCATCGTGTCGTTGTGCCCGTCGCTCGACTCCAGCTCCACCGACAGGCAGTGCGCGACGACCTCGTCACCCGGCTTCCAGGCGTTGACCCCGGGCCCGGTGCGCAGCACGACGCCCGCGAGGTCGGAGCCGATGATGTGGTATGACAGGTCGTGACGCTTCGTCAGCTCGCTGAGCTTGCCGTAGCGCTCCAGGAAGCCGAAGGTCGGCAGCGGCTCGAAGATCGAGGTCCATACCGAGTTGTAGTTCACGGAGGAGGCCATGACGGCCACCAGCGCCTCGCCAGGGCCGAGGTCGGGCACCGGGACTTCCAAGAGGTGAAGGGACTTGCGTGGGTCCTTCACCCCCGAGTCCAGTCCATCGAACATCCCGATGTCGGCCTTGCAGACGGCGATGCCTCGATAGCTGTGCGGGAGCGGCAGCGCCGCGTAGTCGTCGGACGTCGCCTCGGTGGAGACGATGGCATCGACTATTTCCTTCACGTGGTTTCCTCCGTGGGGGCGAGTGCGAGGTGGGGCAGTGCACGCCCTTCTCGCCAGAGATTAGGTGGGCTCCCTTCTCGCCGAAATCCCCTACTGACGACGACCGGACCAACTGCCCCCCTACCGGCCCACATGGCGAAAGTAGGGGATTGCTGCTGTCGCGCCACCCGGGCATCATGTGCAAACGCTAGGCTTCGCCCGGTTCATTGTGAAGAATGATTTGGAGTTGGCAGCGTGGTTGGCAAGCCCGTTAAAGAAACCGCTTGGGTGCGCAGGTTTCACCCTTCACTTGAGGCGCGATACCAGCTGCTCTGTTTCCCGCATTCAGGTGGATCTGCCAGCTTCTTCTTTCCGTTCTCGCGGCAGCTGTCCCCAGAAATCGACGTGTGGTCCATGCAGTATCCAGGGCGACAGGACCGTAGGTCGGAGGCAAATATTCCGCATCTTCACGAGATGGCTGACCGTGTTGTCGAGGCGGTGGGCCCGCTACTCGATGGCCCCTACGCCTTGTTCGGGCACAGCATGGGTGCAACGCTCGCTTACGAGGTCGGGTTGAGGTTGCAGTCGAGCGGAAATCGTCCCGAAGCCCTCTTTGTCTCGGGGCGACCTGCCCCGCACCGTAACGTCGACAAGGGACTGCACCGACTTTCGGACGATGAGATAGCCGATGACATCCGCGCGCTCGACGGCACCGGCTCGGATATGTTCGGCGACGCGGACGTACTCAAGATGTTCCTCCCCGCGATTCGCAGCGATTATCACGCTGCGGAGACGTATAAATATGTGCCCGGCCCCATTCTGAAATGCCCCATCCGAGGCTTCACGGGATTCTCGGATCCACGGGTGGAGGTCAGTGAACTGCACCATTGGGGCGATCATACGGAGGGATCGTTCGAGTTGGATGTCTTCTCGGGAGGGCATTTCTATCTCGTTGACGGCCAGGAAGACATCGCCAGTGAAATTAAGCGCACCCTGTGCGGTGCCGGACATCGGTAAGGAAACGAGGGGTTGTGTACGTATAAAGAAGCCGGCCGTCGAGCCCTGGACGACGCGGGGGTCCGTCCCGCCGGGCTGCCCTGGATCATTGCCGCCACTCCCACACCCGACCAGCCCCAACCCCCTACTGCCGCCGTCGTTCGGCGTCTGCTCGGCGCCGACCGTGCCGCCGCCTTCGACGTGAACGCCGTGTACGCGGGATTCGTCAGCGAGGTGTATTCGCGCGTCGTCGAACCCGTCGGATCGCCGAACCGCTCCGCTCTTCGGGGACGGGGCAGGAGCGGTGGTACTCGGGCCGGTCACTGGGGTGGGCGGATCCCTCGGTGGCAGCGTGGCAACGGACACCCGACTGCTCGACCTCATCGGCATCGAGGCAGGTGGGAGCCGGCAATGGTCCTCCCCTGACACCCTCGCCCGTGGCGGGCACCGTTTCCGCATGCGTGGGCGTGAGGTCCGCGACTACGTGACACGGGAACTCCCGCGTGCCGTTCACGACGTGCTGACGGATCTGTCCGTTCCGCCGGAAGAGATCCGGCTTTGTCCCGCATCAGGCCAATGGAGCGATGCTCAAGGGCATATGGGGCCGCTTGGGCCTGCCCAATGCGCACCTGCACATGCCGGTCACCCGGCACGGCAACACCGGCTCGGCTTCCATTCCTCGCTCTGGACCATGCGTACGGCTCGGGCCGGCTCAAGGCCGGACAGCTGGCCATGCTTGCAGGGTCCGGTGGAGGAATGACCATGGGAACTTTCTTGATTCCCTGAAGTAATCACCAGTTCGCGCCAGGATAACAACGACGTAAGGACTGACATGGATGCGTTGAAGAAATTTGCCCCTTTGCCTGCCGAGCCTCCGCCGGGCTGCCCGTTTTCCCCGCCACAGGAATACACGCAGCTACGTATTGAACATCCGGTCAGCCGTGTCTCAATGCCCGACGGGAGCTGGGCGTGGCTGCTGACGCGCTATTCAGACATCCGTAGCGCTCTTGCGGACCCCCGGTTCAGCTCGGACGCAAACGCTCCGGGGTTTCCTCGAAGCGGAATGGTGACCGCAGGTGAAGGCAGCAGTCTCATCCGTACCGACCCTCCTGAGCACGGGCGCCGTCGCAGGATGCTGACGCCCTCTTTCACCGTGAAGAGCGTGTCCGCGCTGCGCCCTCGCATCCAGCAGATCACCGACCAACTGTGCGATGAGATGGAGGAACAAAAACGCAAGGACGGACCCGATGGGTCCGTGGACTTGGTGAGGTACCTTGCACTCCCGCTTCCGTCCCTTGTCATCAGCCTGCTGCTTGGCGTGCCGTATGAGGACCGGGACCTCTTCCAGTCGG
Organism: Streptomyces sp. NPDC025793; assembly: GCF_055558375.1. Lineage (NCBI taxonomy): Bacteria > Bacillati > Actinomycetota > Actinomycetes > Kitasatosporales > Streptomycetaceae > Streptomyces > Streptomyces sp. NPDC025793. Next base: position 62,829 of record NZ_JBVHMR010000019.1, on the reverse strand, counting down.
TCACTGCCACCGTGCTCTCTCGGGTGAACACGGAAGACGAGCGCACCACAGCCCGTAAGGAACTGCGTGCCTACCTGGGCCACCTAGTCGCCGCCAAGGAGAGGGATCCGGGGGACGACATCCTCAGTGAGCTGGTCCGCGCGCAGATGCACGAAGGACAGCTGACCCGAGAAGAGGTGACGGGGACAGCCACGCTGCTGTTGATCGCCGGGCACGAGACCACCGCGAACATGATTGGGCTCGGCGCGCTGACGCTGCTCCGCAATCCGCAGGCAGTTGACGAGCTGCGCGAGGATCCTTCCTTGATGCCGGGAGCCGTCGAGGAACTGCTGCGTTTCCACAGCATCACGCGCAGCGGGCCGCGGCGGGCCGCGATCGCGGATGTCGAAGTGGGCGGCCAACTCATCAAGGCGGGCGAGGGAATCGTATGTGCTGTTGCCTCCGCCAATCGTGACCCTGAGCAATTTCCGGATGCCGATACGATCGATATTCGGCGTCGGAATGCCCAGCGTCACATCGCCTTCGGGTACGGCGTGCATCAGTGCCTCGGTCAATCCTTGGCCCGTGCTGAGCTGGAAATTTCTCTGAACACGCTGCTGGCCCGCTTTCCAGAGCTGCGTCTGGCAGTGGAATTCTCGGAGGTTCCGTTCCGCAGCGACATGTTGGTCTATGGCTGCCATGCACTTCCGGTCACCTGGTAACTGATCAGCAATCGCCGACCTGGCACCTGAAGAGGAGAACCATGAAGATTTCTATCGACGCGGAATATTGCTGCGGCGCAGGACAGTGCGTATTGGCTGCGCCGGAGATTTTCGACCAGGACGACGACGGGATCGTGATCCTTCTGGACCCCGCGCCTTCCGACGAAGTGCGTGATGTCGTCGAGGATGCCATTGCCGTCTGCCCGGCGGACGTGATCCACGTGGAATGAAACTGAAGTGGCCGACTGATTACTGAAGTTGAACTTGATGCAACTATCTTCGAGGGAAGGGTCGATTCCATGTGCGGTATTGCCGGCTGGGTTTCGTACCGTCGGGATCTGACGCAGCAGTCACAGGTTCTCGATGCCATGACCGAGACCATGGCCTGTCGCGGCCCTGACGCAAGAGACACCTGGACGGATCGGCACGCCGCCCTTGGCCATCGACGGCTCGCCATCATCGACCTGCCCGGCGGCGCACAGCCGATGAGGGTGGACACCAGAGACGGCGAAGTGGTGATGGTCTATGCGGGAGAGACCTACAACTACACCGAACTGCGCGACGAACTCCGCGGCCGCGGACACCGTTTCACCACCGACTCGGACACCGAGGTCGTGCTCCGCGGCTATGTGGAGTGGGGCGAGGCGATCGGCGAGCACCTGAACGGCATGTTCGCCTTCGCCATCTGGGACTCACGCACCGAGAAGCTCGTCATGGTCAGGGACAGGCTCGGCGTCAAGCCCTTCTACTACTACGAGACCGAGGACGGCATCCTCTTCGGCTCCGAGCCCAAGGCGATCCTGGCGAATCCGCTCTGCTCCGCTGTCGTCGGCCTGGACGGGCTGAGGGAGATGTTCTCCTTCGCCAAGACCCCGGGGCACGCGATCTGGGAGGGGATGCGCGAGCTGCGCCCCGGTCACGTCGCGGTGACCGACATCAACGGGCTGCGCGAGTACGCCTATTGGCAGCTTGAGGTCAGCGACCACACGGACGATCAGCAGGCGACCGTCGCGCACGTCAGGGAGCTGCTGGAAGACATCATCGCCCGGCAACTCGTCGCGGACGTACCCCGCTGCACGCTGCTCTCCGGCGGTCTCGACTCCTCCGTCATCACCGCCCTCGCGGCCCAGCAGCTCAGGGAGCAGGGGGAGACGGTCCGCAGCTTCAATGTGGACTTCCCCAACCAGGAGGAGAACTTCAGGGCGATCGACCTCGCCCCCACCCGGGATACCCCGTACGCGCACGCGGTGGCCGAACACGTACGGAGCGCGCACCGGGACATCATGCTTCACGGCAGCGCGCTGGCCGACCCGAAGGTGCGGCAAGCGGCCGTCGGCGCACGGGACTTCCCCAACGGGATCGGCGACCGCGACAACTCTCTCTACCTCCTCTTCAAGGCCGTCCGTGAGCAGTCGACGGTGGCGCTCTCCGGGGAGTCGGCGGACGAGTTGTTCGGGGGCTACCCGTGGTTCCACGACGACAAGTTCCGCTACGCGGACACCTTCCCCTGGCTCGCCGGCAAGGGGTCCCTCTTCGAGGCGGGCGGCCTCCTGGACGACGACCTCTCACGTCAGCTCGACCTGAGAACTTACGTCCAGGACCACTATCTCAGCGCCCTGAAGGAGGTCCCGTTCAAGGAGAGCGAGACCGGCCTGGAGAGGCGGATGCGCCAGGTCTGCTATCTGAACGTGACGCGGAAAATGCAGCCCTTGCTCGATCGCAAGGACCGGATGAGCATGGCGGCCGGGCTCGAGGTGCGTGTCCCGTTCTGTGACCACCGTCTCGTGCAGTACGTGTTCAACACTCCGTGGTCGCTGAAGGCGTTCGACGGCAGGGAGAAGAGTCTTTTGCGTGCTGCGACGCGTGACTTGCTGCCGCAGTCCGTAGTCGAACGCAAGAAGAGCGGCTACCCCAGTACCTTCGACCCGCAGTATCTGGCGGCGGTTCAGTCCCAGGTCTCCGACCTGCTCACCCGTGACCACCCGGCACTGACACTGTGCAGCCGGGACCGCCTGAGCGAGGCGATGAAAGCGGACAAGGACACCATCAGCCTCCAGCAGCGGACGGTACTGGAACGTTCTCTTGACCTGGCGACGTGGCTCGAGCAGCGGAACCCGACGCTGAAGCTCAATTGATCGGGCTGTTCTTTGGCTGGGCTTGCCCTGCTGACCGGGGCGAGCCCGGCCTGAGCATTGTCCTTGATTGCGCAGTTCAAACAGGACGAGGTCGCGCTCGTCGACTATTCGCCGAGCCCGCCCGGGGTGAGCGCGGACGACGACCGTGCTCGTGACGTGATGTCGGGCGGGTCTCCTTTCCCCACCCATACACCGAAGCAGAATTGCGGAGAATCTTGGGACGTGTAGGTGGGAAAGGTGACGAAATCAATCCGACAGAAGGAGACTATGTCCAGCGATGCTGCGGGCACCCGGGCCACTGAAGGCCCGGTCGGCCAGAAATCCGATCCAGGCGGCGGGCCTGGCCTGAAGTTGGCTGCTCTCGCGGCCGGGTTTGTCATGGCGACGGTCGACACTACCGTCGTAAATATAGCCGGCACAAAGATCAGAACTTTGTTGCGCCTGAGCTTTTCTGAGCTCACATGGGTAATCGACGGATATGTGCTGACCTTTGCATCGCTACTGCTCCTCGCTGGGTCGCTGGCAAATCGCTTTGGCGCCAAGAAGGTTTACCTTCAGGGCATGGTGGTATTCGTAGTGGCGTCAGCCGCGTGTGGGATCTCCGGAAACGGCTTGGCGCTGATCACCGCGAGAGTGATACAGGGGGCGGGAGCCGCCCTGTTCATGCCGGCCTCACTGACGCTGCTCACGAACTCCTTCCCTGACCCCAAGTTGCGGACACGCATGGTGGGTCTGTGGACGGCGATCGTGTCCACGTTCACGGCGCTGGGGCCGGTGATCGGGGGAGTCCTGGTCGGCACGCTCGGCTGGCGCAGCATCTTTATGCTCAACTTGCCAATCGGTATCGCGGGAATCTTGTTGACCAGGCGATACATCGACGCGATCCCGGCGCAGCGCGTCCGCCCCCAGGTTCTGGGCAACGCTTTGGGAGTTCTTGGGCTCGTGGCACTGTCCTTCACGCTGATCGAGGGGCCCTCATTCGGCTGGTCGTCGCCCCCCGTCCTCTTGTCGGGCGCGGCAGCCATCGTGTTTCTCGTCGCGCTGATGCTGCAACAGCGCCGCAGCTCAGCGCCCATCGTTCCGCTCGACCTCTTCCACGATTCCCGTTTCACCGCGACCAACCTCATCGGATTCCTCATCAACTTCGGGGTCATGGGAGGGATCTTCATGCTCGGTCTCTTCCTGCAGAACGCGCGAGGAGCCTCGCCTCTTCTGGCCGGACTTCAGATGGTGCCGATGATGGCTGGGCCGCTGGTAGGTAACCTGGTATTTGCTCGGTATAGCCCTCGCTGGGGCGTGCGCCGGCCACTGATCGCCTCCTTGTCCCTCGCGGGCGTGGCGTCCGCGGCGCTCCTTGGCATCACTGACTCCACGCCGTACTGGATGCTGGCCACGGCCGTTGGTATCGCCAACTTCGGTATCGGCGTCAGTGCGCCGGCCATGACCTTCGCGCTGATGGAGTCCGCGGGTACGGAGCACGCGAACATCGCCAGCTCGATGCTCAACACGAACCGTCAGTTCGGCGGACTGGTCGGGGTTGCTGTAATTGGCATCGTTCTGGCAAATCAACACAACTGGTATGTGGGAGCACGCACCTCCTTTCTCGTAACAGCCGTTTGTTACGGTACGGCCGCGCTGCTCACACTGAGATACGTCGCGGCGGCTGGCCGTCCGAAGGTGTGATCTGTCTCGGAGTGCAGTGAGGGCGTGCTGCGGTGCGGGCGTCGACGATGGACGCTCCGACTCGGGTACGTCGTCAAGACCGTGAACTGGCATGTTGACGCGTGGCACGAGTGATGGTGCCCGCTCCTCTGGCTTCGGCACGGCGGCGCAGCGCGAGCCGGGATGCGTTCCCCAGTTGGGCGTACGCGGCGCGTGATGCGGTAGAGGTTGGTCTGGGCACCGCAGAGAGGAGTTGGGCCGTACAGGGTCGATCCCCACGCCTGCCGCGGTGGTGCCGCCGCGCTCCGCGGCGAGTCCGAGGGCGAAGCCGGTCGTCTTCCGCTGCCGGTCGGCTCATTCAGCGGCCGCCGCGGCCACCTCTTCTCGTACGGGTTCGTAACAACACCGCCTGGGTTCCCGCGAACGTTCTTCATTTGGAAGAACGAGGGGCGGGTGATCAGGCGGATGCCGGCGAGGAGGGCGACGCCGCGTTCGGTGCGGATCAAGCCGACGGCTCTCCCGGCGACGAGGGCGGCGGAGGACAGGCCGATGAGTTCGCCGCGTGCGGGCCAGGGGCGGGTGGTGACGACGGCGGTTCCGCCGGGACGGAGCATGAGGCGGCAGTGGGCGAGGATTTCGGCGAAGGAGTCCAGGAGCCGGTCGGCGTCGACGTGGGCGAGATTTGCGGCGTCGTGGTGTAGCGGTAGTCCTTCTTGACCACACTGGGTTCGCCGGTCTCTCGGCTGGAGCGGACCTGCCTGCGGACGGTGGAGCCGTACGGCGGTGACGTGACCACGAGATCCCCCTCGCACTGAAAGGCTGTGGGGATGAGGGCGGCGAGCTTGCGGGCGTCGCTGCAGTGCACCGTGCCGGTGCCGCCTTCGTGGGGAACGACGGCGGCGTTGAGGCGGACGGGTTCGGGCTACTTCGGTTCGTATTCGACGCCGAGGGCACTGCGGCCGAGGCGGATGGCTTCGACGAGGGGGGTGCCGATACCGCATATGGGGTCGAGGACCAGGCCGATGGGGCGGGTGTAGGCGGAGATCGCGTGGGCAGCGATCTGCGGGAGCGTTTTGGCTCTCCCCCCAAGGGCCGCTGCAGCCCCATTGAATGTCGTCAACCGCAACCGGCCTCACCATGAAGCCGCAACGCTGAAAAGGAATCAGTCCCCCCGGGTCGGCCGCCTCTCCTCCCGAATCTCCTCCAGCAGTGCCGTCACCGCTTCCATGATCCGTTCGCTGGCCTGGCGCAGCACCGGCACCGTGAGTTCGGCGCCGTAGAAGTCGGACAGGTCGACGGGAGGGCCCGCCGCGACTACCAGCGTGGGGCGCGGCAGCAGGCGTCGACCGCTGTTGCCATAAGGAGGAACGATTTTGTGCGAACCCCACTGAGCCACCGGGACGACCGGCGCTCCGGTGGTCAACGCCAGCCTGGCCGCCCCGGTCTTGGGCCGCCCCGGCCACAGATCGGGGTCGGTGGTGAGGGTCCCCTCCGGGTAGATGGCCACGCACTGCCCGCGTTCGAGCGCTTCGGCCGCGGCCTGCAGCGCGTCCGCCGCTCGGTGGCTGTTGCGCTCCACAGGGATCTGACCGATGGCCCGCAGGACGGCACCGATCACCGGCACGCTGAAGAGCGAGGACTTGATCAGGAATCTGGGCGGCAAGCCGTTCTTGTACTGGAAATGCCCATAGACGAGTGGATCCACATGTGACGTGTGGTTGATCACTGTGATATATCCGCCCTGACAGGGGAGATGGCGGGCACCCCGCCATTCCCTCCGTGCGACAAGACGCAAGAACCCGCGCACGATCACGGCGACGAACGCATAAGTACGTCCGGGCCCACCTTCGGTTGCAGTCGACGACTGCACTTTTCTCCGCATGGACCCGTTCTACACGAGGACCACTGTCGGCCAGCATAAAATAAGGCGGGCTTTAGCGGCACACCCTCAGCCGGTTAATGCTCAAGCCTGAGATGTGATCTTCATGGTTGCAGGGCGGCTTGGCGACGGTAGTGGCTGCGGCAGGCTCTGGCTTGGTGGCGTCGTCGCCAGAGGGACCAGTGCAGCCGGTGTGCGAGGTCTCGGGCGGGCTGCGGGAGCAGGACGGTGAACAGGCGTTGGATCGTTGCAGGTGAGCGATCAGTCCGTCGGGGCTGGTTCCGTCGTCGGCGGGGGCCTGGCCTTGTCGTTCGACGGCGGCGGTGACGGCGAGGAAGGCGTGGGCGAGCAGGGCGAGGGTGGCCCCGCGGTGCGAGGAGTTCCCGAGGCGGACCTGGTGCTCGTCCAGTCCGGCCAGGGTCTTTGAGCTCTGGAAGGTCTCCTCCACGGTCCAGCGGCGATCTGACGGATCATGCCACCGCGGGCGACAAAGGGCTGGCCGCAGGTGACACAGCTCCGACGGGATCGGTTGGCAGCACCTACGGGTTACTCCCTGTGACCAGCTTCAACAGGCCGTCTGCGGACGTCAGGTCGGGGATCACAGCGTGGGCACCCGCCGCGCGCAGTTCCTCGGGGGAGCTGCGTCCCGTGGCGACGGCGATGATGCGGACGTCGGCGGCGAGACCGCCCTCGACGTCGGCGGGTGTGTCGCCGATCAGAACGGTCTCCGGGGCCGCGGCGGATGAGCGGGTGAGCGCCAGTTTCACGAGTTCTGGCCGGAGGTCGGCGTCCTCGCCGTAGGCGCCGTCGTCCCAGTGGATGTGGGTGTCCAGGCCAAAGACGTTGAGCTTGGTCTCGGCGACGTGCGTACGTTTCCGGTGACGACAGTCTGCCGGAGTCCGGCGGCGGCGAGGGTGTCGAGGGCGGCTGCGGCGCCGGGCAGTGCGTGACCTTGCTCGCGTAGTTCGGCGGCGTGCCGGATGTGCTGGGCTGTGAGTGCCGCCGCGAACCGCTCGAAGTCGGCTCGGTCGGTGGTGAGGCCGTGGAGCTTGGCGGTCTCCCGGAAGATGACGGCTTCCGTCGATCTTGGCTTGTTGGCGCATCGCTTGTCCGGTCACTTCCTCGAAGGCTGCGGCGGACAGCCTGCGTCCGACGCCGCGCGTGTCGATGAGTGTGTGGTCGATGTCCCACAAGACGAGCTGTGGCATGCGACGAGCCCTTTCGAACTGGACGTCCAAGCGGATGCGCTGAGTCCCCCAATCGTTGCGGAAAGTGTCCGCGACGCGGAAGACAGCCCTACCCTGGCGGAAGTCGGGAGGGCCGATGGTAGATTCACCGAAGCTGCCCTTCGGGCGGCAGGTCAGGCACTACAGGCGCAAGAACGGTAACCGCTCGCAGGCCGCCATCGCAGGCCTGTGCGGGATCACCGAGCGCTACCTGTCCTTGATCGAAACCGGGAAGAAGACGCCGTCGCCCGATGTGCTGGCCCGACTCGCGCGTGAGCTGGGGGTGCCTGTTTCTGCGCTGCTCTCGGGTGAGCCTCCGCCCAAGTCCGGCGTCCTCCTGAGCACCGTGCCCGGCGTCGCTCGTGCCTTGAGGGGTACACGGGAGTCCGAGCCGGCGCGGCCGTGACTCCGGCGGAACTCCGGGACCGCGTTGAAGAAGCCTGGAGGATCTGGCAGACCAGCGAGGAGCGATTCAGCGAAGTCGAGCAGGTGCTCTCGCAGTTGATCGCTGACGTTGAGTGCGCCGTCCGCGTATAGCGCACAGGAGAGGAATCCGGGGCCCGCCGCGAAGTGCTGTGCACTTCGGCGGACTTGTACGGCCTGCTGCGGTCGTATTGCCGGCGCGGAGCCAGCGTGCCGCTGTCGAGGAAGGCAGGGACCCCTTCCCCCACCGGGCCCGGAACGCCATGAGCACGACGCCGAAGATCAGCGACTATGTCGAGACGTTCCTGTCGCGGCATGAACGCCGTCAGGGCACCGTCGAGTCCTACGGATACCGGCTCCGGGGACACGTCGTTCCGGAACTCGGCTCAATGCCGATGGGCGATGTGAAGCGGGGAGAGTACCGGGACTTCTTCACGACGTTGAAGAGCCGGGGAATGCCCGACACCACCCGTTCCGGGGTGAAGAAGGCGCTCTCGGCCATGCTCTCCATGGCGGTAGAGGACGGGTACCTGGAAGACAATCCGGTTGCGGGTATTCGGCTGCCGAAGGGGACCGGTCGAGGAGTCCGGCTGACGTGGCAGCACGTGGTCGCTCTGGCCGATGAGATCGTTCCCCGGTACCGGATTCTGATCTGGTTCGGCTCGCTGCAAGCTCTGCGCGCCATGGAAGCCGCCGGAGTCCGTCGTTCCGACATGGAGACGGTTCCCGGACAACAGCTGGTCGAGGAGCAACGGCAGCGCGGAAAGGCCGTACCGCTAAAGACCGACGCGAGCCGTGCGCCACTCGCTGTTGGAACCTTCCTACGCGGCGAGTACGAGGCGCATCTAGCCCGGTGGAGGGCACCATTGAAGCCCGCGGCCCTGCGCAGGCGCGAGCGACGGGGGCTGCCGCCGATTTCGGCGGAGTACAGTGACCTGGTCACAGTGACCCGCTACTGGACACCCGTCCGGGAAAAGACTCTGTGTCAGGAATTCGACTTGGCCAAACAGAGGGCCCGCGCACGAGGGATTCCGGTCCCGGAGAACGCGACCTTCCGGGACCTGCGTCACTTCGCCGACGCCGTCCTGGTGGCGTCGGGCCTGGAGCCGCGCAAGGTGCAGGCGCGTATGCGGCACGCACGGCTCGCCGAGACCCTGGACACCTATGGTTACCTGGTATGGGAGGTGGACTGGGAGAACGCGCCCGCCTCGTTCGAGGAGCTGTACGGCATCACCGCACCTCCCGGCTTGCCGGAGGCCGCGCTCAAGCCCCGAGCCGAGCGTGTGACCCGGACTGCGAGCGCACGCGGCGCCCAGGTGCCATCACAGCCCGGCGTTGCAATCAACACCCGATGACGTCGCCGGGCCGAGCCGTCGGGATTGTGCACGCGTTGTGCATCGCAGTCGTCCCAACCTGACCTATGTGCAGATCAGCGGGGTTTGGGACAGAGTGCCGGACAGTCCCCGGCGTACAGCCCGACTCGTCTGCCACTACCTGCGGCTCTGTCTGGGGACGGTGGCGGAGGAGGGCTGAATCTTGGGCGAGTGGGGGTGAGCAGCCAGCTCGGATCAACGGCGAAGCATGTGTGTGGAGGTGGCTTGTCGATGCTGTGGCAGGAGCTGGTTCGGGGTGTGGTGCGGCGGCCGTGGAAGAGGCCCCAGCGCAGTAGCTGGCGGCGGGTGATGTCGGTCCACAGGGGCAGATTGGCCAGCAGGTCGTCGAGGTGGAGCGGGCTGATGACGCTGCGCAGCTGGGGCGTGTGGCGGGGCACCTCCTTGTCGAGGCGCGTGTGGTGGGTGATGCGGTTCTCGGAGTCGGTCTGCAGGCCCCGTCTGGACAGGCGTTACGAATAGGGCGATGGCGGTGCCCGGATCTGCACGCCGAGACGGGACAGCGCGCGCCGCACGGCCTCGTTCGGAATCTCCTCGGCCGCCACGATGTCGGAGAAGATCAGGGCTCGGTCTGGTTTGATTATGCGGACGGCCTCGGTCAGTGAGACGTCCCGGTCGGCGCCATGGCACAGGACCTCCAGGGACTCGTCCACATCGAAGCGCTCCGCCTCGCAGGGAAGCTGGCTGAGGGATCCGGTGACGACCTTGATCAGGCCGGCCAGGCCGCGTCGGGTGTTGGCCGCGCGGTGGCGCCGGTTGTGCTCCCCGCTGAGATCGAGGGCCGCCATCGTGACGAGGATCTCTAGCTGCCACAAGAGACGGACAGTTGACGCCATCACTGCGCGCCGCGGGCCGCACCGCATACGAACATGATCCCCAGGGACGGCTGGTCCGCAAGTCTCGCAAACTACTCAATGGTCAGACTCGCACCTGGACTTACACCTGGAATGCGGACGACCGACTCACGGCAGTGGTCACTCCTGACGGAGCGTGCTGGCGCTACAGCTATGACCCACTCGGCCGCCGCATCTCCAAACTCCGCGAGGCCACCGACGGCTGCGCAGCTGCGACAACTGACTTCAGTTGGGACGAAACCCGGCTCGCAGAACAGACCGGCGCCGATGGGCGGTCCACCACCTGGGCCTACGCTCCAGGAACTCACCGCCCACTCACCCAGACCGATCACTGGTGTCGCACGCGCACTCCGGGGACATCCTTCCTGGCTCAGCTCGCCGAGGATACAAACGTGGATCGCAGCACGCGCTTCCACGCGACTGTCACCGATCTCGTAGGAACTCCTACCGAACTGGTTACCGATGACGGCGAGGTGGCATGGCAGCATCGCACCGCGCTATGGGGGACCGAGCTTCCCGCAGTAGCAGACAGCCAGACATCAGTGGAATGCCCACTCCGATTCCCCGGGCAGTACGCCGATGCTGAAACCGGCCTGAACTACAATCACTTCCGCTACTACGACCCCGAGACCGCCCGTTACCTCAGCCCCGACCCCCCTCGGCCTTGAACCGGCGCCCAACCACCACGTGTATGTGGCAGCGCCTCTGTCGATATCAGATCCTCTCGGGCTGAATCCCTGCAACATTGCCTCGGTGACGGGCCCCGCCGGGGAGACACTGCCTCTCCCCAAGGGTGCAACCGGCACGCCGGTCGCAACAGGGAAGGGTTGGGCTTACGATATTCCAGCCGGCACCAAGGGAATCGATCCCCGGGTTACGCAAGTCCGAGTCATGGATCCGGTAACGACAGGAAAGTATCAGTACCCCAATGGATACGTGGTCTACATGAACAAGGCCGGACAATCAGTCAACCCTCTAACCGGTCAGACGGTCAGTAAAGCTGACCCTTACAATCACATCCCGATTCCATGATCTCAGTGAACAATCTCGTTGCAGCGAGGCGCGAAATCTCTGCTCTCGTCGAGGCGGCGGACCCGGATCCCCTGAGGGAGGCCGACGCCCTGCAAGAAGCCCAGTTGCTTGACTCCCGCGTGTGCCAGCTGACCTCGACGGCTGCGCTCCTGTTCGAACTGCGCACCTCGCTGCAATTCGACGCCGGAAACGCGGCACTACTTGTCGTGCGCGGACTGAGCTCCTTCGGCTGGAAGTCCTCGGCAGCCCAAGTTCCTCTCGCGGCCCTTACAGTAGTATCAAGCCTGCCTGACCGAGCTGCCGATTCATTTCGCGCGAAGTTTGAATTCTTCCCTGACGCCCAACTCGACGTCGCGGGTAAGCAGGCGGAATTCTACGTTCTAGAAGTAGACGGGATCGGCGACGTTCCGCCTGACTACACGGAGATGAGTCGGGAGCACATCGAACGGGAATTGCCCTCGTGGTCCTCCATGTGTAATCCGCTTCAGGCGTCGAGCGTGTAGCCCTTTCCCTTGGGGGAGGTTGGCATCGTCACTGGTTGAACTCCTGCGTTCTCGGTCGTCTGCCGGGCACCGGGCTTCGTGAAAGGCGGCTGGTTTCGGGCCGAGGCCTCGCAGCGGATGTCGAACTGCGTCGACGCGCCTTGCGATCTGCGGTGTACGAAAGTGCCTCGCGGTCGAGCCACTCGATCGAGGAACCACTTTTCCGCGACGGCCGGGGACATGTAAGTGCCGCTGGCGGGGCAGGACTTCGAGTCGACGTGGTTGGCGCAGACGGTGGGGAGGCCGTCGACCGGTGGGCGTCGGTACCGGTCGCCATAGCCCGAGCAGCGGAGATGCCGGGACCGGGACAGTGAGTAGCACGGTCGGTTCGCGGTGCGACGAACATCGCGCCGCCGCCGGAGAGCCGCCGCACCACCTCGATGCCGTGCCGCGCGGCACCCTCCGGGTCCACCTCGTTGCGCAGTGACCGGAAACTGCCGATGATCACCGCCGGGGCGCCCCACTCCCACACCCGCAGGGTCGGCGGGCGGCGGCCCGCGGCGACCTCGGCGGTCAGCACCTCGTCCAGGGCCATGTGCAGCGCGGGCGGCTGCGGGCTCTCGTGGATCAGCTGCCAGTCGTAGTCCGTCCAGTCCGTGGCGCGGGCCAGCGCCCGGCGCACCGCGACGGCGACGCCCTCCGAGGTCAGGCCGTACATCACCGTCCCCGGGGGCAGCGCCGCGTCGATCCGCGCGGCCAGCCCCGCCGCGTCCGTGTCCGCCGGGGCGCCCTCCAGCGCGCGGTTCACCGTGTCCAGCGCCTCGTCCGGCTCCAGGAAGAAGTCGCCCGCCACGCGCACGTGCCGCAGCACGCCGTCCTCGGCCGCCAGGTCCACGACGACGAGCTTGCCGCCGGGCACCTTGTACTCACCGTGCACTGCCCGGGCCTCCGTACTCCCGCACTTCTGTCTCCCGCACGAGATCAACGGCTGGTCGGGACGCCGTGTTCCCGGGAGGCGCACACGCTCGTACGATCACCCGGGAGACGTACCCGAGCCCAGGAGCCGCACCGTGTTCACCACCCGGCCCACTCTGCAAGGCACGTTCGGCATGGTGTCCTCGACGCACTGGCTGGCCTCCCAGTCGGCGATGGCGGTCCTGGAGCGCGGCGGCAACGCCTTCGACGCCGCCGTGGCCGGAGCGTTCGTGCTGCACGTGGTGGAGCCGCACCTGAACGGGCCGGCCGGCGAGGTGCCGATCCTGCTCGCCCCGGCGGGCGGCGACGTACGCGTGCTGTGCGGGCAGGGCGTGGCCCCGGCCGGCGCCACCGTCGCCCACTACCGCGGGCTGGGCCTCGATCTCGTACCGGGCACCGGACCGCTCGCGGCCGCCGTGCCCGGCGCCTTCGACGCCTGGCTGCTGCTCCTGCGCGACCACGGCACCCAGAGCCTCGACGACGTCCTGGAGTACGCCATCGGATACGCCGAGCACGGGCACGCGCCCGTGGAGAAGCTCGGCGCGACCGTGGAGACCGTACGGGAGCTGTTCGAGACGGAGTGGACCTCGTCCGCCGAGGTGTACCTGCCGGGCGGCCGGGCGCCCCGGCCCGGCGAGCGCTTCCGCAACCCCGCCCTCGCCGCCACCTGGAAGCGGCTGCTGGCCGAGACCGCCGGCGCGGGCGACCGGGAGGCGCGGATCGACGCCGCGCGCGCGGTGTGGCGCTCCGGCTTCATCGCCGAGGCCCTGCTGCGCCGGTCCCGGCTGCCCACCATGGACACCAGCGGCGCCCGCCACACCGGCACGCTCACCGAGGCCGACCTCGCCGGCTGGTCGGCGACGTACGAGACCCCCGTGACGTACGACTGGAACGGCTGGACCGTCTGCAAGGTGGGCCCCTGGAGCCAGGGCCCGGCCCTCCTCCAGCAACTCGCCCTGCTGCCGCAGGAGTTGCCCGCCTACGGCTCCGCCGACTACGTCCACCTGCTCATCGAGAACTGCAAGCTGGCCATGGCCGACCGCGAGGCCTGGTACGGCGACGCCGCCGAGGTGCCCCTCGCCGAGCTGCTGTCGGACGACTACAACGCCGGCCGGCGCGCCCTGGTCGGCGCCAAGGCCTCCTGGGAGCTGCGGCCCGGCAGCCCCGGCGGCCGCACCCCGCGACTGCCCGCGCAGGCGTACGCGCGCGTGGAGAGCGGCGACCACGGCTTCGACCCGATGGGCGCGGGCGAGCCGACCGTCGCCGAGTTCCCCGGCGAGGCGCACGTCGCCGACGACGGCACCACCCGCGGCGACACCTGCCACCTGGACGTCGTCGACCGCTGGGGCAACATGATCGCGGCCACCCCCAGCGGCGGCTGGCTCCAGTCCAACCCCGTCGTGCCCGAGCTGGGCTTCCCGCTCGGCACGCGCCTGCAGATGACCTGGCTGGAGGAGGGCCTGCCGAACTCCCTCACCCCCGGCCGCCGTCCGCGCACCACGCTCACCCCGTCCCTCGCGCTGCGCGACGGCGTGCCGGTGCTGGCGTTCGGCACTCCCGGCGGCGACCAGCAGGACCAGTGGCAGCTGCACTTCCTCCTGGCCGCGACCCTGCGCGCCCGCGTCCGCGGCGGCCTCGACCTCCAGGGCGCCGTCGACGCCCCGAACTGGCACAACGACAGCTTCCCCAGCTCGTTCTACCCGCGCGGCCGGCGCCCCGGCAGCGTGACCGTGGAGTCCCGCACGGACCCCGGCGTGGTCGAGGAGCTGCGACGGCGCGGCCACGACGTCACCGTCGGCGCCGCCTGGTCCGAGGGCCGGCTGTGCGCGGTCGCCCGGGACCCGGAGACGGGCGTGCTGTCCGCGGCGGCGAACCCGCGCGGGATGCAGGGGTACGCGGTGGGCCGCTGACGGCGCGGGCGGCCCCCGCTCTTCATCCCGATTCCACCTGGTGTGCACCGGGCGGGAGGGGATTGTCAGCGGGGTGTGCTCTCATGGACACATGATCGAACAGATGACGGAAACCATCGACGAGTTTCTCACGCGCTGCTCGGCCGACGTGGAGGAGGCGGTGCGCCAGGCCGCCGCGGCCGAGATCCTGCCCCGCTTCCGCCGACTGTCCGCGGCCGACGTGGACCAGAAGAGCGGACCGCACGACCTGGTGACGGACGCCGACCGGCTCGCCGAGAAGCGGCTCACCGAGGCGCTCGGCGCCCTGCTGCCCGGATCGGTCGTGGTCGGCGAGGAGGCGGTGCACGCCGACCCTGCGACGTACGACGTGCTCCAGGGCGACGCCCCCGTCTGGATCGTCGACCCGGTCGACGGCACCCGCCAATTCGTGCACGGCGACGACGGCTTCTGCACCCTGGTGGCGCTCGCCCACCGGGGCGTGACCCTGGCGTCCTGGACCTACGCCGCCGCCCGCGGCCGGATGGCCACCGCGGTCCGCGGCCGGGGCGCCTTCCTCGACGGCGAGCGGCTGGCCGCGGGCCGGCCCGCGCCGGGCCGTGACCTCGTCGTCGCCACCTCCCACCCGGACTACACCACCGACGAGGAGAAGCGCTCGCTGAGCGTCCTGTGGACCGACGGCCTCGCCCCGCGCCCGTGCGGCTCGGCGGGCCTGGAGTATCTCGCCATAGCCAGGGGCGAGTTGGACTGCATCGCGTTCACCTGGGAAGCGGCGTGGGATCACGCGGCCGGCCTGCTCCTGGTCGAGGAGGCGGGCGGCGCCCACCTCACCCGCGGCGGCGAACCGTTCCGGGTGACGGGGGGCAACGCCCTGCCGTTCACGGCGGCCCGCGACACGGCGACCGCCCGTCGTGTGGTGGAACTGCTGCGCACGGCGGCCTGAGCGTCGGGGCCCGGACCGGGATCGTGCCGGTGCACCGGCCTATCCTGGTCCCCTGTGGCCATCGGCTGACGAAGGGGACCGAGACGTGCCGTCGATGCTCGATGCGGTCGTGGTGGGTGCGGGGCCCAACGGACTGACCGCTGCCGTGGAGCTGGCCCGCCGCGGCTTCTCCGTCGCCCTGTTCGAGGCGAGGTCCACCGTCGGCGGCGGCGCCCGTACCGAGGAGCTGACCCTCCCCGGCTTCCGGCACGACCCGTGCTCGGCCGCCCACCCCCTCGGCGTCAGCTCGCCGGCGTTCCGCGCCCTCCCCCTGGAGCGCTACGGCCTTCGCTGGCTGAACTCCGAGCTGCCGATGGCGCACCCCTTCCCCGACGGCAGCGCGGCCGTGCTGTCCCGCTCGGTGGCCGAGACGGCCGCCTCCTTCGGACCGCGCGACGCCGGCGCGTACCGCAGACTGGTCGAGCCGTTCCTCCCCCATTGGGACACCCTCGTACGGGACTTCATGTCCCTGCCCCTGACCGCGCTGCCGCGTGACCCCGTCACCCTCGCCCGCTTCGGCCTGGCCGGGCTCCCGCCGTCCACGTGGCTGATGCGCCGCTTCAAGGACGAGCGGGCCAAGGCCCTCTTCGCGGGTCTCGTCGCGCATGTGATGTCACCGCTCGACGGCCTGGCCACCGGCGCGATCGGCCTGGTCTTCGCGCTGGCGGCGCACGCCCGCGGCTGGCCGGTGCCGCGCGGCGGCTCCCAGGCGATCTCCGACGCCCTCGCCGGATACCTGGCCGACCTCGGCGGCGCGGTGCACACCGACTACGAGGTCAAGCGCCTGGACGACCTGCCGCCCGCGCGCGCGTACGTCTTCGACACCTCGCCCACCGCGCTCGCCCGCATCGCCGGCTTCGGCGACCTCTACGCGCGCTACCGCTACGGCGCCGGCGCCTTCAAGATCGACTACGCGCTGGACGGACCGGTGCCCTGGACCGCGCCCGAGGCCCGCGTCGCCACCACCGTCCAGCTCGGCCCGAGCAAGGCGGACATCGGCACCGCCCTGCGGGCCGCCTCCCGCGAGGGCCGCGCCCCCGACCGGCCGTTCCTGATCACCGTGCAGCCGAGCATCGTCGACCCCACCCGCGCGCCCGAGGGCAAACAGGTCTTCTGGGCGTACGGCCATGTGCCGAACGGCTGGTCCGGCGACCTCACCGACGCCCTGGAACGCCAACTGGAGCGCTTCGCCCCCGGTTTCCGCGACCGCGTGCTCGCCCGCGCCACCGCCGGCCCCGCCGAGCTGGCCGCGCACAACGCCAACTACGTCGGCGGGGACATCGCCTGCGGCGCGGCCTCCGGACTTCAGCTGCTCCTGCGCCCCAGACTGTCCCTGTTCCCCTACCACACGCCCCATCCGGCCGTCTTCATCTGCTCCTCGGCCACCCCGCCGGGACCCGGTGTGCACGGCATGTCGGGGCACAACGCGGCCAAAGCCGTATGGCGGAGACTGAGACGGACGACATGACCCTCATCACCCTCGTCCAGGGCGACATCACCCGGCAGAGCGCCGACGCGATCGTCAACGCCGCCAACTCCTCGCTGCTCGGCGGCGGCGGGGTGGACGGCGCCATCCACCGCCGCGGCGGCCCCGCCGTCCTGGAGGAGTGCCGCGCCCTGCGCGCCTCCCGGTACGGCAAGGGCCTGCCCACGGGCCGGGCGGTCGCCACCACGGCGGGCGCCCTCGACGCCCGCTGGGTCATCCACACCGTGGGCCCGGTGTACAGCGCCGGCGAGGACCGCTCGGAGCTGCTCGCCTCCTGCTACCGGGAGTCGCTTCACGTAGCCGACGAGTTGGGTGCCAGGACGGTTGCGTTCCCGGCGATCTCCACCGGCGTGTACAGGTGGCCGATGGAGGATGCGGCCCGAATCGCAGTGGAGACGGTACGGAACACGGCCACAGCGGTCGAAGAGGTCCGGTTCGTCCTTTTCGACGATCGAGGGTACGAGGCGTTCGCCCGGCAACTCGGCTGACTGAGCCGAGGTGCCATTGCGCCTGAGCCCCGCACGGGCGGGCTTGGCAAGGCCGGCGCCTCAACAGGGGCACCGGCCTTCAATCACGCTTCTATGTCCCGTCAACCCCCGTATTCGCCGAAGCGGCGCTGTTGAGACGGCGATAGAGGCGTCGGGAAGGGCGCGGTGGAGACGCCTGTCGCCGCCGCGGTTGAGCCGGTGGCGACTGGTGTTGCCCGACGAGGCGGGGATGGGATTCACTCCGGCGAGGGCGGCAAGCGCGGCCTCGTCGCGAACACGCCTGGGTGGGACCGGGCGACCAGGACGGTGGCGGCGGTGACGGGGCCGATCCCGGTTTCGTCGAGGAGGTCCGCGGCAGGACTGGCGTGGACGAGCTGCCCTATCCGGTTCATGTTGTCCGTGATCTCGGCGTCAAGGGCGAGGATCCTCCTGGCGAGCCGGACGGCCTCGGTGCGGGCTGTCGTGGTGGCGAGGTCCTCCTCACGGGGGCGCCGGTGGGCGATGTCGCCGACCTGCCTGGCGCCGAGGGGTCGTCGGGCGTCGATGCCGAGGTCGGCGATGCGCACGAGGGCGGTCAAGGCGTTCACGGCCCTGGTTCGCTCGCCGGTGAGTTCGTCCCGGGCGGTGAGAAGGATCTGGGCTGCCGCCCGGATCCCCTCGTCCATCCGCGGGGTGCGCAGCTGTTCTTCGGGAAGCGGAAGCACGGCTGCGGCTGTGCGCCGGGCGTCGATCGGGTCGGACTTGCCGATTCCGCGGCGGTCGGCGCGGCCCGTTCTGGCGGCTTCCACCACCCGGTAGCCGAGACGTGCAGTCTGCCGGGCGATCGGGGCCCGTAGCTGCCCATACCCTCGATGACCCACAGGGCACCGAGGTCCCCACCGGCGCGGCGTCCGGCCCAGCTGATCGCACGAGCCCTGCCGGCGGGGGTGCTGGGGAATACCTCCGTGCCCAGGTGCTCACCGCTGGCGGCGAGAACCGTGACATCATCGGCCGAGGTCAGGACCCCACCCGTACGAGGAGCGCGATGAAGCCCGGTGTCAGCGTCATGCCGGCGGTCGGTTCCGCTCTGCTGGACGACTTCTCGTTGGAGATGACCGGCAAGGACGTGTCCCGGCTGGAGGAGGCCCGCGACAGCATTCCGCCGGGTACGCGGATCAACATCACCTTCCTCGCCGGTGAGGACCTCGGCATGCGGCGCGCGGCCGCCCGCGCGGTCAAGCGGCTCGGCTTCGTCCCCGTGCCGCACGTCTCCGCCCGCCGCCTGCCCTCCCGCGACGCCCTCGACGCGTTCCTGTCCGCCCTCGCCGAGGACGGCACCGCCGACAACGTCTTCGTCGTCGGCGGCGACCCCGCCCGCCCCGAGGGCCCCTACGAGGACTCCCTCGCCGTCCTGCGCACCGGCCTGCTCCAGCGCCACGGCGTCCGGCACGTGGGCATCAGCGGCTACCCCGAGGGCCACCCCGCGATAGCCGACGGCACGCTCTGGTCGGCGCTCACCGACAAGGCCGGGGTCATCGGGGCGCAGCGCTTCGACGGTGACGTCATCACCCAGTTCGGCTTCGACGTCGAGCCGGTCCTCACCTGGCTGGAGGCCACCCGCGCCCGGGGCGTCCACCTCCCCGTCCGCATCGGCGTGCCCGGCCCGGCCGGGGTGCGCCGGCTGCTCGGCTACGCCACCCGGTTCGGCGTCGCGACGAGCGCCTCCGTCGCCCGCAAGTACGGTTTCTCGCTGACCAACCTCATGGGCACGACCGGTCCCGACCGCTTCCTGCACACCCTCGCCCGGCGCTACGACCCCGAGCGGCACGGCACGGTCAAGGTGCACTTCTACACCTTCGGCGGACTGCGCCACACCGCCGAGTGGATCGCCGCCTTCCGGCACGGCGTGGGCACGAGCACCGACACCCCCTAGGTGCTGGACGGGGACCCGCCCCGCCCCACGCCGGGGAACGCTGGTGTCGGATTTCCGCCAGCGGCAGCCGGTGCCCGTGGTCGATCCTTGAAGCATGCAGACAGCGACGCACCTCGACCGGGAACACTGCGTACGCGCCGTGCAGTCCAAGGACGCGCGATTCGACGGATGGTTCTTCACCGCCGTCCTGACCACCCGGATCTACTGCCGGCCCAGCTGCCCCGTCGTCCCGCCCAAGCCGGAGAACATGACGTTCTACCCGAGCGCGGCCGCCTGCCAGCAGGCGGGTTTCCGGGCCTGCAAGCGCTGCCGCCCCGACACCAGCCCCGGCTCCCCGGAGTGGAACCAGCGCGCCGACCTGGTCGCCCGGGCCATGCGGCTGATCGCCGACGGCGTAGTGGACCGCGAGGGCGTGCCCGGACTCGCCGCCCGGCTCGGCTACAGCACCCGCCAGGTCGAGCGCCAGCTCCTCGCCGAACTGGGCGCCGGCCCCCTCGCGCTCGCCCGCGCCCAGCGCGCCCAGACCGCGCGGCTGCTCATCGAGACCAGCGCGCTGCCCATGGCGGAGATCGCCTTCGCGGCCGGCTTCTCCTCCATCCGCACCTTCAACGGCACCGTCCGCGAGGTCTTCGCCCTCTCCCCGAGCGAGCTGCGCGCGAAGGCCCCCCGCAGCGGTCCGGCGAGCACCCCGGGCACGCTCACTCTCCGGCTGCCGTTCCGCGCCCCGCTCAACCCCGACAACCTCTTCGGCCACCTCGCCGCCACCGCCGTACCCGGCGTCGAGGAATGGCGCGACGGCAGCTACCGGCGCACGCTGCGCCTGCCGTACGGCCACGGGATCGTCTCCCTCGCCCCGCGCCCCGACCACATCGCCTGCCGGCTCACCCTCGGCGACCTGCGCGACCTGACCGTGGCGATCAGCCGCTGCCGGCGCATGCTCGACCTGGACGCCGATCCGGTCGCCGTCGACGACCGGTTGCGCGCCGACCCGTTCCTCGCACCCCTGGTCGACAAGGCACCGGGCCGCCGGGTGCCGCGCACGGTCGACGAGGCGGAGTTCGCGGTCCGTGCCGTCCTCGGCCAGCAGGTGTCCACGGCCGCCGCCCGCACCCACGCGGCCCGTCTGGTCACCGCGCACGGCAAGCCCTTGGACGACCCCGAGGGCGGCCTCACCCACCTCTTCCCGTCCCCCGAGGCCCTCGCCGGCGCGGACCCCGACACGCTGGCCATGCCCCGCACCCGGCGTACGACCTTCACCACCCTCGTCCGCCAACTCGCCGACGGCACCCTGCACCTGGGCGTCGAGTCCGACTGGTCCGAGGCCCGCGCCCGGCTCCTCGCCCTGCCCGGCTTCGGCCCCTGGACGGTCGACGTCATCGCCATGCGCGCCCTGGGCGACCCCGACGCCTTCCTCCCCACCGACCTCGGAATCCGCCGCGCCGCGGCCGAGTCGGGGCTGCCGGCCACCCCCGCCGCCCTCACCGCCCGCGCCGAGACCTGGCGGCCCTGGCGGGCGTACGCGGTGCAGTACCTGTGGGCGACCGACCGCCACCCGATCAACTTCCTTCCCGTCTGAGCCCGTACACGTACAAGGACCGGCGACACATGAAACAGCACACCGTCATCCCCAGCCCCTACGGCCCCCTCACGCTCGTCGCCGAGGACGGCGCGCTGTGCGGCCTGTACATGGCCGGGCAGCGCCACCGCCCGCCGGAGGAGTCCCTCGGCGGCCCCGGCAGCCTCGGCGACGCCCCCTTCACGGCGGCAGAGGAGCAGCTGTCGGCCTACTTCGCGGGCGAGTTGACCGAGTTCTCCCTCGAACTGCGCCTGGCCGGAACGCCGTTCCAGCGCAGCGTCTGGGACCAGCTCACCCGCATCCCGTACGGCGAGACGCGCTCCTACGGCGAACTCGCCGACGCCCTCGGCAATCCCCGGGCCTCCCGCGCGGTCGGCCTCGCCAACGGCAGGAACCCGATCGGCATCATCGTGCCCTGCCACCGGGTCATCGGCGCGAGCGGAGACCTCACCGGCTACGGCGGCGGCCTGGACCGCAAGCGCCGTCTGCTGGACTTCGAAACCAGGACACGCTGATTCGAATCCAGCTGTCCCGCCCCCTCTCGCCCGCCGAAGCACCGAGATGTACCAGGTCGGAGCCTTGCCTGAAGGCACCGGGGCGACCGGTGCTTCGGCCTCGGCCTTCTCGAACCGGGGCAACACCGAGGTATGGGTATCGGCGGTCAGGGAGTACCCGCTGTGGCCGGGGAGGGCTTGGATCCGCCCGGCGGCCTCGAACGCGGCGACGTCGGCCTTGAACGGTCAACTTGGTCGGCTCAGGCGGCCCTGACGCCTCGAACACCGCGTCGACGGCATCAGTGGCCGGCTGTGCGCACACCACCGCTGCCGGAGCGCCGAACTGCTGTGGCGGGCCTGCCGGATGTGGAGAACCCGGCTTGCCTGTCGTGGCATCCTGGGATCCGGCCCGGCGCCAACCGGGCCCACCGGACATCTCGGTCTGAGACCGCACCGACCGCCCCGCTCCTCCACAAAGACGGGGCGGTCGCGCGTCCGACATCCATCCTGATGCGAGACGCGGTGCGCCCCTCGATCCGCCGAGGGGCGCACCTGCCATTAGAACGCGCTGTTGTTGCAGCCCATGGTCGAGCCGAGGCTGCTGGCCTGGGCGCCCGGGTTGCCCTCGCCGTTGAGCGCGTTGCCCAGCGCGCCGTTGATCAGTCCGACCTCGCCGAGGACGTCGGCGTTCAGGTCGTGCGACCTGCATTTGGAACTCTGCTGGATGTTGAAGCCGTCGCCGTGGCCGCCGCCCTCGCCGCCGGCGTGGGCGGTACCAGCGGCCATGATTCCCACGCTGCCGAGGGCGGCGACCAGGACGGCAACCTTGCGAAGCTTGTGCATGTCGTCTCCGTGAAAGTGAATGGATGCGATCTGTGATAGACCGACTTATTTCACTTACAGGACATTAATGCGAAGTATCGCAAATCAGGCATTGGCGCGCCGGTTGCATAGGCATCGCGGGCACCCCGCCCCACGCTAGGCCACCCGCATTCAGTCGAGGATCCCCGACTCCGAATCCGACCGGCAGCGGGTTGGTGCGGGGTGCGTTTCCGTTGAGGAACGCGAAGATGGCCCGAAGCGGCCAGCGAGGCACCGACGACGACGATGCGGCCCGTGCGCCGCAGGACCTCGGTGTCCGCGTCAGCCGGCATGGGGCTCCACCTGCTTCGCCCGCCGCGTCGGCTCGTCGGAGTAGTCGACGAGGACGGCCTGGACCGGGCAGGCGGCGGCGGCCTTCTCCACCCGGTCACGCTGTGCCTCGTCGAAGCGGGGGAGAACAGCAGCGCCTCGTTCCCGTGCAGGGAGAAGACGTCCGGGGCGAGGAACACACACGGCGCGAATCCCTGGCAGCGGTTGAGATCGACGACGAGCCTCATCCGGGACCCGCTCTCTGCCCGGCCGCGGTTGCCCGCAGGCTCCGCAACCCCTGCGTTCGGTCCACACGATCGGTCGGCATGCCTCTTTTTGAGCATCGACTCCGCCGGACCGGCCGCAAACCGGGAACGAGGCCCGAGAAGCCGCCGCTAGGCCACCCGGTGGCCGTTCTCCAGTTCCGCGGTGCCGGAGCCGTCCGCGAGGACGTCCAGGCAGACCAGCACGCGGCGGCCGAGCGCGCCGGGCAGGTGGTCGGTGATCTCCTCGCGCGCCACCAGGCGCCAGGACAGCAGTTCCTCCTCCTGGAGCCGGACGGACCTCAGGTCGGAGTCCGTGAGGACACCGCCGTCGTACAGGTAGGCCACCAGCGGCGGGCGGGCCTCGCCGCGCACCCAGTCCACGGCCAGCAGCCGGCCCGGCGCCCGGTCGAGACCGATCTCCTCCAGCGTCTCGCGGCGCGCGCCCTCGCGCGGGCCCTCGCCGTCGTCGGACTCGATCGTGCCGCCCGGAAGCGCCCAGCCCTCGCGGTAGTTGGGCTCGACGAGCAGCACCCGCCCCTCGGCGTCCCGGAAGAGCACGGCGGCACCGGCGAGGACGCGCGGCAGGCTCGCGATGTACGTGGCGAAGTCATCAGTCGTGGTCATTGCGGCAGCCTAACCAGCCGCCGCACGGCTACGGCGCGGCCGTCGCCAGGCGCAGGGTGCGTTCCGCCAGCGCACTGATCCGTGCGCCGTCGAAGCCGGACACCGCGCTCCGTACCGTGTCCCGCAGCGGCTCCGTCCACGGGGCGGGGATACCGGCGGCGCCGGTGCGGACCCCGGCCACCGAGCCGGCGGTCGCCCCGTTGGAGTCGGTGTCCAGGCCGCCGCGCACCGTCAGGGCGACGGTCCGGGTGAAGTCGTCGTCGCCGTACAGCAGTCCTGCGGTCAGCACGGCGGCGTTCGGGACGGTGTGGATCCAGCCGAGCCCGGCGGTCTCCTCGGACAGCGTGGCCAGGGTCTCCTGCCAGGACAGCCCGGACTCGTGCAGGGCCGTGACCCGCCGTACGGTCCGGGCGAGCCGGCTGCTCGCCGGGATCACGCCGAGCCC
This sequence comes from Streptomyces sp. NPDC025793, assembly GCF_055558375.1. Lineage (NCBI taxonomy): Bacteria > Bacillati > Actinomycetota > Actinomycetes > Kitasatosporales > Streptomycetaceae > Streptomyces > Streptomyces sp. NPDC025793. Next base: position 38,758 of record NZ_JBVHMR010000019.1, on the reverse strand, counting down.
GTCCTCCACCGCGTCCCGCACGCTCGGCGCGGTGAACGCCGCCGCGATCAGCGCGGCGGCCCACATCGCGCCGTACACCCCGTTGCCGGTGTGCGACAGCACCGCGTCCCGGCGGGCCAGCCCGGCGGCGCGGACCGGGTCGCCGGGGCAGACCCAGCCGTGGATGTCGGCGCGGATCAGCGCCCCGATCCACTCCTGGTAGGGGTTGTGGTACGTCGCCGTCAGCGGCGGCCTGAGCCCCGCGACGAGGTTGCGGTACGCGGCCCGCTCCGCGGTGAAGGTCTGCAGATACGGCAGCCTGAGCAGCCACAGGCCGCCGACCTGCTCGGTGCTGAAGCCGAAGCCGTGGGTCTCCAGCAGGTCCAGGCCGAGGAGCGTGTAGTCCACGTCGTCGTCGCGGCAGCTGCCCGCGATGCCCCCGCGCACGCAGGCCCGCCACTCCGGGCGCAGCACCGCCCGGTCGGCCGGGTCGACGGGCTCGGGCAGATAGCCGGTGAGCGGCAGCGCCCCGGCCCGGCGCAGGTAGCGGTCGATGCGGTCGCGGGTCCACACCTCGCCCTGTTCGACCGGTTTGCCGAGCATGTTGCCCGCGATCCGGCCGAGCCAGCCGCCGTGGATGCGGTCGGCGAGGTCCGGCCCGGTGCGCTGCGGGGCGGAGGCGGGCTGGAGGGTCATGGGTGGGGTGTACCCGTTTTTCCCAGGGCGCTCCCGGTTTCCCCAGGGCGCCCCCAGCCGCTTCCCAGCTTTCGGTCGGGGCATGACGGCGGGGGCTGCTTGCGGTTATGGTCGCAGCGGCGCGACTGGCCCTGACGTGCGCGGGGCCCGGAGAGCAAGGGGAAAGCAAGGTGGCGGACGCAAGCGTGGACGAGCCCTGTCGGGTGCTCGTCGCCGCGGACAAGTTCAAGGGCTCGCTGACGGCCGTGCAGGTCGCCGAGCGGGTGACGGCCGGGCTGCGCCGGGTCGTGCCGGACGTCGAGGTCGAGGCGCTGCCCGTGGCCGACGGCGGCGACGGCACCGTGGACGCGGCGGTCGCGGCCGGTTTCGAGCGGCGCGAGGTGCGGGTCGCCGGGCCGCTGGGCGAGGAGGTGACGGCCGCGTACGCGCTGCGCGGCACGACCGCGGTCGTGGAGATGGCGGAGGCCAGCGGCCTCCAGCGGCTCCCGGCCGGTGTCTTCGCGCCCCTGACCGCCTCGACGTACGGCTCCGGAGAGCTGCTGCGGGCCGCGCTGGGCGCCGGCGCGCGGACGATCGTGTTCGGTGTCGGCGGCAGTGCCACGACGGACGGCGGTGCCGGGATGCTGTCGGCGCTGGGCGCCCGGTTCCTGGACGAGGACGGCGAGCCGGTGCCCCCGGGCGGCGGCGGCCTCGCCGACCTGGCCCGCGCCGACCTGTCCGGCCTGGACCCCCGCCTCTCCTCGGTCGAACTGGTACTGGCGAGCGATGTCGACAATCCGCTGACCGGGCCGAAGGGCGCACCGGCCGTCTACGGCCCGCAGAAGGGCGCCTCGCCGGACGACGTGGACACCCTGGACGGGGCGCTCGCGCACTACGCGAAGGTGCTGGAGGCGACCGTGGGGCCGCGGGCCGCCGAGTACGCCGCGGCGCCGGGCGCGGGCGCCGCGGGCGGTATCGGCTACGGCGCCCTCCTCCTGGGCGCCCGCTTCCGCCCCGGCATCGAGGTCATGCTCGACGTCCTCGGCTTCGCGCCCGCGCTGGAGCGGGCCTCGCTGGTGATCACCGGCGAGGGGTCGCTGGACGAGCAGACGCTGCACGGAAAGGCACCGGCGGGGGTCGCCTCGGCGGCGCGGGCCGCGGGCAGGCCCGTGGTCGCGGTGTGCGGACGGCTGGCTCTGCCTCAGGAGGCGCTGCTGCGGGCGGGGATCGAGCGGGCGTACCCCCTCACCTCGGTGGAGCCCGACGTCACGAAGTGCATGGCGGACGCCGGGCCGATCCTTGAGGACGTGGCAGAGCGGATCGCGGGAGACTGGCTGGTCTGAGCGGGAGCCGGACAGCGGGCGGGCGGCGCGCCCGCCCGGCGGTTATTGCAGGGGCGTGAGCTCGCCGTCCGCGTCCCGCAGGTAGCTCCCGGTCGTGAGACCTTCCACCTTGCCGTCGTCCAACCACTGCCGTGACATGTGGTGCAGGAACGTGGCCGGGCGTTCCCAGGCCATCATGTGTCCGGCGTTCGTGTAGCAGAACATGAGCTTCTGCGGCCCGGCGATGGCGTCGTAGAGGTCCGGGACGGAGAAGTGCGCGACCGGGGGCAGCGTGGCCGCGTTGTTGGCCTGCTTGTCCAGGGCGCCGTAGACGATGAGCACGGGCACCCGGCCGCCGAGCACGGGGGTGCCCGTGGCGTCCGTCAGCGGTGCGGTCTGGTCGTTCCAGCCCCACCAGTAGGTGTTCCGGAAGCGCAGCACGCCCGCGGGCGGGCCGTACGGCACCGCGGGCGGTCCCCACTTCAGGCCGGTCTCGTCGGTGGCGATCATCGTCTCCCACACCTGGTCGTCCATGCCCGGCTCCCGCTGCTCGGGGCTGCCCTGCTCGATGTCCCACGAGTGCGCGAAGCCGGACTTGCTGTTGACGTTCAGCGGGAAGCCGAAGAGGACGGCCGGCTGGGACACCGGCAGGGACACCGGCAGCCCCTGTGGGTCGAGCGGGCGGCCGAAGGGGTTGTCGGGCTGTGTGGACCAGCGGCCCCGGGGCGGGAAGATCGGGGCCAGCAGGGTGAGGCGGGCGACGTTCTCCGGGTGCTGGATGGTGTAGGGCCCCATCACGAACGCGGCCGCGGACCAGCCGATGAACTCGATCGGCTTGTCCCGGTCGGGGGACAGACCCCGGATCATCCGGACCACGGCGTCCAGCTCCGCCCACTCGCTCTCGGAGTTGCCCAGCTGGTGAGGGTAGAGAGGGGCACATACCTGCGGCAGCGGGTTGGGGACCAGCACCGGCAGTTGCTGGGCCGGGTTGGCGTTGCACGGATCGCTCATCACGTCCGGCCGCGTGGACTCCCCGTTGCCCTGGAGGTCCATGATGAACACGTCGTAGCCCGCTTTGGCGAGGTACTGCGCCCAGCTGTACCGGTCCTCGGCGCCGCCGTCGCCGAAGCCGTGGGGCAGCACGAGGTCGTAGGCCGCGGCCGCCGGTGCGCTCCTGCCGTGGAGCATCAGCACCGGCCTGTGGTCCTGGGTGGGTGGGGTGCCGTCGTACTCCCGCACGAACAGGGTCACCTCCGCGCCGGCGTTCGCCGGAATGGTGGACTGGTACGAGATGCTGCGGTCTGTGATGTTGATCTTGGTCATGGTCGGATCCTGTCCGAGATGGCGAGAGGGGACCCCCTGGGTCGTGGCACATGCCAACGGCAAACCCCCTCCATCCACCGTCCTCTCCCGTGCGGACTGTCGCAACTCGGCGGAAAACAACCGTAATTGACTGCTCAACGGGCAATCGGGCACAGCTCTTGAACGCGAAACGGGTGTGGCCCGAGCCGCAGGGGCTCGGGCCACACCCGGGGTGCCGGTGAGGAGGATCAGGGCAGCTGCGCCGCCCGCGCCTCGCGGCGGTTGTCGCGGAAGTTGTTCACTCGGCGGGCCGTGGCGAACAGCGGGATCACCGCGCCCATGACCAGCTGGAGCGCGCAGCCCGTCTGGAGCAGCAGCTGCCCGCTGGGCGCGTCGAAGGCCCAGGCGGCCAGCAGGCCCATGTTCAGCACGATCCAGGACAGCATGGCCCCGGCCAGGCGGCCCCGCGGCTTCGGGTACTCCACGCGGCTCACCATCAGCCACGCGGTGCCGAGGATGGCCAGGAGCGTGGCCACGAAGGGCAGCTCCAGGAGCACGATCGAGACGACCGTCAGCGCCCCGAACGGGCTGGGCATGCCCTGGAACATGCCGTCCTTCATCGTCACGCAGGAGAACCGGGCGAGTCTGAGCACGACCGCCAGCAGCACCACGATCGCGCCCAGCGCCGCCATCCGCTGGTGCGCGTCGTCGGCGACCATGCCGTAGACGAGGACGAAGTACGCGGGCGCGAGCCCGAAGCTGATCAGGTCGGAGAGGTTGTCCAGCTCCGCGCCCATCGGGGACGAGCGCAGCTTCCTGGCCACCAGTCCGTCGAACAGGTCGAAGACGGCCGCGCAGAGCATCAGGATGACGGCCGTGGCCGCGCTGTGCCGCGCCATGCCCGCGGACTCGTCCTTGCCCGTCAGGTGCGGGATCAGGATGCCGGTGGTGGTGAAGTACACCGCCATGAAGCCGCACGTGGCGTTGCCCAGCGTGAGGGTGTCCGCTATCGACAGACGGAGAGAGAGGGGCATCTCCTCCTCTTCGTCCGCCTCGTCGGCCTCGGGCACCCAGCCCGCCTGGGTCTCCGGATCAATCACGGTCAATGCGAGTCACCCCAGCCACGGTCTTCTGTCCGACCTCGACCGCGACCTCCACGCCCTCGGGCAGGTAGAGGTCGACACGCGAGCCGAAGCGGATCAGACCGATTCGGTCGCCCTGCTCGACCTTCGTGCCCTCGGGGAGGTAGGGCACGATGCGGCGGGCCACCGCGCCGGCGATCTGGATCATCTCGATGTCGCCGAGTTCGGTGTCGAAATGCCAGACTACGCGCTCGTTGTTCTCGCTCTCCTTGTTGAAGGCCGGAACAAAGCCGCCGGGGACGTGCTCGACGGACGTCACCGTGCCCGCGAGGGGCGCGCGGTTGACGTGGACGTTCAGCGGGCTCATGAAGATCGCGACGCGGGTGCGCCCGTCCTTCCACGGCATGATGCTCTGCACCACACCGTCGGCGGGCGAGATGACCCGGCCCCGGGCGATCTCGCGCTCGGGGTCGCGGAAGAACCACAGCATGCCCGCCGCGAGCGCGGTGGCGGGCACGGCGACGGCCTTGGCGGCGCCCGAGCGGCGGGCGCGGGCCAGGCTGAGGGCTGCGGTGGCGACGGTCGGGAGGAGCCACGGCGATGCTCCGCGCGCGAGGCGTACGCCGGCCAGGCTGTCTCGATGTGCAGAGGTTTGGCTGTGGGGCATGGATGACCTTCGTAGCGGATGATGCCGCGCGGTATGACGGGGGACGGCGGCTTTCCCGGGATCGTACCGGTCGCGGGCCGCAACTGGGCAAGCCAGGAAGCCGAGTCGGCGGCCGAAGAACAGCTGAACACCGAGTACGGGGTGTGATCTTCTTCTCGAAGAAAACACCCCTTACCCGGACAATCAGCCCTGGAATCGATACTCTTCGAGCAACCTGCGACCGATGATCATTTTCTGGATTTCGGCGGTACCTTCACCGATGAGCAGCATCGGCGCCTCGCGGTACAGACGCTCGATCTCGTACTCCTTCGAGAAGCCGTAGCCGCCGTGGATGCGGAAGGCGTCCTCGACGACCTCCTTGCAGTACTCGGAGGCCAGGTACTTCGCCATCCCGGCTTCCAGGTCGTTGCGCTCCCCGGAGTCCTTCTTGCGGGCAGCGTTGACCATCATCGCATGGGCGGCCTCGACCTTGGTCGCCATCTCGGCCAGTTTGAACTGGATCGCCTGGTGCTGGGCGATGGGCTTGCCGAAGGTGTGCCGCTGCTGGGCGTAGCTCACCCCCAGCTCGAAGGCGCGCTGGGCGACGCCGCAGCCGCGGGCGGCCACGTTCACCCGGCCGACCTCGACGCCGTCCATCATCTGGTAGAAACCGCGGCCGGTGACGCCGCCGAGCACCCGGTCGGCCGGCAGCCGCAGGCCGTCCATGATCAGCTCGGTGGTGTCGACGCCCTTGTAGCCCATCTTGTCGATCTTGCCGGGGATGGTGAGGCCCGGACGGACCTCGCCGAAGCCCGGCTCCTTCTCGACCAGGAAGGTCGTCATCGACTTGTGCGGGGCCGTGCCCTCCGGGTGGCCTTCGTCACTGCGGACGAGAACGGCCACGAGCGAGGACGTGCCGCCGTTCGTCAGCCACATCTTCTGGCCGTTCAGGACGTACTCGTCGCCGTCCCTGACCGCCTTCGACGTGATCGCCGACACGTCGGAGCCCAGGCCCGGCTCCGACATCGAGAAGGCGCCGCGGATGTCGCCGGCGGCCATGCGGGGCAGGAAGTGGTCCTTCTGCTCCTGCGTGCCGTGCTGCTTGAGCATGTACGCGACGATGAAGTGGGTGTTGATGATGCCGGAGACGGACATCCAGCCACGGGCGATCTCCTCGACGCACAGCGCGTACGTCAGGAGGGACTCGCCCAGGCCGCCGTACTCCTCGGGGATCATCAGACCGAACAGGCCGAGTTCCCTCAGCCCGTCGACGATCGCTTGCGGGTACTCGTCGCGGTGCTCCAGCTCGGTCGCGACAGGAATGATCTCCTTGTCGACAAAGTCCCGGACGGTGGAGAGGATCTCCTGCTGGACGTCGGTCAGACCGGCGGTCTGGGCGAGACGGGCCATGGCCTACTTCTCCTGCTGCTTGAGTTCGGGGCGGCCGGGCTGCTCGCCGCCGCGCTCCTTGATGTACGTCTCGGTCGGCACCATGACCTTGCGGCGGAAGGTGCACACGAGCGTGCCGTCCTGCTTGTAGCCCTTGGTCTCGACGTAGACGATCCCGCGGTCGTTCTTCGACTTCGAGGGCCACTTGTCGAGCACGGTCGTCTCGCCGTAGAGCGTGTCGCCGTGGAAGGTCGGCGCCACGTGTTTGAGCGACTCGATCTCCAGGTTGGCGATCGCCTTGCCGGAGATGTCCGGCACGCTCATGCCGAGCAGCAGCGAGTAGATGTAGTTCCCGACCACCACGTTCTTGCCGAAGTCCGTCGTCTTCTCGGCGTAGTTGGTGTCCATGTGGAGCGGGTGGTGGTTCATGGTGAGGAGACAGAACAGGTGGTCGTCGTACTCCGTGACCGTCTTTCCGGGCCAGTGCTTGTACGTCGCCCCGACCTCGAACTCCTCGTAGGTGCGTCCGAACTGCATCGCGCTCAGGCCTCCGGGATCTCGAACTTCGACGTGCGCTGCATACCGGCGGCCCGGCCCTTGCCGGAGACGACCAGGGCCATCTTGCGGCTGGCCTCGTCGATCATCTCGTCGCCGAGCATCGCGGAGCCCTTCTTGCCGCCCGCCTCGGACGTGTAGTAGTCGTACGCGTCCAGGATCAGCTCGGCGTGGTCGTAGTCCTCCTGGGAGGGCGAGAAGATCTCGTTGGACGCCTCGACCTGGCCGGGGTGCAGCACCCACTTGCCGTCGAAGCCGAGCGCGGCGGCCCGCTGGGCGACCTCGCGGTAGCCGTCGATGTTGCGGATCTGCAGGTAGGGGCCGTCGATCGCCTGGAGGTTGTTGGCGCGGGCCGCCATCAGGATCTTCATCAGGATGTAGTGGTAGGCGTCCGCCGGGTAGCCGGGCGGCTGCTCGCCCACGACGAGGGACTTCATGTTGATGGAGGCCATGAAGTCGGCCGGGCCGAAGATGATCGTCTCGACGCGCGGGGAGGCCTGCGCGATGGCGTTGACGTTGTTCAGGCCCTGCGCGTTCTCGATCTGCGCCTCGATGCCGATCTTGCCGACCTCGAAGCCCATGGTCTTCTCGATCTGGGTCAGCAGCAGGTCCAGGGCGACGACCTGCTCGGCCGTCTGCACCTTCGGCAGCATGATGCAGTCGAGGTTCTGGCCGGCGCCCTCGACCACCGTCACGACGTCGCGGTACGTCCACTCGGTCGTCCAGTCGTTGACGCGCACGACGCGCGTCTTGCCCGTCCAGTCGCCCTCGTTGAGGAACTTGACGATGGTGTGCCGCGCCTCGGGCTTGGCGAGCGGCGCGCACGCGTCCTCCAGGTCCAGGAAGACCTGGTCCGCCGGGAGGCCCTGGGCCTTCTCCAGGAAGCGGGGGTTCGAGCCCGGTACGGCCAGGCAGGAGCGCCGCGGGCGAAGGCGGTTGACAGGGGTCGTCATGCGGGGACCTCCAGGGGGTCGAGCTTGTTCGCTTTCCGGATCTCGTCGACGATGGCGCCGATGATTCCGGTGATGTCGAAGTCCTTCGGGGTGAAGACGGCGGCTACTCCGGCGGCCCTGAGCTGCTCGGCATCACCATTCGGGATGATGCCACCGGCGATCACCGGTATATCTGTGGCACCGGCCACACGCAGCCGCTGGAGCACGTCCGGGACGAGCTGGGCGTGCGAGCCGGACAGGATCGACAGGCCCACCGCGTGCACGTCCTCGGCCAGGGCCGCGTCCACGATCTGCTCCGGGGTGAGCCGGATGCCCTGGTAGACCACCTCGAAGCCGGCGTCACGGGCGCGCACCGCGATCTGCTCGGCGCCGTTGGAGTGACCGTCCAGGCCGGGCTTGCCGACCAGGAAGCGCAGCTTGCCCACCCCGAGGTCGCGGGCGGTGGCGTCGACCCGGGCGCGCACGTCGGCGAGCGCGGAGCCGGCCTCGACGGGGACCGCGACCGGCGCCGAGGAGACCCCGGTGGGCGCCCGGAACTCGCCGAACACCTCACGCAGGGCGCCCGCCCACTCGCCGGTCGTGACACCGGCGCGGGCGCACTCCAGCGTGGCCTCCATCAGGTTCTCGGTGCCCTTGGCGGCCTCCTTCAGCCGCTCCAGCGCCTTGCACGGGCGCGGGTGGTTGAAGGGCGGCTGGTAGCGCGTGTCGCGCCAGTGCTGGAGCGCGGCGATGACGCGGGCCTCGACCGCCGGGTCGACCGTCTGGATCACGGTGTCCAGGTCGGCCGTCAGCGGGTTCGGCTCGGTGCCCTCGAAGGCGTTGACACCGATGATCTTCTCCTCGCCGGACTCGATCCGGGCCCTGCGCTCGGCGTGCGAGGAGACCAGCTGCGACTTCAGGTAGCCGGACTCGACGGCGGCCATCGCGCCGCCCATCTCCTGGATCCGGCCGATCTCCGCGAAGGCGTCGGTGACCAGCTGGTCCACCTTCGCCTCGATCACCTTCGAGCCCTCGAAGATGTCCTCGTACTCCAGCAGGTCGCTCTCGTAGGCGAGCACCTGCTGGATGCGCAGGCTCCACTGCTGGTCCCAGGGCCGGGGCAGGCCCAGCGCCTCGTTCCAGGCGGGGAGCTGTACGGCACGCGCGCGTGCGTCCTTGGACAGCGTCACGGCCAGCATCTCCAGCACGATCCGCTGGACGTTGTTCTCCGGCTGCGCCTCGGTCAGGCCGAGCGAGTTGACCTGGACGCCGTAGCGGAAGCGGCGCTGCTTGGGGCTCTCGATGCCGTACCGCTCGCGCGTGACCTGGTCCCAGATGCGGCCGAACGCCCGCATCTTGCACATCTCCTCGACGAAGCGGACGCCCGCGTTGACGAAGAAGGAGATCCGGGCGACCACGTCGCCCATGCGCTCCGGCGGCACCTGGCCGGAGTCGCGCACGGCGTCGAGGACCGCGATGGCGGTGGACATCGCGTACGCGATCTCCTGCACCGGCGTGGCGCCGGCCTCCTGCAGGTGGTAGCTGCAGATGTTGATCGGGTTCCACTTGGGGATGTGGGACACCGTGTACGCGATCATGTCCGTCGTCAGCCGGAGCGAGGGCCCCGGCGGGAAGACGTGCGTCCCCCGGGACAGGTACTCCTTGACGATGTCGTTCTGGGTCGTGCCCTGGAGCCTGGTGATGTCCGCGCCCTGCTCCTCGGCGACGACCTGGTAGAGCGCCAGCAGCCACATGGCGGTCGCGTTGATCGTCATCGAGGTGTTCATCTGCTCCAGGGGGATGTCCTGGAACAGCCGGCGCATGTCACCGAGGTGCGAGACGGGCACGCCGACCCGGCCGACCTCGCCGCGGGCGAGGATGTGGTCCGGGTCGTAGCCGGTCTGCGTCGGCAGGTCGAACGCCACCGACAGGCCGGTCTGGCCCTTGGCGAGGTTGCGCCGGTACAACTCGTTGGACGCCTCGGCCGTGGAGTGGCCGGCGTACGTGCGCATGAGCCACGGCCGGTCCTTCTCCCGCTTGCCGTCGGCGGGCTGACGCTCTGTCATCTATGACCCCGGGTGTCCTCGTGTCCTCAGATGTTGCGGAAGCGGTTGATGGCGTCGATGTGCTGGGCGCGCATCTCCTCGTCGCGCACCCCGAGGCCCTCCTCGGGTGCGAGGCACAGGACGCCGACCTTGCCCTGGTGCAGGTTGCGGTGGACGTCGTAGGCGGCCTGCCCGGTCTCCTGAAGCGCGTACACCTTCGACAGGGTCGGGTGGATCTTGCCCTTGGCGATGAGGCGGTTGGCCTCCCAGGCCTCGCGGTAGTTGGCGAAGTGGGAGCCGATGATGCGCTTGAGGGACATCCACAGGTAGCGGTTGTCGTACTCGTGGTTGTACCCGGAGGTCGAGGCGCAGGTGACGATCGTGCCGCCCTTGCGGGTGACGAAGACGGAGGCGCCGAAGGTCTCGCGGCCGGGGTGCTCGAAGACGATGTCGACGTCCTCGCCGCCGGTCAGTTCACGGATGCGCTTGCCGAACCGCTTCCACTCGCGCGGGTCCTGGGTGTTCTCGTCCTTCCAGAACCGGTAGCCCTCGGCGCTGCGGTCGATGATCAGCTCGGCGCCCATCTTCCGGCAGATCTCGGCCTTCTGGGGCGAGGAGACGACACAGATCGGGGTGGCGCCGCCGGCGAGCGCGAACTGCGTGGCGTACGAGCCGAGTCCGCCGCTGGCGCCCCAGATGAGCACGTTGTCGCCCTGCTTCATCTGGGCGCCGTTGCGGGAGACCAGCTGGCGGTAGGCGGTGGAGTTGACCAGGCCCGGGGCCGCCGCCTCCTCCCAGCTCAGGTGTCCCGGCTTCGGCATCAGCTGGTTGGACTTGACGAGCGCGATCTCGGCGAGGCCGCCGAAGTTGGTCTCGAAGCCCCAGATGCGCTGCTCGGGGTCGAGCATCGTGTCGTTGTGCCCGTCGCTCGACTCCAGCTCGACGGACAGGCAGTGCGCGACGACCTCGTCACCGGGCTTCCAGGCGTTGACGCCCGGGCCGGTGCGCAGGACGACGCCCGCGAGGTCGGAGCCGATGACGTGGTACGGCAGGTCGTGCCGCTTGGTGAGCTCGCTGACCTTGCCGTAGCGCTCCAGGAACCCGAACGTGGACAGCGGCTCGAAGATCGAGGTCCACACCGAGTTGTAGTTGACCGAGGAGGCCATGACGGCCACCAGGGCCTCGCCCGGGCCGAGTTCGGGCACGGGCACCTCGTCGAGGTGGATCGACTTGCGCGGGTCCTTGTCGCGGGTCGAGAGCCCCGCGAACATCTCCGTCTCGTCCTTGTGCACGGTGATCGCGCGGTACGACTCGGGGAGCGGCAGGGCGGCGAAGTCGGCGGACGTGGCGTCCTTCGACTGGATCGCGTCCAGGATGTCCTTCATGGTCACGGTGTTGCCTCCGGCGGTGAACGCCCCTGAGGGAGGGGGCGCTGAGGGTTCGTCGGTGCTGCTGAGGGTTTTCGGTGCTGAGAGTGCCGTCGGTTCGGCGCAGTGGTGTTTCGGCAGCGCTTTGTGGCGCGGGAGGTTGCCTGTGACGCAGGCGTCCGGCGCACGAGCTGGTGGGCTCGCCGGGACAGGCCGGACACCTTCAACGTATGACACCGCGTGTCAGGTGGCAAGGCACTGAGTGCCAGAACAAGCCCTCAGATGAAATCTTTACGTAACAAATGAGCGATGATCGATCGAACGCGTCCGGAATTCTGCTCAAAAACGGGCCCTGACATGGCAAAACGGCCACCCCGAGGGGTGGCCGTCATCACAGCCGGGAGACGGGAGGAGAGGCGCTCAGCGCTCCTTGAGTGCCTGCTCGATGGTCCGCATGACCTCCTCCAGCGGGGCGTCCGTCCGGGCCACCGTCACCAGGACCTCCCCCTGTACCGACGACGTGGCCGGGGCGGCGGGCGTACGCGGTGCCGGGCCGCGGCCCGCGCCGATCCCCGTGCCGAACGTCTTGCGCACGATCGCGAAGGCGTGGTCGAGCTGCGTCTCCACGTCCCCCTGCCCGCCTGCCCGCAGCCAGCGCCGCAGGACGTGGTTGTGGGCGGTGACGACGGCGGAGGCGGCGACCTCGGCCAGCAGCGGGTCGTCGCCCACGTCGTCGGCGTGCGCGTGCTCGTCGAAGTGGCCGAGCAGGTAGCGCGTGAACAGGCGCTCGTAACGGGCCACCGAGGCGATCTCGGCCTCGCGCAGGGTGGGCACCTCGCGGGTGAGCTTGTAGCGGGCGACCGAGATGGCCGGCTGCGCCGCGTACATCTTCATGACTTCCTTGATGCCGCGGCACACGGTGTCGAGCGGGTGCTCGTGCGCCGGGGCGGCGTTGAGGACCGCCTCGGCGCGGACCAGCGTGTCGTCGTGGTCCGGGAAGATCGCCTCTTCCTTGGAGCGGAAGTGGCGGAAGAAGGTGCGGCGGGCCACCCCGGCGGCGGCCGCGATCTCGTCGACCGTGGTCGCCTCGTACCCCTTGGTCGCGAACAGCTCCATGGCTGCGGCCGCCAGCTCCCGGCGCATCTTGAGCCGCTGGGCGGCGGCGCGACTGCCTGCGGCACTTTCCGGCGCGTCGGGCGTAGCTGGTGTACGTGAGGACTTGGCGGGCTGGGACATGCCCCGAACGTACTGCATGTGCGCAGCTCTTTGCGCAGGTGTGGGGGTTTCCCCACCCGGGACGGGCGGGGGACCGCCTGCCCGGGCGGGGAGGAGACGCGCGGCGGGATCGAGCAGCCCGCCCCAGTCCGTCTCCGCGTGGGACCGGTCGCCGACGCCGTCAGCGGCGGGCATACTCGCGAAAGCCGCGGCCGGTCTTGCGGCCGAGGCAGCCCGCCGCCACCAGATGCTCCAGCAGCGGGGCCGGGGCGAGGCCCGGGTCGCGGAACTCGCGGTGCAGGACCTTCTCGATGGCCAGCGAGACGTCCAGCCCGACCACGTCCAGCAGCTCGAAGGGGCCCATCGGGTAGCCGCCGCCGAGCTTCATCGCGGCGTCGATGTCGTCGAGGGACGCGTAGTGCTCCTCGACCATCTTGATCGCGTTGTTCAGGTACGGGAACAGCAGCGCGTTCACGATGAAACCGGCCCGGTCGCCGCAGTCCACCGCGTGCTTCCTGATCTTCGCGCAGACCTCGCGGACGGTGGCGTGGACGTCGTCGGCCGTGAGCACGGTCCGCACGACCTCGACCAGCTTCATCGCGGGCGCCGGGTTGAAGAAGTGCATGCCGATGACGTCCTGCGGGCGCGAGGTGGCGCGGGCGCAGGCGACGACGGGCAGCGAGGAGGTGGTGGTGGCGAGGACCGCGCCCGGCTTGCAGACCTTGTCCAGCGTCCGGAACAGCTCCCGCTTGACCTCCAGGTCCTCGGCGATCGCCTCGACGGCCAGGTCGACGCCGGCGAAGGCGTCGTAGGACCCGGCCGGGGTGATCAGGTCCAGGACCTGGGCCGCTGCCTCGGCGGTCAGCCGGCCCTTGTCGACCGAGCGGGACAGCGACGTGCCGATCCGGGCCTTGGCGGCCTGGGCCTTCTCCGCGCTGCGGGCGGCCAGCACGACCTCGTAGCCCGCCTTGGCGAACACCTCGGCGATGCCGGAGGCCATGGTGCCCGAGCCGGCGACGCCGACCGAGCGGACGGTGCGGCCGGCGGTCCCGGCGTCCCCGTCCGCCGGGGTCAGGGCGTCCGGGACGACCGTGGCGCTGCCCGGCGCCTCGTAGCTGTAGAAGCCGCGCCCGGACTTGCGGCCGGTCAGGCCCGCCTCGCTGAACTGCTTCAGGATCGGCGCGGGGGCGTGCAGCCGGTCACGGGACTCGGCGTACATGGCCTCCAGGACCGTGCGCGCGGTGTCGATGCCGATCAGGTCCAGCAGGGCGAGCGGGCCCATCGGCAGGCCGCAGCCGAGCCGCATGGCCGCGTCGATGTCCTCGCGGGAGGCGTAGCGGGCCTCGTACATCGCGGCGGCCTGGTTGAGGTAGCCGAACAGCAGGCCGTCGGCGACGAAGCCGGGGCGGTCGCCGACCGCGACGGGCTCCTTGCCGAGCTCCATGGCGAGGTCGGTGACGGCGGCGACGGCGCTCGGCGCGGTCAGCACCGAGGAGACCACCTCGACCAGCTTCATCGCGGGCGCCGGGTTGAAGAAGTGCAGGCCCAGCACCCGCTCCGGGTGCGCGGAGTCGGCGGCGAGCCGGGTCACGGACAGGGCGTTGGTGCCGGTGGCGAGGATCGTGTCGGGGCGGACGACGCCGTCCAGCTCGCGGAAGATCCGGTGCTTGACCTCGTACGACTCCGGGGCCACCTCGATGACGAGGTCGGCGTCGGCCGCCGCCGCGAGGTCGGTGCCGGTGCGCAGCCGGCCGAGGGCGTCGGCGCGCTCCTGCTCGGTGAGCCGGCCGCGCTCCACGGCGCGGGCGGTGGAGGTCTCCAGGGTCGCGACGCAGCGCGCGGCCTGTGCCTCGCTGACGTCGATGCCGATCACCTCGCGGCCGGCCTTCACGAGGACCTCGGTGATGCCGGTGCCCATGGTGCCGAGACCGACGACGGCGATCGTCTTCGGTGTGGCGGCGGTGCCGGACTGGGGGGACAGGGGAGTGGCCATCGCGGGACTCCAGAAAAGAGGGTGACGACGAGGAGCGCGCCGGGTGCGCCGAAGACGCACCACGGGGCGTGAGGAATGCGGGTGTTGCCGGGCTGCGAGCGCACACGCCCGGTGGTGCCGGTGCCACGGGCGCGCACAACGCCCGTCCGAACGGCGGGAATCCGACCGGCCCTGTCCCGGAGCCCGGCCGTACATCGGTACTGACGTACCGAACCGACTACGCGTGCGGCGGCTGCGTCACCAAACCGTCGCCAGCGGAAGATGCGAGTGGGTAACTCGCTCGTCTGAGCTTAACCGGCGGGTAACGAGCGCGCCAGAGGGGTGCTCGCATCGGACTGTGTGATGTAGCTCCCCCTGCGGCCGTCACCCGCCTACGCTGGACTTCGTGGACGAAGAGTTGCGATCGCTCACGGAGCGCTTACGGCAGGAGTCGCGCGGCTCGGCGGCGTTCGACCGGCTGCTGGCGACGCAGGACGACGACGAACTCGCGGAGGTGCTCACCGCCCCGGGACAGCCGCTGTGGGCCAGGGAACTGGCCGCGTTCCGCCTCGGGTGCGCGGGCGACCGGCGCGCCTTCGAGTCGCTGGTCCTGCTCCTCAACCACCGTGACCCCCCGCGCTGCGCCTCCGCCGCGCACGCCCTGGCCCGCCTCGGCGATCCGCGCACCGCCCGCGCCGCCGCCGCCCTCGCCACCAACGAACTGCGCGTCGCCTATGCCCTGCACCCGGTGCGCCTGCTGGCCGCGCTGCGCGCCCCGGAGTCCGTGCCCGCGCTCATCACCACCCTGGAGCGCCGGCTGCGCCCGCACGACCCCTACCGCAGGGTCGCCCTCGCGTGCGTGGAGGGCCTCGGCACCCTCGGCGATCCCCGCGCCCGCCGGGTCCTGAACGAGGCGCTGGCCCACCCGGCCCTCGCGGAGGCGGCCGTGCACGCCCTGGCGCGCATCCCCCAGCAGAAGGAGGCGAGGTGACACCGGGTCAGCGGCCACCCGGGGCGCTCACCCGGCCACCACCGCGAGCGCCTCGATCTCCATCAGGAACTCCGGCGCGACCAGCCCCGCCACCCGGACCGCGGAGGACGCGGGCAGCCGGTCGTCGGGTATGTGGGCGGCGCGGGCCGCACGGATCGCCGGCAGATGGGCCGTGTCCGTCACGAAGTAGGTCAGCTTGACGACGTGCTCGAAACCGGCGCCCGCGGCGGCCAGGCACCGCCGCAGGTTCTCGAACACCTGCCGGGCCTGCGCCGCGGCGTCGCCCGCGCCGACCAACTCCCCCTTCTCGTCCAGGGGAAGCTGACCGGACACGGCGACGAGCCGCCCGCTCGCGGTGACCACATGGCTGTACTGGGCGGCGGGCGCGACGCCCTCGGGGGCGGGAATGCGGATCGGTTCGCTCATGGGTCCCATGGTGACCCACGGCACTGACAACGCCCCGAAAAAGAGGCCGCCGCCAGGCGCCTCTACGGGCGCGTCCCGAGCAACCGGTGAAGTGCCGACCCCGGCGAGGCCGCCGCCGCCCGCCCCGTCCGCGGCTTCGGATCGGCGGTCTTCGCACACACCGCGTCGGCCGCACCGGCGGCAGCGCGCGGTACCCGGCCGTCCGCCAGATAGGCGCTCAGATACCGGTCTAGGCAGGAGTTCCCGCCCAGCGTGATCCCGTGGTTGCCGCCGCCCTGCTCGACCACCAGGCTGGAGCGGGCGAGCAGCTGGTGCACCCGGACACCGCCGGGGTACGGCGTGGCCGCGTCCTCGGTCGCCTGGAAGAGCAGCACCGGCGGCAGCTCGGCGTTGGCGACGTTCACCGGCGCGCGCCGCACGCCCGGCCAGAAGGCGCACGGCGCGTTGTACCAGGCGTTGTTCCAGGCGAAGAACGGCGCCTTGCCGTACACCCGCCAGGTGTCCGCGCGCCACCGGTTCCAGGAGGCGGGCCAGGAGGTGTCCCGGCACTGCACCGCCGAGTAGACGCTGTAGCCGTTGTCTCCCGTGTGGTCCACGGCGCCGAGGTTCTCGTACGCCTCCACCAGCGGCCCGGTCTCGCCCTCGCGGACGTACGCCGCGAACGCCTCGGCGAGGTAGGGCCAGTAGCCGTCGTAGTAGCCGCCGGGGACGAAGGTGTCCTCCAGCTCTGCGGCACCGATCTTGCCGGCGGCCGGCTTCTTCGCCAGGGCCGCGCGCATCGCGTACCAGCGGGCCTCGATCCTCGCGGGGTCCGTGCCGAGGTGGTACGTGGCGTCGTACCGGGCGATCCAGGCCATCAGGGCGCGGTGGCGGTCGTCGAAGGCGTAGTCCTGGCCGATGTTGTCCCGGTACCAGACGCCGGTCGGGTCGACGATCGAGTCGAGCACCAGGCGGCGCACCCGTGTGGGGAACAGCTTGGCGTAGACCGCGCCGAGATAGGTGCCGTAGGAGTAGCCGAAGTAGTTGAGCTTCGGGGCGCCGAGGGCCGCGCGGATGGCGTCCATGTCACGTACGGCGCCGACGGTGTCGATGTAGGGCAGCACGTCGGCGTGTCTGCGGAAGCAGGCGGCGGTGAAGGCCTTGGCGCGCGCGATGTTCGCCTGTTCCAGCGCCGGTGTCACGGGCAGGGAGTCCGGGCGCACCGGCTTGGCGTGGCCGGGCGAGCAGTCCAGCGCGGGGGAGGACCTGCCGACGCCGCGCGGGTCGAAGCCGACGACGTCGTACTGGGCGGCGACGTTCTTCGGCAGTGCCGAGGCGACGAATCCGGCGAGCCGCAGCCCGCTGCCGCCGGGGCCGCCGGGGTTGACGAGCAGCGGGCCCTGGAAGGTCTTCGCCGTGTGCGGGACGCGGGACAGGGCGAGCGTGATCTGCCGGCCCGCCGGGTTCGCGTGGTCCAGCGGCACCTTCAGAAAGGCGCACTGGAGCGTCGGGTAGTCGCCGGAGCCGCACTTCTTCCAGGCGAGCCGGGCGGCGGGGGCGGCCGGGGTCCCGTGCGCGGGGACGGCGGTGACCGAGCCCGCCACCACGGCGGCGGCAGCGCACAGCACGGCTGCGCGTCTTCTCATGGGTCCTCCCGGGACGGCGGGTTCGGCGGACCGTGATGATCACGCCGTTCGCCGCATCGTCCCGGCGCAGGGGGCCGAAGCTAACGTATTACGGGCGTACTTGACCCGATTGCGTCGCCCGATGCCCTCGAACGCTCCCACCCGGACACGGTCGTGCGCGCCGCCGTCCGGCCGCGGTCACAGGAGGGCCAGCTGGCCCGGCCCGGCCCGGCCGCGGCGTCCGGCGCGTCCGGGGCCACGTCGGCGGGCGGCGGGATCCGGCGGGCCGGCTCCGCGCGCGTGGGCCCGATGCCGTACTCCCGTGCCAGCTCGTGCACCTGACGGGTGATCCGGCGCTGGTACCACGTCGGCGCGCGGGCGCCCGCCGCGTACAGCCGCTCGTAGCGCCGCACCAGGTGCGGGTGGTGCCGGCCGGGCCAGGACATGAACCACGCCCGGGCCCCCGGGCGCAGATGCAGCGTCAGCGGCGTTGGATCGCCACCTGGATCACCGACTTCTACAACGCCAGGCGGCTGCACAGCGTGTGTGGGTTCAAGAGCCCGATCGACACGAACGTGACTACCGAGCCGCCCTCGCCGAGGGACTGGCCGCATAGATCGTCTCCATGTTCCGAGGGGATTGACACTGGCGCGGCATCGCCACACGCTTCGACAAGTCGTCCGAGAGCCACGTCGCCGGCCTCGAACCCCGTGCCTCGATGGTCTGGGTCGGAGAGCTCTTGCAGGCAGCCGATTGATCACGACATCACACAGGCCGCAGCAGGGGCGCGGGGAACCGCGCGAGCAACCCCCACGGACCCGCAGCCCCCACGAAACAACACGCCCCGAGCTACTGGGCGACACGCACCGACGGCTCCGGCACCGAGGCCTCCGACTCGGCAGCGACAGCCGAACCGTCCAGCACCTTCTTCGCCCGTTCCACATCCAGCGCGCCCTCCCAGCGGGAGACGGCGAAGACGGCGACACAGTTACCGAGCAGGTTCGTCACCACCCGCATCGAGTCCATGATCCGGTCCACGCCCAGCAGCAGCGCCACCGCCCCGGCGGGAACGGCACCGAGCGAGGAGGCGGTCGCGGACAGGGCGAGGAAGGCGGAGCCGGGGATGCCTGCCATGCCCTTGCTGGTCAGCATCAGCACCAGGACGACGGTGATCTGCTGGCTCAGGCTGAGGTCGACGCCGACGGCCTGGGCGATGAACAGGGTGCCGATGGAGAGGTAGAGCGAGGCGCCGTCGAGGTTGAAGGAGTAGCCGGTGGGCAGCACCAGGCCCACGGCGTCGTCGCGGGCGCCGGCCCCGCGCAGCTTCTGCATCACGCGCGGCATGACGGACTCGGTGGAGGCGGTGCCCAGCGCGAGAAGCACCTCCTCGCGGATGTAGCGCAGGAACTTCCAGAGGCTGAGCCCGGTGACGATGCGCAGGGCGACGGCGAGCAGCGCGACGAACAGCGCGGCGGCGACGTAGCACAGGATGATCAGCTCGCTGTAGGTCTTGATCACGCCGAGCCCGTACTGGCCGATGAGGACGGCCGTCGCGCCGAACACCGCGATCGGGGCGAGGCGCATGACGAAGCCGACGATCGTGAAGATGATCTCCTGGGCCTGTTCGACGGCGGGCAGGACCTTCGGCACCTTGGTGTGGCCGAGGTGGAGCAGTGCGGCGCCCACCAGACAGGCCAGGATGAGCACCTGGAGCAGGGAGTTCTCGGCGAACGCGCCGATGAAACTGGTGGGCAGCGCGTTGACGACGAACTCGGTCGTCGAGGGCAGCGCGGCGCCGCCCGTCTTCGCGTCGACCGCCTTGGTGCTCAGGGTGGACGGGTCGACATGCATCCCCGAGCCGGGCTGGACGAGGTTGGCGGCGACCAGGCCGATGATCAGCGCCGCGGTGCTCGCGACCTCGAACCAGATCAGGGCCTTGAGCCCGATCCGGCCGAAGGCCTTGAGGTCACCGGCCTTGGCGATGCCGACGACGACCACGCAGAACACCAGCGGCGAGATGATCGTCTTGATGAGCCGGGTGAAACCGTCGCCGAGCGGCTTGAGATCCACGGCGAAGCCGGGCCACAGCTTCCCGATGACGATTCCGAGCACGAGCGCGCAGAGGACCTGCGCGAAGAGAGAGGTACGCAGTATGCGTGCGACGCGTCGCGGCAGGGAGGGTGCAGTCGGCGGCACGGGGCACTCCTAGAGGGGACGTGAACACGCAGAAGCCGGGGATGAGACTTCTGCGATACGGAAAGTGGCTTCCGTGACGATCACTCTCAAGGTGCTCTTGATCCCGCCGGAGACTTCCGCGTTACGGACGCGTAAATCACGCCCGGAGTGACCCATCGCACGCAACCGGCCTCAGCAGCCGTCCCGGTCCTCCGTGAGTACCCCCCTTGACGGTCGCCAGGGAGCGGTCGTAGCGGCACGCCCGGCCCTACGGTCGGTACCGCTCGCTCGTCGTGCCGACCGCGTGCCGCTGGTCGCGCGGGACGCCCGTCGTGTACGCGGCGTGGCCGCTGACCGTGTCGTCCAGCCGCGACCAGCCCGTACGCAGACCACCGCGCGACTCGACGACGGTGGCACGGTCGCCGAGCGTCAGCACGGTGCGCAGGCGGGCGTCGTCGCCGATCGTGGTGGTGCCGTTCATCGTGTACGCGCGGTGGGTGAGCGTCGAACGGGCCGGTCCGCGTCCGTCGACGGTGACCGACTCGTAGTCGCTCCACCCGGCGGCGCACACGGAAACTCCAAGATCCCCAACAGAGTCAGGCCGAGGTCCACCATCATGCCGGCAGCAGCACGAGTGAACCGGCTGTGGCGCGGGACTCGATCGCCTGATGGGCCTGCGCCGCGTCGCGCAGGGCGTAGGTGCCACCGAACCGTATGCGCAGTATGTCTTCGGATATCGCGCCGAAGACCTCGTTCGCGCGCCACAGCACCTCGGCGCGGGTACGGACGAAGTGCGGCAGCACCGGCCGGGTCACGAACAGCGAACCCAGTTCGGCGAGACGCTGCAGATCGAACGGCGGCACTCGGCCGCTCGCGGATCCGAACAACGCGAGTGTGCTCCGCGGCCGAAGCGCGGCGAGGCTCGACTCGAAGGTGGCCGCACCGACGCCGTCGTAGACGGCGGAGACACCTTCGCCGCCCGTCAGTTCCCGGATACGATCGGCGAGGTCGTCACCGTAACGCAGCACGTGCCAGGCCCCGGCCTCCCGGGCGAGCTTCTCCTTCTCGTCGGTGGACACGGTGGTGATCACCTTGGCGCCTCGCGCCGCGGCCCATTGCACCAGAAGCTGGCCCATGCCGCCGGCACCCGCGTGAACCAGGATCGCGTCTCCCGGCCTCGGTCGGTACACCGACTCCAAGAGGTAGTGCGCGGTCATTCCCTGCAGCAGCGCCCCACCTGCGACCTGCCAGTCGATCCCGTCGGGCACCGGCACGCACTGATCGGCCGGCACGGCCACGAGTTCGGCATAGCCGGCCCTGCCGTACGCCCAGGCCACTCGATCCCCGACGGCGACCTCGGCTCCCTCGCCCGCCGCCATGACCTCGCCTGCTCCTTCGAGGCCGGGAATGGGGAGCTCAGCGGGGTACTCCCCTCTGCGCACGTACACGTCGCGGTAGTTCACGCCGATCGCTCTGGTCCGCACCAGCACCTCGCCCGGCCCGGGAACCGGGTCCGGCATCCGGCGGTAACGGAGGGCATCAGGGCCGCCGGGCTCGGTCACCACTACTGCGTGCACGAGGTCTCCCCTTCTCGCTCTCGTCGGTTCGGCCGCATCACGCTGTCCGGGCCTTCTGTTCGCGGCGGAATCGGTACAGCACCGGTTCGGTATAGCCGTTCGGCGCCGTCGCGCCCCGGATGATCAGTTCGCGGGCCGCCTGCCACGCGAGGGAGGCTTCCCGTGCAGGGAGCAGCGGCCGGTAACCCGGTTCGTCGTGGAGGCGCTCGTCGAGGACCGCCGCCGTCCGGCGCAGACCGTCGTCCACATCCCGCACGGTGATCACGTTGTGGTGCAGCCAGTTCGCCAGCAGTTGGGTCGACATCCGTATCGTGGCGCGGTCTTCGAGTACGACGACACCGTCGAAGGCGGGCATCGGGGAACTGGCGACGGCGCGCTCGACCCAGCGCACCGCATAGCCGAGAACGGTGTAGCAGTGGGCGTCCAACTCCCTCCGCAGGTCGGTGAGGGTTTCGGCGACCGGCGGGCGCAGGAGCTCGCCGAGCGAACGTCGCGGTCCGGCCGCCGCGATCTCGCGCTGCACGTCGGCGATGTCCACCTGGTGGTAGTGCACGGTGTGCAGAGTCGCGGCGACGGCGGTCGGCACCCAGGTCATCCCCGCGCCCAGAGAGAGCTGGCCGATCTTGGACGCGAACAGATCGCTCATCCGCTCGGGCGTGGGCCACATGCCCAGCCCGATCAGTGCCCGCCCCTGAAGGCCATGGGCCAGGCAGGTGTCGACGTGCCACTGCTCGTACGCCATCTGCCAGTCCTGGGTCTTCATGGCGGCCTTGGGCACCATGGGCCCGGCCGCCATCGACGTGTGGATCTCGTCGGCAGTTCGGTCGAGCAGGCCGTTGTTGGTGGAGACGACTCGATGCCGTACCGCCTGGAGGCACGCCGCCAGGTTGACGGTGGTGCGCCGCTCCTCGTCAA
Organism: Streptomyces sp. NPDC025793; assembly: GCF_055558375.1. NCBI lineage: Bacteria > Bacillati > Actinomycetota > Actinomycetes > Kitasatosporales > Streptomycetaceae > Streptomyces > Streptomyces sp. NPDC025793. The sequence goes on along the minus strand of NZ_JBVHMR010000019.1, from coordinate 16,589 downwards.
GGAGACCGAGTTTCACCGTGTGATCCGGCAGTCCGAGCAAGCGCTCGGTGCGGCCGAAGAGCTCATCGACGAAGGCGAACTCGTCCGGCCCGTGCAGTTTCGGCACCGCCAGATACACCGCGCCGGCACGGGAGTTCACGCGGGAGGTGTCGCCCCGCAGGTCGTGCAGCGCCGCGAGAGTGGCGATCACCGCGTCGACGATGACTTCCGGCACCTCGGCGCCCTCGTGGTCGAGGACCGCGTCCGTGGTCATCAACTGCCCGACGATCCGGGCGAACAGCAGTGCCCGCCCGGGCAGCGATATGCGGCTGCCGTCCGGGGCGGTGTACCGGCGATCGGGATGCATGCCGCCACCGTGCCGCGTGGTGTAGCTGCCGCGCATCAGACGCAACCAAGCGCGGTAGACCTCGGTCTTGTCCGTGACGTCGACGGCAGCGACGCAGTCCTCGAAGTCCATGATCGTGGAGATCCCGGATTCCGGGACCACATCCTGGATGCCGGCCGCGTCGAGACGGCCGAACGCGCCATCCGGGTCGAACTGGATCTCGACGTACAGGTGATGATGTTCGATCAGCACGACCGACGGCCGAGCGGGATCACCGCGGAATCCGGCCAGCCGCGCCGCAGGGGCCAGTGTGCTGAACGTGCCGTCGGCCATCTGCACGCGCAGCGCACCGTCGACGACTTGATAGCGCGTCGATTTCGCGTGCGAGCCCTCGTCGAGCGGCGCCATCACGTCGAGAAGGCCTCGGGCGAAGTCGATGACCGCCTCGCGGCGTTCACCGGTGTCGCCCTGAGGAATCACGTCGGTCTTGTACAGGGCGCGATACAGCGACCCCCACCGGGCGTTGACCCCTTCGAGCACGAAGGGCTCGTCGACCACCGGTACCAGCAGTTGCGGACCGGCGATCCGCGTGATCTCCGCGTCCGCGCCGACGGTGTCCACGGTGAAGGGCTCCGGTGTCGCAACCAGGTAGCCGATCTCGGTCAGGTACCGGCGATACGCGTCCGCGTCGAAGTCCTCGCCGCGGTGCTCGGTGTGCCAGGCGTCCACGCTGTCCTGCAGTGCGCGGCGCCGGTCCAGCAGTGCGCGATTGCGCGGCGCGAGGTCGTCGATCAGCCGCTCGAACCCGGCCCAGAACTCCCCGGCAGCCACACCGATGCCGGGGAGAGCCTCCCGTTCCACGAAATCCCGGAACGCGCGCGCGACCCGCAGGGCCCCGATCCGGACCCGCGCGTCCGCGGCGACGTCAGCGATGCTCATACAGGCACCACACCATCGTCGCCTCCAGGTTCTTCAAGATCTTCAGATTCTCGATGGATTCGACGACGTCCACCGATCCGATGCAGGCATCGACGGCCTGCTCGCTCACCAGCCGTGCGGCCTCCGGCTTCGCCCGCACCGTCGAGACCACCACGTCGGCCGGCATGTGCTCGCGCACGAACTGCAGGGTGGCCGGGTGAGACGCCGCCGAGCGGATGTCCGCGATCCCGCCGGAGAAGTCCGAATGGACCGCGACGCACATGGGCTTGGTCGGCGACTCCCAGACCCCGACCATCGTCATCGAACGCAGCTTGCTGAAATGAAGGTCGACCCAGGAGTCGACCACTGACCCGTTGTTCATGTCCAGATACCCGGCGGCGACCAGCGCCCTGCCGCCGCGTGTCTCGGAATCGTCGATGGCGGCGCGGAAGGAGGGGAAGAGCTGGATGTTCTCGCCCCCGATGCGGACGGCCTCCGCGTGCGCGTCCGTCCCCGACGGCCCGAGCGTCTTGATGATGCCCTTCACCATGATGCAGTCCCCGTACTGCTGGAAGCGCTGAATTCGTAGGTTGTCAGGTGGGCGGCTTCGCCGACGGTACGGCAGCCGGACAGGGCGAGATCCGTCTCGAGTTCCTCGCGCAGCAGCGACAGCACGGCGTCGACGCCCGACTCGCCGCCGACGGCGAGCCCGTAAAGGATCGGCCGCCCCAGCAGGACGCCGTCGGCGCCGCGAGCCAGGGCCTTGAGTACGTCCGAGCCTGATCGGATGCCGCCGTCGACGAGTACTTCCACCGTGTCTCCCACTGCGGCCCGGATCTCCGGCAGCACCGTGAGTCCGGGCACGGCTCCGTCGAGCTGACGGCCGCCGTGATTGGAGACCACCAGCGCGTCCACGCCCGAGCGCGTCGCCATGAGGGCGTCCTCGCGAGTCAGGATGCCCTTCACGACGAGCGGCAGCCGGGTGCGCTCCCGCAGCCATTCGATGTCGCTCCACGCCAATGAGGGGTCGAACATCACGGTGGTGTGCGAGGCGACGGCCGAACCTCCGGCCGAGGCCCGCTGCGCTCCGATCGCGGCCTCGCCTCGGAAGTGGGCGGCGTAGACGTCGGGCGGCAGCGCGAAGCCGTTGCGCTGGTCTTTGAGGCGGCGGCCCAGTCGGGGCACGTCGACGGTGAGCATGAGCGCCTGGCAGCCCGCGGCTTCGCCCCGGCTCACCAGTTCCTTCGTGGCGCCCCGGTCCCGCAGCCAATACAGCTGGAACCACAGGTCGGCACCCGACTCGGCGATGCGCTCCACCGGTGTCCCGCTGAGCATCGCCACGGTGAACGGTACGCCCGCCGTCTTCGCCGCGCGTGCGGTGGCCGCCTCGCTCTGCGGATGTACCAGCCCGTGGTAGGCCATCGGCGCGATGGCCACCGGCAGGCTCGCTTCGGTGCCGACCAGGCGGGATGCGGTCGACACATGCGATACGTCCCGCAGCATCCGCGGCGCCACATACAGGTTGTCGAAGGCGCGCAGATTGGCCGCCACGCTCCGCTCGGCACCGCTGCCGCCGGAGATGAAATCCCAAGCGGCGGGCGATACCACGGCGCAGGCCGCGTCGGAGAACTCGGCCACGGATTGCGGCCGACTCGGTTGCCCGGCCTCCGCCACCTCCGTCACCGTTCCTCCCGCTGGCTCCGCTCCGCCTTCCTGGCCTCGAACAACGCCTTGACGTTGCCCTTGCCGAAGGTCTCGGCACCGACCCGCTCGATCACCTCGAAGAAGAAGGTGTTGCGCGGATGCGTGGAGTGCGTGAAGATCTGGAACAACTCGCCGCCGTGGTCCCGGTCGGCGAGGATGCCCAGTTCGCGCAGTTGCTCGAGCTCGTGCCGCGCTACGCCGCCGAGGCGGTCGGGCAGCAGGTCGTAGTAAGCGCCCGGAGTGTCGAGGAAGTCCACCCCGCGCCCGCGCAGCTTCTGAACGGCCGTCACGATGTCCGCGCAGCTGAACGCGATGTGCTCGACCCCGGGCCCGGCGTTGTTCTGCACGAACTCCGCGATGAAGTCCAGGGACTGCCCCGGCTTCGCGGCGGACTCGACGATGGTGAACGTGACGTCGCCCGCGGCGTTGCGCACGACCTGGGAATCCATACCCTGACCGCCGACCATGGTCCGGTCCTCGAAGATCACCGAGAAACCCAGGACGGATTCATAGAACTTCACCGCGTTCCGAAGGTCGCCGGCTCCGACGAGGTAGGCGAAGTGGTCCAGCACACCGAACTCCGCGGGCACGTGCGCCGCAGACTCCGGTGCCGGGACGATGCCCGGCGGCAGTTGGCCAGGTGCGGCATCATCCGGGCGTTCGACCAGGCCGTGCTGGACATCGCCGAACGCACCGAAACCGGCGACCAGCACACCGGCGCGCTCGACCGGCTGAAGCACGGCTTCGGCGCCGTTGGCCACGGCCTCCGCGAAGGCCGCATCGACCGACGGCGTGCGCAGCCAGATGTTGGCCACGCCGTCGCCATGGGTGCGGACCCAGGTGGACACCGGGGAATCCTCGGTCAGCCCCTGGGTGAGCAGGAGCACGATGCCCCCTTGCCTCAACGCAATCGAGCGGTGGGACTGGATGCTCGCGCTCGACGTTCCCGCTATCTGGAAGGCGTATTTCGACACGAGATCTTTGACGGTCGCGTCAATGTCTTCGACATAGAACTCGACGTGATCCAACCGAGCATCACGCAAAACTTGCATGGCAGCTCTCCAAACGCTTTGAAGTCAACCCAAATCAGAGGGGACTTCGGATAAGAAATCCCCCAGAACGCCCCGACCTGCGGCTGACGCACCCCATTGGCAGCCGCGGCTCGGCTGAGGAGAGCCGCGGGCCCCTTTATTGCTCGTTCAACTCGAACTTACAGGCCCCTCCGGCGACTTGACAACGGCCGCATTCGGCAGCACAACGGAGTCGATATTAAGTCCTTGTTTCACGGCACATCTTGTGCGCGCCGAGCAGGCAATACGTAATCGCCGGTTGCAGTTCTCGCACATCTGAGGCTTGCCATTCTGTGGATTTCACCGAACGGCGGTGCCAACTCGTCGAAGCCTCCGCACCCCAAGAGCAACCCTTGACACACCAGAAGCGCCTCCGCATGCGAAGGCGCTTCTGAGTAACTCTCCGGGAGGTCCCACTGCTCACTCCCGTGTGGTGATCACCGCGGGATCGTCGCGGGCGCCTCACGAGCCGGCGTGTCGGCCGGTTCCGGAACGGTCCGCCGCACGGAGAGCAGCGATACGCACGCGATCAGCGCAGACAGGGCTGGAACGGCCACCGGTCCCCCCGTCGACAGGGCGAGGCCGCCGACGGCACCGCCGACGGCGACTCCCAGGAACTGCACGGAGAAGTGCACCCCCAGCGCCAGGGACCGCTGCGCGGGCGCCAGGGCGGCGATCCGTGTCTGCTGGGAGACCCCGCCGCAGCACCAGGCGGCACCCAGGCAGAACAGCACCGGAAACGCGGCGATCGCCGCGGTGGTGCGGGGATGCCAGGCGGTGCCGACGGCAATGGCTGCGAGGAGCAGCGCCATCAGCGAGAGTGCCACGCGCAGCACCCGTGCCACGGGCACCTTGACCAGGATCCTGCCGATCGTGCGCCCGGCCAGCAACGCACCCGCGCCGAAGACGATCATCAGCGCCGCGACACCCTGGCTTCCCATCCCGGTCGCCCGCTCGACGATCGGCGCAAGATACGTGTAGGTGCAGTACGCGGCGAGGAAGACCCCGAAGGTGGTCAGCAGACTCCACCGGACGGCCGGGTTGCGCAGCAGTTCGGCCCGGCCGGTGCCGACGGGAGCCACCGGCACCGTCGGCAGCAAAGCCGCCAGCATCAACGCAGTGACCAGCGCCAGGACCGTGACGAACAGGAACGTACCCCGCCAGCCGAACAGTCCGCCGATCAAGGTGCCGATCGGCGCGCCCAGAGTGAGCGCCAGCGCGTTGCCGCTGGCGGTGACCGCGATCGCGTTGGGCATCTCCTGCGGACGGCACAGCGCCGCCGCGGCGGCGGCGGCCGGCGCGGCCAGCAGGGCCGCGCTCAACGCGGCCAGCACGCGTGCCGCGGCGAGCACGGCATAGTCGAGTGCGCACGCCGCGAGGGCGTTGCTGAGCGCGAAAGCCAGCATGGCCCCGATCAGCACCGACTTCGGCGGCACTCTGCGGAACGCGCCGATCAGCGGCGGCCCGCCCAGGGCGTAGACCAGCGCGAAGACCGTGACCAGCTGCCCGCACACCGACACGGACACATGCATGGAGTGCGCGACCTCCGGCAGCACGCCGGCGATGACATACCCCTCGGTGCCGACGGTGAAAGTGGCCAGGGCCAGCACGTATACCCGGGGGTTCATGCCGGTTCCGGCGCGGTGGGAACCGGTGCGGCAAGGCGCCGGCGCGCGAGGTCGTCGGCGGCCTGCGCGGTCGTGATCTTCGTGCGCGCGGCCGTTTCGAACAGGCCGGTCAGCGTGTCGGCGATCGACTCGATGCGCTTGACCGCTTCCTCCGGTTCGTCGCCCAGGACTTCGCGAGAGACCGCGTTGACGACACCGCCGGCGTTGGCGATGTAGTCGGGGGCCCAGAGGATCTCGCGCTCCCGCAACAGCTCCGCCACGCCGGGATCGGCCAGTTGGTTGTTGGCCGCGCCCGCCACCGCGCCGCAGCGCAGCCGCGCCACCAGATCCCGGGTCAGCAGGCCGCCGAGCGCGGCGGGGACGAGCACGTCCACCTCGGCGGTGGCCGCCGCGTCGGGTTCGGCGAACACCGCGCCCAGTTCCGCGCCGAGGGAGCGCTTCGCCGGGTCGACGTCGCTCAGGATCAGGCCGGCTCCCGCGGCCGCCAACTGCCGGGCTATCTGCTCCCCGACGTGTCCGAGACCGATCACCGCGAATCTCCTGCCCTCCAAGTCCGGCGAGCCGAACAGCGCCAGGCAGGTCGAGCGCAGCGCGGCGACGACGCCCAGGGCCGTGAACGGCGAGGGGTCACCGCTTCCGCCGGCGGTCTGCGGCCGGCAGAACACGTGCTCGGTCCGTTCGCCGATGACCGCCATGTCGGCCGGTCCGGTCCCCGCGTCGGGACCGGTCACGTACGCGCCGCCGAACTCCGCCACGATGTCGCCGACATCGTGCAGCGCCGCGCGGCGCTCGTCCGCGGTGAGGCTCCGCCCGGCGGGAAGGACCACGACCGTCTTGCCGCCGCCGTTCGGCAGTCCGGCGGCAGCGCACTTACGGGTCATGCCCTCCGACAGGCGCAGCGCGTCGCGCAGGCCGTCCTCCCAGCTGTCGTACGCCCACATCCGGCAGCCGCCGACCGCACGGCCGAGAGCAGTGGAGTGCACTGCGACGACGATCGGCAGCCGGCTTCGCCGCCCGCGTCGCACCACGACCGATTCATGACTGAACTCCATCGGAGTCTCCACGCGTCCTCCCATGCACCCGGATCTTCAGGACCCCTCGCCGGGGGCCAGGCCAGGCCCCTGCGGCGTCCGCTGTCCAGCCTGCTGACGGCCGGTCAGCGGGACCAGAACCGAATCCGAGAACTTCCCCGCACCGTTTTTGCGAAGTCCACAAAAGTGCAGCGTGCGCGTTCTTGATCTCCTATCGTCGAAGCGTGGTCGCAGCGCCGCTGCCATGCAATCGCGAGAGAGAGCACTACGAAATCCACATATCGGGAGGGGCCATGGTGGAGCCCGTGACCGAAGGGGCCGGGGCACAGGGCGACACCGCCGCGGCGTGGCAGCCCGTCGTCGAACTCTGCGCATCACTCGCCGCAGAACTGCCCACGGTGATCCCGAGGATCGTCGACCGCATACGGCTGGAGATCCCGAGCTATCAGATCGTGGACCGCGAGCAACAGGAACGCGACGTCACCCGTCACTACCAGGGACTGCTGACCGGCGTGGCCGCACGCCGCTCGCCCACCCGCGAAGAGGTCGAGGCCGCACATGCGCTCGGAGCCGAACGCGCCGCCACCGGCCTGCCGCTGCACGCCCTCATCGAGGCCTACCACGTCGGCTACCGCGAGATGTGGAACGTGCTGCTCGCGCGTGCTCAGTCGCACGACACCCGGGCCGGCGCACAACTCCTGTCGATCGTCGGGATGGTCTGGACGTGGGTGCAGGCTTCCAGCAGCGCGGCCGCCGAGGCGTACGGCGTTGCCGTCCGCGCTGCCGATGCCACGCTCCTGAGGCTGACCCACCAGTTCCTCGACGGACTTGCCACCGCCGCGCCCGCCGGCGTCGACCTCGAGCAACTGGCTGCCGCCCTCACCTTCGACCCTGCCGGCGGGTTCCAGGCGTTGTGCTCACCGGCCGAGGCCTGGACCGACGAGCGCATGATGGATCTGCGGCACCGCCGGTGGCCGGGCACGCTGCGCTGCGCGACCCGCGGCAACCTCATGATCGCCCTGGTCCAGGACATCTCGCCGCAGGCCGTGGTCGAAGCGGCCCAGCGGCACAACCCTGACGCGAGCTTCGGCATCGGCCTGCCGCGGACCGGGCTCCCCGGCGCCGCGATGAGCATGGCGGACGCGAGAGCGGCGCTGCCCCTGACGGATCCGGGACAGGTGAAATCCTTCGCAGACCACTGGCTGCTCGCCACCTTGGCGCCCACGGCGCAACGCTTCGCGGTGCTGCTCGAACCGCGCCGAGAGGCCGCGCAACAACACCCCGACCTGGCAGAGACCGTGCTCAGGTTCGCCGAGAACGGCTTCTCGCTCACCGCGACAGCCCGCGTCCTGCACGTGCATCCGAACACGGTGAAGTACCGCCTTCAGCGCTGGCAGCAACTCACCGACTGGGACGTACGCACCTGGCACGGACTGTCGTCCACCATGATCGCGCTCGGCCTGCCGACACTCTGAAACGCTCATCCGGCCAGGGCCGCAACTCGGTGACATACCGCTCCGCCACCCCCGGCTTCACCCGGCGGATCAAGACCTCCGCCGCACTGCGGCACCTGCGGCTCCAGCCCGCTGCCCGGATCGGCTCATCCGCCGTGCCTCGGCTGTGACGGCACTCGGCCGACGTCTTCACCGCCGGGACATGCCGCGGCGCCGTAGCCCAGGTCCCGGCCTCAGCGTTCCAGCCAGGGCAGCCGGTCCGGCCCGTAGCGGTAGGCGCGGAAGACGGCGTTCTGGGCGCCGCGTGACGATTCCAGGCCGACGCCCGTGCCGAAGGTTCCGAAGTGCGGGACGACGTACTCCCACACGACATCGCCCTCGGGCGTGATCTCGAAGAGGCGGCCGAAGGAGCCCTCGGCGACGAAGGTGTTGCCATTGGGCAGGCGTTGGGCGCTGGACATGTACGGGCTGTAGAAGTTCTGGGGCGGGTTGTCCTCGTAGGACCAGAGGATCCGGTGGCTGGTCCGGTCGATCTCGATGACGCGGCTGTAGGGGACGGACGTGGTGTCCCGGTAGGAGCCGTTGTCGAAGACGAGGATCGTGCCCGAGGACAGTTCGTGCGGGTAGTGCTGCTGGGCGAGGACGTTCGGGCCCAGGGTCCAAGTGATCTCACCCGTCGGCCGGTCGACGATCACGGTGGTGGAGGCGCTGCGGAAGCCCACCATGATGCTGCCGTCGGCGAGTTCGTTGACGGTGTTGGCCATGGGCCAGTGCTCGCGGGCGAAGTGGGGGTTCAGGGGCGTGTCTTCGAGGGGCAGGTGCTCGAAGGAGGCCCAGCGCCACAGGACTTCGCCGTCCCAGGTCATCTCGTAGATAACGTCTCCCCAGACGTGCCCGCCGGGTGCCTCCGAGCCCGGTACGCCTCCGGGGACGCGTGCGGCGAGGTGGCCGGGGATCGGCTCGACGGCCAGGAGGATCAGGTTGCCGTTGCGCAGCACGCTGGCGTCGTGGTGGTGGAAGGGGTGCCGGGCCTCGCGCAGCACCGTGCCGTCGGGGGCGACGAGTTGGAGGATGCCGCCGTGGTAGACCTCCCAGATCGGGAACAGCGGGTCGGTGGTCGTGTCCTTGCCCTGGTAGAAGAGCGTGCCGTCGGGCAGGAGCTGGGCGTGGCGGCCGGGTGGGTGGGCCAGGTGCCATTCGTGGACGGTCTCGCCGTGGATGTCGACGAGGTACACCTCGCCGTCGCCCGCGATGGGTGTGTAGAGGGTGTGGCCTCCGTAGGAACGTGCGGGGTCGTGGGCGCGCAGGCCGGTCCCGCGGCGGCGCAGGGTGTTCTGGTCGATGTCCGACGTCATGATGGCTGTCCTGTTCTCGGTCACTTCGCGGGGAGGGTTACGGCGGTGGCGGCGGCCGCGGTGAGTGGGGCGCGGTCGACGTGGTTCAGGAAGGTGGCCCGGTCGGGGGTGCCGGGGAGCTTCTGCGTGGACTTCGCCCAGGTGCCCTCGTCGAGGAGGAGGTCCAGCAGCGGCTTGTCGAGGGCGACGTCGTAGTCGTAGGAGGCGAAGTGCCGGTTGACGAAGGCGGGTTGGACGGATCCCGCGGCCTGGGTGATGACCGCCTCGCGGGCGGCGGACGGGTCCTTGGCGGCTGCTGCGGTGGCGCTGGTGAGGGTGCGCAGGACGGCGGTGGAGGTCGAGGTGTTCGCGCCGGGGCCGGCGATGAGGAGGGTGCGGAACGGGTAGCCGGTGTAGCGGAGTTCGCGGTACTTCGTGCCGAGGGTCGTCCTGGTGGCGTCGTAGAAGCTGGGGAAGGTGAGGCCGGCGTCGATGTCGCCGCGGGCGAGGGAGGCGGTGATCTGGTTCGGGGCGAGGTTGACCAGGGTGACGTCGGCGGGTTTCAGGCCGGCCTCGGTGAGCATGCCGGTCAGTGCGTACTGGACGTTGGTGCCCTCCGGCAGGCCCACTTTCCTGCCCTTGAGGTCGGCGAACGACGTGATGCGCGCGGATGTGGTGGTCAGCAGCCGCCAGTCGGTGAAGGAGGACAGGGCGGCCAGCACCTTGATGTCCCGTCCGCCGAGGATCGCCGAGACGGCGGGCAGGTCGCCGACCACTCCGTACTCGGCTTGGCCGCCGAGGACGGCGTTGAGGGCGTCGCGGCCGGTGGCGAACGACTGGAGGTGCGGGGTGAGGCCGTTCGCGGCCCACCTTTTGTCCTGGGCGGCGGTGTAGACGGGGGCGCCGCCGAGGTAGTCGCTGCCGGCGATGGTGACCGGGGTGGTGGCGGTCGTGCTGTGGGCGGCGACGGTGGATGTTCCGCAGGCGGTGAGGAGGAGCGCCGGTAGGACGGCGGCCACCGTGGTGAGGAATCTGGGCAGGCGGAATTGCACGGTAGCTCCTGGGCAGGGGTGGGTCATCGGGGTTCGGTGTCGAGCTGCGCGACGATGCGGGGCCGGGTGTCCTCGGGCGACGCGGTGCCGTCGTCCATGTGGTGGTCGGCGATCACCCGGCCGGGCCCGGCGGCCATGACGACGATCCGCTGGGACAGGACGAGCGCCTCGTCGACGTCGTGGGTGACGAGGACGACGGTGGTGCCGGTGCGCCGCCACAGCTCGGCGAGCAGCTGCTGCATCCGGCGGCGGGTGATGGCGTCGAGCGCGCCGAACGGCTCGTCCATCAGCAGGACTCGGGGTTCGGCGGCCAGCGCGCGGGCCAGCGCGACCCGTTGCCGCATGCCGCCGGACAGCTGTGCCGGGTACTTCTCGGCGGCGTCGGCGAGACCGACGTCGTCCAGGGCGCGCAGGGCATGGGCCCGGCGTTCGGCGCGCGGCAGGCCGAACCGCTTGAGGGCGAACTCGACGTTGCCGCGGGCCGTGAACCAGGGCAGCAGCGCGTAGTGCTGGAAGACCATGCCCCGGTCCGGGCCCGGACCGGTGACCGGCGCGCCGTCCATCAGGGCGCGCCCGCCCGACGGCGGCACGAACCCGGCGACGACGTTCAGGAGCGTGGACTTGCCGCAGCCGGTCGGCCCGAGCAGCGAGGTGAAGGAGCCCTGGGCGAACTCCAGGTCCGTGGCGGCCACGGCGAGTGTGTCGCCGTAGCGCACCTCCACACCCTCCAGGCGGATCATGAGGTGCTCCAGTGGATGAGTCGGCGGCCGGTGAGGGCGATGAGGGCGTCGGCGGCCAGGCCCAGCAGACCGAGTTCGACGATTCCGACGAACATGTGGTCGGTGCGCAGGAACTGCCCGTCCACTTGGAGCCGGTAGGCGATCCCGCTCTGCGCCCCGCCCAACTCGGCGGCGACCAGGGCGAGGAACGCCAGTCCCGCGCCGTGACGCAGTGCGGTCACGACCGACGGGGCGGCGGCCGGCAGCAGTACCTCCGTCAGCCGGCGCCATGCCGGGACACCGAGGGTGCGGGCGGCGCGCAGGTAGTCCGCGGGGATACGGGCGACGCCATCGTGGACGTACAGCCACACCGCGAGGAAGACGGCGTACGCGATGACGAGGTGCTTGGCCTGCTCACCGATGCCGAACCAGGCGGTGATGAGCGGGACGAGCGCGATGGCCGGGATCGGCCGCAGGAACGACATCACGGGGGAGACCAGGGCCGCGACGCGCGGCCGGTATCCGGTCAGGAACCCGAGCGCGACCCCGGCCGTCGCCCCGTAGGCGAAGCCCTGCCCGGCCCGCGCCAGGCTGGCCCGGAGGTCGGCGGCCAGGGTGCCGTCGGCCCACATGGCGTGCGCGGCCTTCAGCGTCTGCCAGGGCGTCGGGACCAGCCCGTCGCCGAGGACTCCGGCGCGCGCTGCGGCCCACCACAGGAGGAGGAGCAGGCCCGCGGAGACCAGCGGTGGTCCCGTGGACACCGTCTTCCCACGCCTGACGGACGGCGCTGCAGCGCGAGCCATGACGTGGCCCCTCTCACTCACCCGAACGCTCGATATTGACGACGTCAATAATTCGCGTGGTTTATTGCCGCAGCATGTCAGCGGCATGAAACGTCCACCGGGCGCCACCGGCAGTGGATGCTCGACTGCGCTACCGTCGCTTGCGTGCGCCGCCCCGACCCCACCCCGGAAGCCCTCGCCGTCGGATCCGTGATCCGCGGGCACCGCAAGCGCCTGGGCGTCTCCATGGCCGAACTCGCGGTCCGCTCGGGCCTGTCCCAGCCGTTCCTCAGCCAGCTGGAACGCGGGCTGACGACCCCCAGCCTGACCTCGATCTACCGCATCGCCGAGGCCCTCGGCCTCCCGCCGGGTATCTTCCTGCGTCCCTCCAGCACCGCCGACACCGTGGCCCACGAGGACGATCCACAGGTCATCCGGGTCAGCGAGAGTGCCGGGCAGATCGCCCGCGTGCTCATCCCCGGCGGCCGCAGCGACGTCATGGAGGCGTACGAGCAGCACTTCGCCCCGGGGCAGGGCGAGCGCCCGTGGTTCGAGCACACGGGGGAGGACTTCGTCTACGTCCTCGAAGGCGAGGTCGACCTCGAACTGCGCGGCCAGGAAGCGATCCGCCTCAAGGCCGGCCAGAGTGCCCACCACCGGGGCGACATCCCCCATCGCTGCCGCCTCACCGGCGACTCACCCGCCCGCACGCTGCTGGTCGTGACGCTCGCCGGCTGACGCGAGGGACCCTCGCTCGCTCAGGCTTCCAGCAGCGCGGCCGCCGAGGCGTACGGCGTTGCCGTCCGCGCTGCCGATGCCTGATCCTCGGTAGTTCTCGCGTGTTCACGGGGCTTTCCGGCCTCATATGTGCTGAATCCGTTCTGGCGGGGTTGCTCAGTGACACTCGCCTGAGGCGCGCGATCCTGGCGCCCTCGGTTCGCGAGCAGCCCCGGACAACACCCATGGCCCGATCGGCCGCAGGAGCGAAAGGCTGCCCGTTCGGCCCTGGCTGCATGGCGGCAGAGAGCACCCCGGGCGAGCCTGTCCAGTGCCCGGCTGTGCGTCACGCCGGCTGCGGATGGGAGCGTCGGTGAACAAGGTGCCCGTGAGCAAGTTGCCGACGGTCGGCGTGCTCTTCTGGACGATCAAGATCGTGGCGACCACGCTCGGCGAGTCCGTGTCGAACTTCGTGTCGATGGCGCCCCTGAACCTCGGCTACGCCACCGGCGCGCTCCTCTTCCTGGCGGCCTTCGCGCTCACGCTGACCGTGCAGTTGAGGGTCAGCCGGTTCCGGCCGGTGGTGTTCTGGTCGGTGATCCTGACGACCAGCATCGTGGGCACCGCGATGTCGGACTTCATGAACCGCACCGCGGGTCTGGGCTATGCCGGCGGCGCGACCGTGCTGACGACCCTGCTCGTGCTCGTACTGATCGGGTGGCGGGCGACCGGCCAGACCATGGACGTGGAGCGGATCGCCACCACGAAGGGCGAGATCCTGTACTGGACCGCGACTCTCGTGTCCAACACGCTGGGCACCTCCAGCGGTGACTTCCTCTCCGACGGTCTGGGCATCGGTTTCCGCGACAGTGCCCTGGTACTCGGCGGGGCGATGCTGTTGATCCTCGCCGCCCGCTACTTCTCATCGATCTCGGGCACCGTGCTGTTCTGGGCCGCCTACGTGCTGACCCGGCCGCTTGGGGCGGTCGCGGAGAACGCCGTGGAAAAGCCTGTGGCGCAGGGCGGCCTCGGCGTCGGAACCACGATCACCTCCGGCGCCCTGCTCGCTGTGCTGGCTGTCCTGGTGGGCTGTCAGCAGCTCACTCACCACGGGCAAACCCGCACGATGGACCCTCTTTCCCGAGCGGGAGACCAAGCCGATCGCCGGCCGGAGGCGGCTCCAAAGCGCTGAAGGCAAACTGGTCGTGGCATTACCCAGGTCGCGCGTTGTGATCTGTGATCACGACGCGGCGGTGGGGCTCGCCGTACCCGAACCGCGGCATCGGTGCCGTCCGCAGTCCCTGCGTGCGGTGGAGTGTGCCGGCGTGACCGGGAGCCCCGGCGAGTAGGAGACGTGGGGTCCACCCTGCGCGCCACGGTCGCCGACCTGGTGCCCGGCGGACCGCGTCGTGGGTGGCGCAGGCGATCGGGTCCGGTCGCTTCTACGGCTGGAGGGTGTCGCCGAGGAGGTGGAGGTACATGCCCTTCCAGCCAAGGCCGAGGCGATGGAGGAAGAAGCCGAGCGCAGGGTGCCCTGCCGACGTCTTCATACCGCCCCCCTGCGCCGTCAGCCGGTCTCCGCGGTGCGGGCGTTCCAGCGTTCCTCGACCTTGGCCAGGCGCCAGTAGGCGATGGCCGCGGCCCAGACGACCACGAAGAGGCCGACGATGACGTAGCCGACGTTGTCCAGGTTCAGGCCCGCGATCCAGCCGGTGACGTCATCGCTCAGGCCGAGCTTGTCGTGCAGGACGCCGACCAGTTCGATGGTGCCGACGAAGAAGGCGACGGCGATGGACAGGCCGGTGATGGTGAGGTTGTAGAACACCTTGCGGACGGGGTTGGAGAAGGCCCACTGGTAGGCGAAGTTCATGAAGGTGCCGTCGAGGGTGTCGAAGAGGCTCATGCCGGCGGCGAAGAGCAGAGGCAGGCAGAGGATCGCATACCAGGGGAGACCGGCGGCGGCGCTGTTGCCGGCCAGGGCGAGGAGCAGGACCTCGGTGGTGGTGTCGAAGCCGATGCCGAAGAGGAAGCCGAGGGGGAACATCTGGCCGGGGCGGCGGATGGACTTGGTGAGCCGGCCCAGGATGCGGTTCATGAAGCCGCGTGAGTCGAGGTGGGCCTCCAGCTCGGCCTCGTCGTACCGTCCGGCTCGCATGGCTTTGAAGACGCGGGCGATGCCGACCAAGGCGACGAGGTTGAGGGCGGCGATGAGGTACAGGAAGCCTCCGGAGACGGTGGTGCCGACGGTGCCGAGGACCTGGTGGGTCCGGGAGCCGTCGTCCATCAGGGTGCCGGCGAGCTGCGCGCCGCCGGCGACCAGCGCCGCCATGACGACCACCACGCTGGAGTGGCCGAGCGCGAACCAGAAGCCCACAGAGACCGGCCGCTTGCCGTCGGCCATCAGCTTGCGGGTGGTGTTGTCGATCGCGGCGATGTGGTCGGCGTCGAACGCGTGCCGCATACCGAGGGTGTAGGCGGTGATGCCGAGGCCGACCCCGAACGCCTTGGTACCGACCTCGTAGTGATGCGGGATCACAAGAACGAAGAGGATCCCGAAGGCCACCACATGCAGAGCGACGATCACGGCTAGCAGGCCGGCGGTTCGGACGGTGTCCTCTCGTCGCCAGCGGAAGGACTTGGCGGCGGCGGTTTCGGGCACGCCCGAGGGCACGGTCATTTCGGTCACGCTCCAGCACCTCGTGGATCAGCTTCGTGATGCCGTGGCCGGTCTCCTGGCTGACGGGTCGACGCGCCCGCCCCTGCCTTCCCGGCCGTGAGGCCAGTGGCAATGCATGGGGCGGGAACTCCCCGATCACAGTGGCGAGGGCCGCTCCGGCCTGAGCCCCTGAGGGGCTGTCACCGGTCTTCCCGAACACCACGGCCCGCTCACCCTAGAGGGCGGCGACTATCGGCTGCAAGGCTGCACAACTATGCAGACATGGGCCCGAACGCCGGTGGCTGCGATGATGAGCCCATGCATCTCGTCCCAGCGGAACGCGCCGGGCAGCGCACCATCGACGGCCACCGGGTCTGCGATGCCATCGCCGCCGTCGGCGAGCCCGAGCGCGTACGCGCCTGGGCCGATCGCTTCTCCCTGCTCGCCGACCCCGGACGCCTGTCCCTGCTGCTCGCCCTCCACGAGGCCGGTCCCATCGCCGTTTCCGACCTCGCCGTCGCCACCGGGATGCGGGACACCGCCGTCTCCCAGGCCCTGCGCCTCCTGCGTGCCGCGGGTGTCGTCGAGGGTGACAAGGACGGCAGGATCGTGCGCTACCGGCTCGTCGACGGACCGATCGCCGAACTGATGGAACATTGCGCGTCCGGCTACACGGGCACCGACGGCACGCCACCCCACTAGATCACTACGCCAAGCCCACTCCGGTGACCCGGTACCGGCCGACGCCGAGCCGCCGACCACCGTGCGGCGGTCCGATGCCGGGCGGACGCCCTGCCCGGCATCGGCTGTGACGGCGATCTCACGGCAGGGCGATGGCGTCCAGCTTGCCTGCCTTGGCGTCGGTGACGAGGGACGAGAACTGGTCGGCGCTCATCTGCACGCGCTGGCCGAAGTCGTCGGCCAGGAGCCGGACAGCCACGAGATCGTCCGCTCGATCACCCATCTTCGGCGGCCCAACCGTTCGCTGGACTCGATGCCTTTGCGGGCGATGCGCACGCCGATGCGCTTGCCTCGTAACCATTTGCGCGGGTGGGGGACGTCATACGCCTTGTCGGCGGGCAGGCGCTGAGGCTTGAAGTGTCGGCCGTGATGGGGGTCGTGTCTCCTTACGTTGTTCCTGGGTCTGATTCCGGTCACTCGTAGGATCGGAAGGCCCAGGGATGCTGGGTGTGGCTGCG
>NZ_JBVHMR010000018.1:0-189956 GCF_055558375.1 Streptomyces sp. NPDC025793 | reverse complement strand
GACTCAATTTGCTCGACCGTCAGCACATCAGCACACAGTCACATCAACGACAGGCGACGTTGATCGTCACCCCAGATGCGGTTGCAGTACTAGGGCCTGTCGTCAGATTCCCGTCGTCCGCCCGAAGGGCGGGCCGCGCGGCGTCCGGTGCGCGCGGCTGCACGGCGGAGGAGGGAGTCGACGCGCGGGGGCCCCTCCCGCGCGAGCGAAGCCGAGCGCGGGGGAGTAGGCGACCGACGACAACGCGGCTGGGGTGCCCCCTCTGGGGGAGCGCGTGCCAGGCGCCGCACGACAGGCGGGAATGTGACGACAGAACCTAGAGGCCACCTCGTTCATTTGATCAAGCGCCGGACACTCGCACTCGCCGGAGTCAAGGGCTGGGTGACGTCCCGGCAGGTAGCGGACGAGCTGCTGCCTGCAGCGCAGCCGCTGTCCCATCGCCTCGGCGGATCGCCTCCACCAGTTCGGCGTAGTCCGGACGCCGTATGGACAGTGTTTCGGAGGCAGTGGCCATGCGTAGCCAGTACACCACCAGATCACCCAAGTCCGCGTACAACTCGATCAGTACGTCGTTGTGCGACGCTGTGACAATTGCCCTGCGCAGACGCGTGTCCGTTGCCTCACATTGGCGCGGGTCTCCGGCGGCCTGGTCTCTCTCACGCAGTGCCAGCAACGTGTCCAGTTGTGCAAGGTCTCTTTCAGTCCTTTGCTCGGCCGCCAGCAGGGCCGCCGACGTCTCAAGAGCCCTGCAGAGCTGGGCGGCATGAAGCAGGTCGGTACTGGCGAAGCGGCGCCGCATCATGCCGGCCAGCTCGCTGGCGGCGACGACGTAGGTGCCCGAGCCTTGTCGGATGTCGACCATGCCGTTGTGCGCCAGTGCGCGGACAGCCTCCCGCACGGTGTTCCGGGCGACGCCCAGCAACTCCACCAGCTGCGGCTCGGTCGGAATACGGTGTCCCACAGGCCACTCGCCCGAGGTTATCTGATTCTTGAGCTGCGAGATCACCTGGTCGACCAGCGCGGAGCGCCGTGGAAAGTTCAAGGGCATGCAGGCGAGGTCCTTTCCGAGCACGATGGCAGAGACCTGCCGTCCGAGCGTTCGACATCGCTACGGGTTCGACCCTGCTGGCACGCTTGTCGGAGCCGGGCGCTGGGATGGGCGGCTGACGTCCCTCGCCGTCGCGTTCCCGCACCCGCAGCAGGCATATCTGTGCAGGTAGTCACTCCTCTGCGTCGTAGGCGCCGCTCGCCACGAAGGTCGGCAGGCAGCGGTAGAGCCTGAACCGCGCGTGGTAGAAGGGTTCCACGCGCTCATCGACGATCAGGTCTCCGATCAGGTCGGCGTGCCCTCCCTCGTCGGAATCGAGGAAGATGTGCTGCTCCAGGTAGTACCGGTAGGCGTTCAGGTTCGGCGCCTGCCAGCTTTCCGCAGGTGCCTCCAGGAAGCGAGCGAAGATACCGGGCAATTCCTCTTCGCGACTGAAGACCGACATGGCACGTGTCTCGGCATCGAGGGACCGGCACTCCCGCAGGTATTCTTCGGCGAAGTCACCCAGCTCTTCCTTCAACGTCTGGAACTGCCGGCCCTTGTTGAGGAAGTGCGCGAGAAACTCATGATGGTCACCCGAGCGTTTGTAATCATCGAATGCGAGGTTGGACGTCTGCAGCTCGCCCGCGATCATGTCCTGCAACCCTTTATGGTCGCCATATATGCGCTCGGCCACCCGCAGTGCTTCGGCGAACTCGACGGCGGCGACCCATGACAGGTAACACATCTGTGTGAGCTCTTGGCCGCTGAGTTTTTGGAAGGGAAGTTCGGTGATTTCCCTGACCCATGCCTTGTAGCCGACTGTCGCGGTGGTTACTGCGGCATCGGTGTTTGTGCTGGTTGTAGTCATGTTCTCCTGCTTCGTTTCTCACGCGCCGAACCGATGAGGCGCATCGGTGCTGTGCGGGTGGCCTTCCGCGGCGACGGGCATGCCGGCCTTGGCTGCATGAAAGATTCCGGTTCACCATGCTGGTTGTCTGCCTTGCATGGCCCTGCGGTGTGGGTGATGCCTGGATGTACGACGCATCGCGGCGAATCAGATGCTGAAGAATGTGGGCATCGAGGTTTGCCGAGGCGTTGTCGGCACACCCACATGGGCAAGGGTGCTCAGCACCCGGAAACCAGGAAATATGTGATCAATTCGACTGGTTCAGGACGTTTGTCGCGCCTCACCGAAGGAGGGTTTCGGGCGCACATCAGGCTTTGACCGACGTCTGAAAATGGGCATATCTTCCCCCGTATGCCTGTGTCAGCTGAGATTGTGCGGCGGCGCTTCCGAGTTGGGTCGGGCACGTCTGCCTGTCCGATCCTGCATAGCGGGGAAGGGGGTGTCAAGCAAACTTCCTGCCTTTGCCGAGTGGTTGCCCATTCCTGACGGGTTCCGGAGCGGGTATCGGGTGATTATGCGTCCGCAAACTTCCTAACGGGACATATCGGCCTGAAAGGTGTATCTGCTGTGTGATCGTGCATTACGAAGTTATTTCACGTGTGCTGAATGTGGGGAGTCGGCAAAGTTGTGAGGGTGTCTTGCGGTCGATGCTCGATGCGAGTTAGCTTCGTACTTGATTCTGCGACTGCATTGGACATTCTCCCGCATATTTCTGGTCCGGCTGCGAATGTCTTTGATGCTTCGACATCGGTTCTCTTGGGGGTAGCTATCTCTACTCGCGTTATTGGCTTCAATTTGAGCCATGACAGCAGTGCGTGCCTGGTGGAGGACGGCGAGGTTCGTTTCGCGCTCGCTTTGGAGCGCACCACTCGTGTCAAGCGGGGCACTGTTCCGATGCATGTCTATCCGGCGGCGATGGCCGACCTCACTCAGGACATCCTTTCGGCCGCAGGACTCAGCCCCTTCGACATCGATGGCTGGATCGCGACGTCGACCGAGTCCCGGGACCAGGAGGACGAGGCGAAGCTGCTGAGTGTGCTGGGGCTGGTGGCGCCGGCGGAGCGATGCCTCGCGCTACCCCACCCGGGGCACCATCTGGCCCATGCCAGCGCCGCGTTCTACTCGTCGGGATTCGACGAGGCCGTGGCCCTCATCATGGACTCCTACGGTTCACGGGCGGCCGCCGGCCGCGAGCGGGAGACGGCGTTCACCTTCCGCGCGGGGGAGCGCCCCGAACCCCTGATGCGCGTGCTGCGTGCCAAGGACCGGATCGCCGGCTATCGCCGCGACGGCCATGTCTGGACTCCCGCGGAGCTGTCCGGGGTCGGCGAGATCTACCGTGTGGTGACCCTGGCGCTGGGCTTCCGCGAGGCCGGCACGACGTACGACGACGCCGGCAAGACCATGGGCCTCGCCTCCTACGGCAAGCGCCTGAGCGCCGACAACCTCTTCTACGAGCTCGTTCCGGACGGCGAGCTGCGCTTCGACCGTGCCGCCGAGTCCCTCGTCGAGACGGGGTTCGCGGTGCGTGAGGGTGACGAACTGCGCTTGGTGCCGCGTCCTTCCCGGGCTCCGTACGAGCAGGTGCACTACGACCTCGCGGCCCAGCTGCAGGCGGAGTTCGAGGAGGCTGTGCTGCATGTGACCCGTCATGTGCTCACGCGCAGCGGCAGCCGCTCGCTCGTGGCCTGCGGTGGTTCGTTCCTGAACTCCAGCCTGAACACGCGTATCAGGCGTGAGACGGACATCGACCGGATGTTCGTCTTCCCGGCGGCGACCGACGACGGGAACGCGGTGGGCGCGGCACTGTACGCGTACCACAATCTGATGGGCACACCTGCCAAGACCACTCCCGTTCTGCGCCATGTCTACCTCGGGCCGCCGCGGGTGTCCGGCGTGGACCTCCAGGCCGTCACCGAGCGGTGGGGACTGCGGGTGCGCAAGCACGAGAACACCGCATCCGTCGCCGCGGCCGCGGCCGGCGCTCTTGCCGGAGGCCAGATCATCGGCTGGTTCCAGGACCGGGCCGAGTTCGGTCCTCGCTCGCTCGGCGCCCGTTCGATCCTGTGCCACCCCGGCATCCCGGGGATGAAAGACCGCTTGAACGCTCGGGTGAAGTTCCGCGAGTCCTTCCGGCCCTTCGCCGGTTCCGTGCTCGCCGAACGGGCCCGGAAGTGGTTCGACATGCCCGACACCGAGAGCCCGTTCATGCTGATGGTCTGCCCGGTGCTCGACGCCCAGCGGCAACTCGTGAGCGAGGTCGTCCACGTGGACGGCACATGCCGTGTGCAGACCGTCGCCGAGGACAACCCGGGACCGTTCCGTGCGCTGATCGAGGCGTTCGAGGCCGAAACCGGTCTGCCGATGGTTCTCAACACCTCCTTCAACCTGCGGGGCATGCCGATCGTGGAGCGCCCCGACGAGGCGATGGACTGTCTCTACGGTTCGCGGCTCGACCGGCTGTTCATCGGCGATTTCGAAGTCGAACCGCCGGACCTCCGCGCGCTGCGCCCCGAGCGGCTCCGGCAGGCCGGTTCCCTCGGCTCCGTCGGGCTGCCGCCGGCCGGCGAGCAGCGGGCCGGCGCGACCGTCCTGCCCGAGTGGCAGGGGTTGCTCGACCTGGCGGACGGCGGTCGCTCGATGCGTGAGATCGCGAACGAACTCGGCGAGGACGTCGAGCGGTTGATCGACCTCGCCCTCGACATGCGACGGCACGGACTGCTTCGCTGGGCAGGTGTGCCCCAGGCCACCCGGCCCGTGTTCCCGCTGCCGCAGTACTCGCCGGACACGTTCGCGGAGTGAGTCACACAGATGGGTGAGGTCTCCGACTCGCTGGCGCTGTCCTTCGCCCAGCAGCGCCTGTGGTTCTTCGACCAGCTGATGCCGGGCAACCCGTTCTACAACCTGGCCTTCGCGTACCGGCTCTCCGGACCGCTCGACGTGTCCGCCCTGGAACGGGCGGTCACCGAGATCGTGGCCCGGCACGAGGCCCTGCGCACGAGGTTCACCACCGACGCCGGAACGGCTCGGCAGCTGGTCGATCCGCCGTACACGCTCGGACTGCCGGTGGAGGACCTCGCCCAGTGGAGCGATCCACTGGGCGAGGCGCACCGGCTGGCGGACGAGGAGGCACGTCAGCCCTTCGACCTGGCGAACGGTCCGGTACTCCGGGTCCGGCTGCTGCGTCTCTCCGCGGCGGATCACGTTCTTCTCCTCACGGTCCATCACATCGCCTGCGACGGGTGGTCGATGGGTGTCCTGTGCGACGAACTGAGCGTGCTGTACGACGCTTTCGCGTCGGGCCGTCCCTCTCCGCTGCCGCCGTTGGAGATCCAGTACGCGGACTTCGCGGAGTGGCAGCGGTCGTACCTGTCGGGTGACGTGCTCAGCGAGCAGCTGGACCACTGGCGCGAGCGCCTCCACGGCATGCCGGCCGTGCTGGAGTTGCCGGCCGACCACTCCCGGCCCGCGATGCCCGGTTATCTGGCGGGTGCGGTGTCGTTCGAGGTGCCCGCGGACGTGCTGCACCGGCTGCGGACGCTCGGCAGACAGCGCCATGTCACACTCTTCACGGTGCTGCTCGCCGCCTGGGACGCTCTGCTGGCCGGGTACACCGGTGACACGGACATCGTGGTCGGCGTCCCCGTGGCGGGCCGTGACCGCGCTGAACTCGAAGGAGTCGTCGGCTTCTTCGTCAATAACGTGGTGACGAGGGTCGACTGCTCGGGTGATCCGACCTTCGGCGAACTGATCGACAGGGTACGGGAGGTGACGCTCGACGCGTTCGACCATCAGGACCTGCCGTTCGAACGGCTCGTGGAGGAGCTGCAGCCGGCCCGGGACCCGAGCCGGAACCCGTTGACACAGGTCGGCTTCCAGCTTCTGCAGGAGCGGCGCGCCGGACGTTCCCTGGACCTGAAGGGCATCGAGGTGTCGCCCTGGGACGGGCACGGCGACACGATCCACCTCGACGCCGAGATGTGCTGCTACGAGACGCCCGAGAGTCTGACCGGCCGGCTCCTCTACGCGGCCGACCTGTTCGGGCAGGCGACCATGGAGCGCCTCGTGCGGCACTACGTCGGCCTCCTGAGTCAGGTGACCGCGGACGTCAGGCTGTCCGGGCTGTCCCTGCTCACCGACGAGGAGCGTCACCGTCAGCTCGTCGAGTGGAACCGGACCAACCGGCCCGTGCCGGCCGACACCGTCGTGCAGCTCTTCGAGGCCCAGGCCGCCCGGACTCCTCGGGCCACTGCGGTGTCGTACGAGAACCAGGCGGTCACCTACGCCGAGCTGAACCGGCGCGCGAACCGGTTCGCACGCCGGTTGCGCTCCCTCGGCGTGGGACCTGAAACAGTCGTCGGACTGTGCCTGGAACGCGGAGTCGACCTGATGGTCGGCATGCTCGCCGTGCTCAAGGCGGGCGGAGCCTACCTGCCGCTCGACCCCGCCTACCCGGCCGAGCGGATCGCCTACATGCTGGACGACGCCCGCTGCCCGTTCCTCATCCTTCAGGAGAAGCTGGACGTCGGCACCGATGACGCGATGGTGGTCCGCCTCGACCCGGCCGCGGACGCGTCCTGGCCGGCACACGACCTCGGGCTGACCATCCCGCCGGACAGCCTCGCCTATGTCATCTACACCTCCGGTTCGACGGGTCGTCCCAAGGGCGTCGCGGTCCCCCATCGCGGGGTGACCAGCATGATCGATTTCCAGAGCCGGACGTTCGGCCTCGGGCCGCACTCCCGCGTCCTCCAGGTGGCGTCGGTCTGCTTCGACGCCTCCGTGTCGGAGATCTGGATCACCTGGGTCAGCGGCGGAGAACTGGTGATCGCCCCCCGGCACCTGCTCGGCCGTGAGCTGTCGGCCCTGCTGGCCGAACGGAGGATCACCCAGGTAGCGCTGGTGCCGTCGGTGCTGGCGACACTCTCCGACACGGAACTGCCCCATCTGGAGACCATCCTCATCGGTGGCGAGGCGGGGCCGCCGGCTGTCGTGAACCGCTGGGCGCGGGGGCGGAGACTGTTCAATGTCTACGGTCCCACCGAGACCACCGTCAACGCGTCCTACTTCGAATGCGCCGATGACGTGAGCGCGGCACCGCCGATCGGCCGCCCCGTCGACAACACCCGGCTCTACGTGCTGGACGCCCGGCTGCGTCCGGTCCCCGTCGGGGTGACCGGCGAGCTGTACATCGGCGGCACCGGTGTCACGCGCGGATATCTGGGCCGTCCGGTGCTCACCGCCTCCCGGTTCGTCGCCGATCCGTTCGCCGCCGACGGGTCGCGGATGTACCGGTCCGGGGACCTGGCCCGTTTCCTGCCGGACGGCACCATCGAGTTCTGCGGCCGTCTCGACAACCAGGTCAAACTGCGCGGCTTCCGGGTGGAGCCGGGCGAGGTGGAGGCGACCCTCGCCGAACATCCGGCGGTGGGCCAGGCCGCCGTGGCGATCCGCGGTGACGCGCACGGAGACGACCCCCGCATGTACGCCTACGTCGTCCCCCGTGAGCACGGCACGGCTGAGAGCGCGGATGCCCTCACCCTGAGCGAGGAGCACCTGCGGGAACGCCAGCGATACTTCGACGAGGCGCACCGCGGGGCGGCGGCGGACCGTCCCGCGAATCCGACCGCGCTGGACCGGATCCCGGCGTTGCGCCCGGACCGGGTGCTGGAGATCGGATGCGGCGACGGCACCCTGTTGCGCGTGCTGTCCTCCTCCTGCCGCCAGTACGTGGCGACGGACTTCTCCTCGTCGGCGATCGACCGGCTGAGATCGGCGCCGGACCTCGTCGGACGGTCGGGGCTCACGATTCTCCACCGCGAGGCGACGGACTTCCGTGGCTTCCGCCCCCAGTCCTTCGGGGCGGTCGTGATCGACTCCGTGACCCAGCACTGTCCCTCGCTCGCCCATGTGGACCGGATCATCGGGCAGGCTCTGCGCGCCCTGGACGACAAGGGTGTTCTGATCGTCACCGACATCAGGGAGAAACGGGACAACGGCGAACTCGCCATCGATCCACGCTACTTCGCGACACTGGCGGACCGGATGCCCAGGGCCGCCCAGGTGGAACTGGTCCCCGGCGACGGCTGCGTGGACGTGGTCGTCACAGCCGGCCCCGGCCCGACGGCCGGCACGCCGGACAGCGGCCCCGCGGACGGCCTGGCCAACGATCCGCTCAGAGCCAGGCGCGACGAGTCCCTGGTGAGGGACCTGCGCCACTTCCTACGGGCCCGGCTGCCGGAGTACATGGTGCCCTCCGGCGTGCTCGTGCTGGACGCCCTGCCGCTGTCGTCCAACGGCAAGATCGACGCGCGCCGGTTGCCCGTTCCGGAGGGCACCTCCCACGGCCGTGCCCCCGACGGGCCCGCCGAGGAGGCGTTGTGCGCCCTCTTCGCGGAGGTACTGCAGCAGGAGTCCGTCAGTGCCGAGGACGGATTCTTCGACCTGGGCGGCCACTCGCTGCTGGCACTGCGGCTGCTCAACCTCATCGGCTCCCGGCTCGGCACGGAGATCAGCCTCGGGCAGCTCTTCCTGCAGCCGACTCCCGCCGCGCTCGCGGCACATCTCGACCCACTCACGCCAGGAGGCACGGCATGACCAACCCTTTCGACGACGAGGACGGAACCTTCCTCGTGCTGCGCAATGACGAGGAGCAGTTCTCGCTCTGGCCCGAGCACGTCGATGTTCCGGCCGGCTGGACCACCGTGCACGGCCCCGCCGGCCGCCAGGCCTGCCTGGAACACATCGAACGGAACTGGACGGACATGCGTCCCCGGAGCCTGGTCCTGGCCATGGACGCGGGCCAGGCCGGCTGAGCGGCCGATGACGAAGCGCGGCACGGCAACGGCTGCGGCCGGAGGGAGACCGTCATGAGGGCAGGCACGACTCCCGCATCCGACGAGCGGGACCAACTGGCCTACTGGCGGGAGGCTCTGGACGGCGCGCCGCAGGAGCTCACGCTGCCGTTCGACCACCCGCGGCCCCGCACCGCGGATCCGCGGTGCGGACGCGTAGACCTGTCCGTCGGGGCAGAACTGCATGAGCGCACGCTGGACCTGGCGGCTGCCGAGGGCGTCACGCTGTCCGTCCTCGCCCAGGCGGTCCTCGCCACTCTGCTGTGCCGTCTCGGTGCCGGAACCGACCTTCCGCTGGGCACGGTCGTCGCGGGCAACACGCTGGTCCTGCGGGCCGATCTGACGGGCGACCCCGCTTTCACCGAGACGCTGCGCAGAGTGGGCGAGAGCGCCCAGGGCGCCTTCGCGCACGCGGAGACGCCCTTCGAGTCCGTCGTGACGGAACTGGCTCCGTCCGCCGTGCCGGCGGCCCACCCCCTGTGCCAGGTCTCGCTGGTCGTCAGGGGACCCGCGCCGCTGACCGGGGATCTCCCCGTAACCACCGACGGGGCGAGCCCCTACGATCTCGCCCTGGAGATGACGGAACTCGTCGGAGCGGGCGGCGAGCCGGCGGGGCTGCGCGGTGCGCTGGCGTTCTCGACCGCACTGTTCGAGCAGGCGACGGCCGAAGCGATCTCCCGCCGTTTCGTACGGGTCCTCGACCAGGTGGTGGCAGATCCCGGTCTGCGGCTCGACGAGGTGGAGGTCGTCGACGCCGAGGAACGGGACCGCCTGCTGGAGGACTGGAGCGGCACCGCCCGGCAGGTCCCGCCCGCGACTGTGCCCGAACTGTTCGAGGCACAGGCCGCCCGGATGACCGACGCCCTCGCCCTCGTCGACGACCGGACACGTCTTTCCTACCGGGAACT
Source organism: Streptomyces sp. NPDC025793 (assembly GCF_055558375.1). Lineage (NCBI taxonomy): Bacteria > Bacillati > Actinomycetota > Actinomycetes > Kitasatosporales > Streptomycetaceae > Streptomyces > Streptomyces sp. NPDC025793. The sequence continues at coordinate 180,257 of NZ_JBVHMR010000018.1, read as the reverse complement.
GAACGCCCGGGCGAACCGGCTCGCGCGCCTGCTGGCCGAGCAGGGCGTAGGCCCGGAAACGCTGGTCGCGGTGGTGGCCGAGCGTTCCGCCGACCTTGTGCTGGCCCTGCTGGCCGTCCTCAAGGCGGGAGGCGCATACCTGCCCGTCGACCCGGAATACCCCCCGGAGCGCATCGCGTACCTGCTCGATGACGCGCGCCCGGTGTGCCTCCTCACCACCCGGGCCGCACGGCCGTGGAACCGGCACGCCGACGACACACCCGTCGTCCTGCTGGACGATCCGTCGACGAACGCCGCGCTCTCCGGTTTCAAGGACACGAACCTCACCCAGGCGGAGCGGACCACCGCCCTACGGGTCACGCACCCCGCCTACGCCATCTACACCTCCGGCTCGACCGGTCGCCCCAAGGGCGTACTCGTCGCGCACGAGTCCGTCGACCGGCTGGTGCGCCGGACGAACTACATCGAGATCGGGCCGGGCGACGTGATGGGCCAGCTGGCCTCGGCGTCCTTCGACGCGGCGACCTTCGAGGTGTGGGGCTCCCTGCTCAACGGGGCGGTCCTGGCGGTGGCCCCGGCAGGACCGCTGTCGGCAGGGGAACTGGGGACATTCGTCACGGAACACGGGGTGACCGTCCTGTGGCTGACGGCAGGTCTGTTCCACCAGGTGGTCGACACCGACGTGACGGCGCTGCGAGGGCTGCGTCATCTCCTGGCCGGCGGGGACGTGCTGTCGCCCGGCCGGTGCGACACCGTGCTGCGCAGTCTCCCCGGAGTCCGGCTCGTCAACGGGTACGGACCGACTGAGAACACCACCTTCACCACCACCCACGAGGTACGGGCGGCAGAGCGCGGGGCCGCGGGCGGGGTGCTCATCGGACGCCCGGTCTCCGACACCAGGGTGTACGTCCTCGATCCCGCGTTGCGCCCGGTCGCTCCGGGCACCGCGGGTGAGCTGTACGTCGCCGGCACGGGCCTCGCCCGGGGCTATCTGGGGAGGCCCGTACTCACTGCGGAACGCTTCGTGGCCTGCCCCTTCGGGACGCCTGGAGAGCGGATGTACCGCACGGGGGACGTGGTGCGGTGGAACGCGGAGGGGGCACTGGAGTTCCTGGGGCGTGAGGACGGCCAGGTCAAGATACGCGGGTTCCGCATCGAGGTCGGTGAAGTCGAAGCCGCGCTGAGCGCTCACCCCTCGGTCGGGCGGGCCGTGGTGACGGTGCACGAGCCGGCTTCCGGTGACCGACGACTGGTGGGCTACGTGGTGCCCCGCCCGGGTGTGACCGATGTCGATCCGGCGGGGATCAGAGCCACGCTCACGGCACGGCTGCCGGCGTACATGGTGCCCTCGACGGTCGTGCCGCTGGCGGAGCTGCCGCTGACGGCGAACGGCAAGCTGGACCGGCGAGCCCTGCCCGACCCCCACCTCGGCCCCACAGCCGCCCATCGGGCGCCGGTCACGCCGCAGGAGATGACCCTGTGCGCCATCTTCGCGGATGTACTCGAGATACCTCGGGTGGGGCCCGACGACAACTTCTTCGATCTGGGCGGACATTCGCTGCATGCCACGCAGATCGTCTCGCGCGTGCGGCGGGAGCTGGCCGTCGAGTTGCGGACGCGGGCGGTCCTGGAGGCCCCCACCGTGTCGGCCCTGGCGGAGCGGCTCGGCGCGGCCCGGCCGGCCCCGTCGCCGATCGGACGCCGCACGGTCCGCTGATTCCGGGCCGGCCGACCGGCGCAGCGCAAGCCGAGCGGGAGCCGTCGCCCGGGGTGAGGTGATCACCCCGGGCGACGGCTCCCGGTGCGTGTCAGCGCCGCCTCCCCGTCGCCCCCGCCTCGACCGACTCGTCCGCTTCCTGCGCGTTTTGATCCTCCGGGCCGGCCAGCCTGCGCAGGAGCACACCGGCCATGCCGGTGGTGACGACCGCCATGACGACCATCTGCGAGTAGAGGCTCTTGTCGAGCACGCCCATCTGCAGGCCGATCCCCAGCACGATGAGTTCCGTGAGCCCGCGTGTGTTCATCAAGGTGGCCAGGATCGCCGACCGCCGTGCGGTCATGCCCAGGGCCCGTGCCGCGCCCATCGTGCCGACGAACTTGCCGGTGATCGCGGTGCCGAGGATCAGCGCGAGCTCCAGCAGCCCGTTGAAGCCCAGGGTGCTCAGGTCGACGTTCAGGCCGGAGAGCAGGAAGTAGACCGGAAGCAGGAAGGAGCCGGCCGTCCGTGTGCGCCGCATCAGGTCCTGTCGGGTCTGTTCCGTCGCCGTCCTGGGCACGACCAGGCCGAACAGGAAGGCGCCGAAGACGAAGTGCAGCCCGATCAGCTGCGTCACCGCGGCCGAGGCGAACAGGAGGGCCAGCAGGGCGGTGAAGCGGCCCATGGTCAACGGCGAGTCCTCGCCGTCCCGGGTGAGCATCCGCCGCATGAGCGGTCGTACCAGGAGGACGAGCACGGCGGCGAACGGCATCACCAGGAGGACCGTCCACTGACGTCCGCCTTCGCCGCTCACGAGCACCTGGACCAGTGCCAGCACGGTCCACGCGGCCAGGTCGCACACCGCCGCCGCGGTGAGCGCGATCGAACCGACGAGGGTCCTGTTCATCGTCCGGTCGACGAGAATCCGCGCCAGGACAGGGAAGGCCGTGATCGACATGGCGATGCCGAAGAACAGGACGAAGCCGAGCCGGTTGGCGGTCTCGTGGCTCTGGGCGAGACGAAGCGCGAGAACACAGCCGAGCGCCAACGGCGTGAGCGCCGCGCTCGCCGCGATGGCCCCGGTCACCCGGCCGAAGCCGCGCAGCCGTTCGTGATCGAACTCCAGCCCCACCACGAACATGAACAGAACGAGGCCGACGTTGGCGAGGACGCCCAGGAACGGCCGTAGGCCGGAGGGAAACAGCGTGTCCGACAGATGGCCCTGCAAGAGCGTGGGCCCCAGGAGGACGCCGGCGACTATCTCCCCGAGGACCGCGGGCTGGCCGAGCGCGCGGGCCGCCCGGCCGGCCAGCGGAGCGATGAGAAGGACGGCTGCGAGATCGAAGAACAGTACTGCCGCCTGGCTATCGGCCATGTCTCCTTCTTCGGTGGTGGCACTGGTGGGGTGCGGCGGACCGAACGGGCGCCTGCCGTCCCGGGCATCAGATGGTGGGGACGGCGCCCCCGTCGCACCGCAGGGCGGTGCCCGTGATGTACGCCGCCGCCCGGCTGCACAGGAACGCCGCCACGGCACCGAACTCGTCCGGTTCGCCGTACCGGCCGACGGGGATGGCCGCCTGGGCCCGAGCGGCGAACTCTTCCACGTCGACGCCCTCCTTGGCCGCCCGGTAGGTGTTCATCTGTACGGTGCGTGCGGTCGCGATGCGTCCGGGCAGGAGGAGGTTGACCGTGACCCCGTCACACGCGACCTCGTTGGCGAGCGTCTTGAGGTAGCCCGCCAGAGCCGCCCTGCCGATGTTCGACAGTGCCAGGCTGGGAATGGGGGCGACCACACCGATCGAGGCCAGGGCGAGTATCCGGCCCCAGCCACGTTCCCGCATACCGGGCAGGACCAGGGAGACCAGCCGCTGGTGAGGCAGCACCAGCGACTCCGTCGCCGCGACGATGTCCGCGTCGCTGATGTCCGAGGAACCGCCCGGTGGCGGACCGGGGTTGTTCAGCACCAGGATGTCGACCGGGCCGAACGCCTCTTCGGCTTCGGCGATCAGCCGGGCCGGGCCGTCCGGAGCGGTGAGGTCGACCTCGACTCCTACCGCCTCGGGGAGCTCCGCAGCAATCGCCTTGGCCACGTCCCCACGGCGCCCGCAGATCACCACCCGGGCGCCTTCCGCGCCGAGCGCGCGCGCCGTGGCCTCGCCCAGGCCGGCCGTCGACGCACAGACAACCGCGGTACGACCGTGAATGCCAAGGTCCATGACTAGTACACCTCCTGCACAGGGAACGGCCACCGCCCGGTCGGGCGGACTGCGGCTTCGCGACTGGCCGTTCGAGAGATCAGTGGTCGTTGCCCCACGGGCACTGCCGGATTGCACGTGCCGGCCTCACGTCACATCCATCACCACGGTCTTCGCCTCGGTGAAGAATTCCCGGGAGTGCGCCCCGCCCTCGCGGCCGATGCCGGACCGGCCGAAGCCGCCGAACGGGGAACGCAGATCGCGCACCCAGAAGCAGTTGACCCAGACGTTGCCTGCCCGCAACCGTGCCGCGACGCGGTGGGCGCGAGCCAACCCGCTCGTGAACACCATCGCCGACAGACCGTAGGGCGTCGCGTTGGCCGCGTGGACGGCCTGCTCCTCCGTGTCGAAGGGGTGGACCGTGATCACGGGACCGAAGACCTCCTCCCGGCAGATCGCAGCCTCGGCCGGGGCGTCCGTGACGACGGTCGGAGCCACCCACCAGCCCTCGGGAGCCTCCCTGGTCCGAAGTACGGCACCATCCTCGGCCGCCCGGCGAAGATGACCGGTGACTTTGGCATGGTGCTCCTCCGACGACAGTGGTCCGACCTGGGTCGCGGATTCTCGGGGATCCCCGATGCGAAGCTGTTCAGCCTTCTGGACCAGGGCGTCGACGACCTGGTCGTAGACGGATCGCTCGACCAGGAGACGCGAGCCGGCGAGACAGATCTGTCCGGCGTTGGAGAACGCCGCGTCCGCTGCGACGGACACGGCACGGTCGATGTCGGCGTCCGCGAAGATGATCGAGGCGCCCTTGCCACCGAGTTCGAAGCTCACCGCCCGTACCCCGTCGGCGGCGGCGCGCATGACCGCCTCTCCGGTGCGCGTCTCTCCGGTGAAGGTGATCAGGTCGACGTCCCGGTGGGAGGTGAGTGCCTCCCCGGCCCCGCCGGGCCCGAAGCCGTGGACGACGTTGAGGACGCCCGCAGGCAGACCGGCCAGTACCGCCAGTTCGGCCAGCCGTGTCGCCGAGGCGGGACTTTGCTCGGCCGGTTTGAGGACCACGGTGTTGCCGTAGGCGAGAGCGGGCGCGATCTTCCAAGTGGCCTGCATGAAGGGAAAGTTCCACGGGGAGATCGCGGCGACGACGCCGACCGGTTCGTGGCGTGTGTAGATGTGGTGCTGCGGATGCCCCGGCAGGGAGACATCGGCGGCCGAGCGGGCGTCGTCTGCGAAGAACCGCAGGTTGGCCGCGCCGCGCACCACGTCGTTGGCCCGGGTGAGGGCGAGAGGACGCCCCATGTCGCGGGTGTCCAGCAGGGCGAGTTCGTCGGCATGTCTCAGCAGCACGTCGGCGAACCCGTGCAGCAGGGCGGAGCGCTCGTTCTGCGTCATCCGGGGCCAGCTGCCCTCGACGAACGCCTCGCGGGCGGATACGACCGCCCGGTCCACGTCCTTCGCGGATCCGCAGGCCACATCGGCCCAGGGAGCACGGCTTGTGGGGTCGACCGAGAGCATGGTGGCGCCGTCTTCGGAGCCGGTCACCTCGCCACCGATGAAGTGACCGATCCGCACGAGTTCGGTCATGACCGGTGGGTACGCCTCGTCGATGTCGCGCTCACGATTCGACCTCGACGATCATCTCGATCTCGACCGCGAAGTTGTGAGGGAGGGCAATGGCGCCGATGGCCGACCGCGCGTGGCGCCCCGCATCGCCGAAGATCTCCACAAGCAGGTCGGAAGCCCCGTTGAGGATCTGCGGATTACGGTCGAACCCGGCCTCGCAGTTGACGAACCCCAGCAGCTTCACGATGCGCCGGACGCGGTCGAGCGAGCCGAGCTCCTCCTTGACGAGGGCGAGCAGCCGGATGGTCGCCTCGCGTGCCGCCTGGTACGCGGTGTCGACGTCGAGGTCGACGCCGACCTTGCCGAGGATGTCGTGGCTGCCCTGGCCGGACAGGAACAGCAGGTCGCCGACACGGACGGCGCTCACGAAATTGCCGGTCCGCTTGGGGGAGGCGGGAAACGACAGCCCGAGTTCCTTGAACCGGGCCTCCGCCGACCGGGTCGCGGTGTCGTCAATCATCGCTTACCTCTTTCTCCGTGGTGATGTGAGGCCGCGGCGCCCGTTCCTCGGACTTCCCGCACAGCAACGCGGAGGCATTGCCGTGCAGGATCGCGGACTTGACGCTTTCGTCGAGCGAGGACTCGTGCACGACGTCCCCGGGGCGCTGCTCCCCGAAGGGGAAGGGATAGTCGGTGCCGAGCACGATGTGATCCCAACCGATGCGCTGCCCGACGAGCCTGATGTTGGCCTCATCGCCGGCGAGGGAGTCGGCCCAGAGACGGCGGGCGATGGTCCCCGGCGGTTTCGCCGCACCTCCGCGCAGCTCCGGCCAGGTCCGCCAGCCCCTGTCGATACGCGGCAGCAGCCAGGCGAGCGCGCCGGCTCCGTGGGCCAGCAGAACCCGCAGCCCCGGAGCCCTGTCGAGGACTCCACCCTGGAGCAGAGCGAGCGCCGTGTAGGCGGTCTCGGTGGGCATGCCGACGGTGTACATCGCGTTGTAGCGGGCGAGGCGGTCGGCGGAGCGGATGTCCCAGGGATGGACCAGCACGGGGACGTCCAACTCGGCGATGGCCTCGAAGACGGGCAGGAACTCCGGGTCGTCGAGTTCGCGGCCCGCGATGTTCGTGCCGATCTCCACCCCCCGCAGTCCGAGCTCACGGACTGCGCGCTCCAGCTCCTTGACCGCGAGGTCCGGGGCGCCCATGGGCAGGGTGGCCAGGCCGATGAAACGATCCGGTGCGTACCGGGTCATCTCGGCGATGCTGTCGTTGACGTGCCGTGCCATCTCGGCACAGTGGTGGGGCGGCGCCCAGTAGCCGAACATCACCGGCGTGACGGACAGCCACTGTCTGGCGACGCCCGTGCTGTCCATTTGCTCGATGCGGGCCGCAGGATTCCAGCATGTGTCGGGCACGGTGCGGAAGTGCCTGCCGCCGACGAACAGGTCGGCGCTGCAGTCGTCGATCTTGCGCCTCACCGGCCAGCGGTCGTCGGCGTACCGCTCGGCCAGATCCAGCCAGCGCCGGGGGAGGGTATGAGTGTGACAGTCGACCAGGTCCCGGCGGGCGGGGTCTGTCATGCCGTGCCATCCAGGACGAACGGACCAGGTGTGGCGAGGACTGCGCCGCACGAATGGCAGGTCCGCCGCTTCTCGCTCGCTTGGAACTCCTTGAGCAGCGGCATGAGAACCTCGATCATCTTCGACGACTCGAGGGAAACGCGTTCGATCAACGAGTCGCACTGGTCGCAGTACCACTCCACGGCTTCGATGTCCCCGGGCCGGCGACGGATCTCGACCACGAGACCCCAGGTGCCCGCGGGCCGAAGCGGTGAGTGAGCCGTGCCCGCGGACACGGTGAAAAGCTCCCCCTCGTGGACGAGGTTGCGCCGCAGCCCGGCTCCGGCCTCCCGCGTGTCGACGCGGATCGTGCCCTCGAGCTGTATGAACAGCTCGTCGTACGGGTTGACATGGAAGTCGTTGCGGCTGTTCGGGCCGCGCACCAGGACGACCTCGAACTGCGAGTCCGGGAAGAGAGCCTTGGCTGCGAGCGCTCCGGGGAACGCCTCCGCCCCCGCGGCGCGCAGTCGGTCGACGGAGACGATGCCTTCTCGTTCCTCGGCCTGCTCGGTCATGTGGTGGAACCTCCTGTCACCCCGACCTCGGCCCCGAGATCGCGGAATCCGTGACGGTGGTAGATGAGGGGACCGCTGGAGGTCTCGTCCATCCAGCGGATCGAGGCGATGGCGCCGATCAGCAGCGAGTGCGTGCCGTAGTCGACGGACTCGGACACCCGGCATTCGAACGACGCCAGGGCGGTGGCCAGCACAGGTATGCGGAGTGTGCCGAGGCCCCAGGCGCCGGGGGCGAACCGCTCCGCACCGAACACGTCCTGGCCGGCGAACGTCTGCGCCAGACCGACGTCCTGGCTGGAGAGGAGATTGACCGAGAACAGACTGTTCTTCCGCAGCTCCCTGTAGGTGCCCGTGCCACGGTTGATACAGGCGACCAGGCTGGGTGGTTCGGCACACAGGGAACTCACCGCGGTGGCTGTCATGCCCCGCCAGGTAGCCGGGTCGTCGGCCGATCCGGTGGCGACCACGCTCACTCCGCTGGCCAGCCGGCTCATGCCCAGACGGAAGTCGGTGAGGGCCACGGCCTGTTGCCCGTCCCCGTTCACGGCTGGGGGACCGACGCGTCGGAGTCGGAAGGGTATGTGTAGGAGCCCAGCAGATCGTCCACCAGAGCGTGGAACCGCTTCCAGGGAGCCTCACGGTAGTTGTGACCGCGCACGATGAATCCGGCGCCGGCATAGAACTTCTCGTACTGCTGGTGACGTCCGGCGAACTCGCTGCCCACCAGGTCCCAGGCCAGCCGGTGCAGTTTCATACGCTCTACGGCGCCGAGCTGCGGAGTGTGCCAGAACTCCCGGAAGACAGCGCCGAGTTCGGCGTCGCCGAGCACCGTGTGGTCGGCCGGGAACTGCAGCGGGCCGCCGCCGCACAGCTCCCGCAGATCGTCCACCAGCTCGGAGTAGTGCTCGACACACCAGTTCATGGCTGCGTACATCGAGCGCCGGTTGTAGGTGACGTGGCCGTCGCCCCACGGTTCCGCCGCCCAGATCTGCCCGTCGACGAGGCCGGCCAGAAGCGCTTCCTGCGAAGCGAGCCGGCCGAGCTTCTCACGTACGGCCGGCACCTGATCGGCACCGGTCGACTGCGCGATCCTGCTCGCGACTCCCACCAACAGTTGGAGCTTGGCACAGAAACGAACATTGGACTGGTGGTTGCCATAGGAGTGCGCAGGGGTGCGGAAGTACAGCTCACGTGAGAGCGGCACGTCGTTGTGCACGAAGACGCGCTCCCAGGGGATGTGCACGTGGTCGAAGAGCACCATGGCGTCGGTCTCGTCGAAACGCCAGCTCAGGGGGCCGTCGAACTCGGAGGCGGATGAGTCGGCCAGCGGCTTGCGGGACCACAGGGAGACACCCGGTGCGTTGCACGGCACCGCCGTCGTGATGGATTCCGCCTCGTTTTCCGGAGCCAGCGGCAGGATGTTGCCGATCCAGATCTCGTTGGCGAGGATCGCTCCTGTCGCCAGCATCTTCATGCCGTGTACGACGACACCCGCGTCGTCCTCGTCGATGACTCTGAGGGTCGGGATCGGCAGGTTCTGACGTTCGTAGAAGGCCGGGTCCCGGGCGGCCTGAGGGGCCACGATCGCGTGCGCGGCATAGACGTCGTTGTCACGCAGGTGGCGCCAGTACGCGCGGATGCGGTCGGCCTTGTCCTTGAAGACCTCAGGGGCGATGGCCATGCCTGTCACGAAGCTCGCCACGTAGTCCGGCGACCGGCCGAGGAGGCCGTGACTCAGTTCTGCCGTGAGCCTGTGAGCCGCCGAACGCTTTGCGAGGTCCTCACGGGTTCTCGCGCGCAGGAAGTAGGCGCTGTGCCTTTCCCCGTCCTCCAGGTAACTCATTGCTTCCAGGTTGGCGGGGTTGGCCTTCATGTCGTAGAGATCTGAAATCGTCCGTGCCGCACGTGCGAACGCGGGATGCGTGGTTACGTCATCGATCAGTGTGCGACCGACGTAGACACGGCGGCCGTCTTGCAGGCTCTCAAGATGCTCCTTGCCAGTCTTCAACACCCGACGGAGCAAATCATAAGATCCGCAGCGTGGCTAGCCTTGACTTTTATTGCACCTTTCTTCAATGAGTCCCCCGAGATGTGTGAACGCCGTGTTGTATCGGTGACGCATGTCCGATCGGTGATAGCGAAACGGGGCGTTCCGTCCGATCTGACGGCTCTCTGCGGTGCCCGTATCGGCGCCGCTCGAAGAGATCGTTACTCAAAGTTTTAGTGGTTTCAGGTTTGAGCCGCAATGGCGCTCGTAATCATTGGGTCATTGTGTCATTCGCCGGAACTGGATATCGCGGGCCGGAAGTCCACTGGTCGGGGATGGTGCGGCGGCGCGGCGGATACGTGGCTTCGTGCGGGTGAAGGTCGTGGTCGCGACCGCAAATCAGGTCAATGCGGACCGATCTGCATGGGCCGTGATCGTCGCAAAACCGACAAGCGTCGCCGCCTCACGCATCCGGTGCATATTTTCACAGAAGGTAATTCATCAGGAACACCGGAGAGAGACGGGAAAACCCTGACTGACTGCATGGCCCCTCTTGACGCTGGCCGGGGCCGCTGCTTCTATCGTGAAGTACTCCATGGGGGACTGGGAGATGGTTCGCGGCGTTGGGGCTGCTCCATCTTCTTGCGATTCAAGCCCAGCCCAGATGCCGGCTCGGGTTCGACGGGGGTCGCTTAATCGTTTCCAGGTCCCCGTGTGCCCAGATCTCGTAATTCCAGCGGTATGGATCGAACGGGGCCTTTGAGAGACATATGGAATATCCCAATGGGCAGCCACTGACAGAGGAAACAACAGCCCGCCGGGGCCACCCGGAAGCCGAGGGGCCTTCTGCAGGAGTTGACGCAGAGGGAAGAAACCCGTTCGTGGAATACGTGTCCAGTGACCTCTTGCTGTCGCTGCAGGGCACCCGGACCGAGTCGGGGAGCGAACCCTCATTCTTGATCATCACCCAGGTCATGGAGTTGCTGTTCAAGCTCGTCTGCACGGAAGCCGTACGCGGGCGGGACGCGCTGGAGGGCGATGACCTCTCCGGAGCGCTGCGGACCCTGCGACGGCTGCACCGGACCTGCCTGGCGCTGAACGGCTCGTGGGAGGCGCTCACCTCGATGAGCCCCACCGAGTACGCCGAGTTCCGGGATGCGCTCGGCGACGGTTCGGGCTTTCAGTCCTACATGTACCGGCACATGGAGTTCCTGCTGGGCCACAAGGTGCCGGCCATGGCCGAGGTGCATCGCGGCCAGGAGCCCGTCTACCGCGAACTCCTGCGCTCCCTCGGCGAGATCAGTCTCTACGACGCGATGCTCCGGCTGCTGTGGCGTCGGGGACTGCCCGTGCCCGACAACAGCGTCGAGCGTGACTGGCGTCAGCCCTACACCGAGCGGGACGAGGTCGTGGACGTCTGGTACACCGTCTACGCCCAACAGGACAAACACTACGAGGTGTACCAGTTGGCCGAGGTGCTGGTGGACATCGCGTTCGAGCTCGGCCGGTGGCGCACGACCCACCTGCTGACCGTCGAGCGGCTGCTCGGCACGAAGACGGGTACCGCCGGCACTTCCGGTGCCGCCTGGCTCAGGCGCGCCGCCGAGCACCGCTTCTTCCCCGAGCTTTGGACCGTGCGAGCGCGGATCTGACGCGCCCTGGCGACCACCGATATCTCCGCACCACCACTCGTAAGGTAGGTCTTGAATGATCAGGAACGTTGTCATCGTCGGCGGTGGTACGGCCGGCTGGATGTCCGCTTGCTACCTCAAGGCGACTTTCGGCCCCAGCGTCTCGGTGACACTGGTCGAGTCGAAGAACATCCCGACCATCGGAGTCGGGGAGGCGACGTTCAGCACGGTCCGCCACTTCTTCGAGTACCTGGGTCTGCAGGAACACGAGTGGATGCCGGAGTGCAACGCCACGTACAAGCTGGCCATCCGGTTCGAGAACTGGCGGGCGCCGGGAGAGCACTTCTACCACCCGTTCGAGCGCACACGGGTCGTCGACGGCTTCCCCATCACCGATTGGTGGCTGCACCGCAGCCCCACCGAGCGCTTCGACAACGACTGTTTCGTGATTCCGTCCCTGTGCGAGGAGAAGTCCTCGCCCCGCTTTCTGGGCGGCGACATCTTCGAGCAGCGTGAGGACCGCAAGGGCAGCGGTGCGGAGCCGGTGGGCCGCAGCACGATGGCCGAACAGCGAACGCAGTTCCCCTACGCCTACCACTTCGACACGGTCCTGCTGGCGAAGTACCTCACCAAGTACGGTACCGCGCGCGGGGTCCACCACGTCCTCGACGACGTCACCGGCGTCGCTCTCGACGAGCGGGGCTGGATCAGCCACGTCGACACGGCTGAGCACGGACAGTTGCAGGGCGACCTGTTCATCGACTGCACCGGCTGGCGCGGGATGCTGATCAACCAGGCACTGGAGGAGCCGTTCCAGTCCTACCAGGACACCCTTCCCAACGACCGGGCCGTGGCGCTGCGCGTGCCGGTCGACGCCGCGGCCCGCGGGCTACGCCCCTGCACCACCGCGACCGCCCAGGAAGCGGGCTGGATCTGGACCATCCCGTTGTTCGAACGCATCGGAACCGGATATGTCTACGCCAGTGACTACATCTCGTCCGAGGAAGCCGAGCAGACTCTGCGTGCGTTCGTCGGTCCCGCCGCAGAGGGCGCCGAGGCCAATCACATCCGGATGCGGATCGGCCGCACACGCAACGCGTGGGTGCGCAACTGCGTCGGCATCGGTCTGTCGGCCGGCTTCGTGGAGCCGCTGGAATCGACGGGCATCTTCTTCATCCAGAACGGCATCGAGCAACTGGTGAAGCATTTCCCCGACGCCGACTGGAACGAGAGCCTGCGCCGTTCCTACAACAACCACATGGCCCGGATGATGGACGGTGTGCGCGAGTTCCTCGTCCTCCACTACTACGCGGCCCGCCGACAGGACAACCAGTACTGGAAGGACGCGAAGACGCGCCCCCTGCCGGACGGCATGGCCGAACGTCTGGAGCTGTGGCGCGCGAGGCTCCCCGACGCCGCGTCGGTCTACCCGTACTACCACGGCTTCGAGCCATACTCCTACCAGGTGATGCTGCTGGGACTCGGCGGTGTGCCACTGCGGCATTCGACCGTCCTGGACCTGGTGGACGACTCCGCGGCCCTGAAGGAGATGCAGAGCATCCGGGAAGAGAGCCGTGAACTGATCACGCGCCTGCCCAGCCAGTACGAGTACTTCGCGCACATGCGCACGGGCGCCTCGGCCTGAAGAGCGACGACGCCCCCCGACCTGCAGCACAAGCCTCCTCGGCCCCGGTCGGGGGGAAGGACTATCAATTGACCACCCAAGAATCCGTGGGGCAACCGGCTGCCCAGCAGGCGCCGGCCAGCCCGTGGCGCAACCGCGACTTCCGCAGCCTGATGGTGGGGAACACCGCCTCCAACTTCGGTTTCCAGATCAGCGAAGTCGCCGTGCCGTTGGTCGCCATCGCCACGGTAGGGGCCTCGACGTTCGACGTCGGCACGATGCGCATGGTCGGCCAACTGCCCTATCCGCTGCTCGCCCTGTTCGTCGGCGTCCTGGTGGACCGCTGGCGGCGGCGCAACATGCTGGTCGCCGCGGACATGGGCCGAGCCCTGGCCCTGGCCCTGATCCCGCTGGCCTATGCGTTCCACGGGCTGGGCCTCTCCGTGCTCTACGTGGTCGCTTTCCTGGTCGGCACCTGCACCGTGCTCTTCGACGTGGGGGCGCAGGCCTATCTGCCCCGTCTGGTGGAGCGCGACCAGCTCGCCCGTGGCAACAGCGAGCTGGAGACCGCGCGTTCCGCTGCGCTCATCTGCGGGCCGGCGCTCGGCGGTCTGCTGGTCTCCCTCTTCTCGCCGCCCGCTGCCGTGATCGCCACAGTCGGGTTCTTCCTTCTGTCGGCCGTGGCGATCTGGCGCATCCGGAAGCCCGAACCGGCGCCGGAAACCGCCGGTACGAGCGTCAAGCCGCTCCGGCAGATCGGGGAAGGCCTCCGCTTCGTGGCCCGCAATGCGGTGCTGCGGTCGGTGACGATCATCACCGCCTGCTTCAACTTCTGCTATGCGGCCTACCTGGCGATCTACCTGGTGTATCTGCCCAAGGAACTGCACCTGTCCGGCTACGAGATCGGTCTGGTCTTCGCAGCCCCGGGCCCCGGTCTGCTGGTGGGCGCGCTCTTCTCGTCGGCGCTGCCCAAGCGGTTCGGCTACGGACGGGTCCTGATCACCTGCGCGTTCATCAGCAACCTGTTCCTCGTCGGGATCTCCGCGGTGCGCGGCAACGGACTCGTCGCGGTCGGCTCGCTGGTCCTGCTCAACTTCCTGTACGGCTGCCTCAGCCAGACCTTCTCGGTGTCCCTGGTCGCGATACGCCAGGCCATCACTCCGGACCGCTTCCTCGGGCGCGTCCTCGCGACCGGGCGCTTCCTCGGCGTGGGGCTGGTCCCGATCGGATCGCTGTTCGGAGGCTTCCTCGGGTCACAAGTGGGTCTGCGCACCGGCCTGTTCGCCGTCACCGCCGCGATGCTGCTGGTGCCGGTTCCGCACTTCGTGCTGCGCACGGCGCTCACGCGGATCGGTACGGAACTGCCCGATGTCGCGGACGACGACCTGACTCCGGACACGACAGTCGCCAAACCTTCTTCGAACTGACGAAAGGTCGCAAACGTGAACGACATACCACCGTGGGTCGACGCTCCGTTCGTGCTGTCGGTCGAGCCCGTCACACCCGAACGCATCGGACACCTCGACCTCTACCTGCCGCCGGAGTCCGCGCCGGCTCCGGCGATCGTCATCGTGTGCGGCGGTCCGATCCCCGCCGAACTGGAGTGGAACCGGCCGCGTGACTGGCCCGTCTACCGTGGCTACGGATCGCTCCTCGCCTCGCTGGGCGTGGCCGCCGCGCCCGTTCAGTTGCCCCTGCACGAGTACGCGGACTTCCCGCGAGCCGCGGACGCCCTCGCGCAGGCCGTCGACACCCTCCGCGCCGACCCGCGCATCGACGGCGACCGGATCGGCCTCTGGTTCTTCTGCGGCGGAGGCCCGCTCATCTCCGACTGGCTCCGTGACACTCCGGAGTGGCTGCGCTGCCTCGGCGTCACCTACCCGGTGCTGGGCTCCCGCCCCGGCAAGGAGTTGCTGCAGCGGTTCGAGCCGGCACAGGCGTTGGCCGAGGCCGGGGAGCTGCCGCCGATCGTGCTGACCACCGTCGGCCTGGAGGACCCGCTGATCTACCAGACCGAGACCCACTTCGCCGAAGTGGCCGAGGAACTGGGCAAGCAGGTCGAGTTGATCCATGTGCCCAACGGAACGCACGGATTCGACTTCGCGGATCACACCGAGGAGTCCCGGCAGGCCGTCCGCCAGGCCGTGAGCTCGGTCGTCGCAGCCATGAAGTGACACAGCCGGGTCGCGAGGACATGCGTCCGTGGTGGTGGCGAGGTACCGAGGACTGCCCGGTCCCGGTACCTCGGCTCACCGACCGGCCGTCCGACCGGTCACGCCGACGTCAGTAATCCGCTCACCGTGCGGCGCGAAGCGAGTTCTCCAGGGGGACTTCCGGTGCGCGTCCGCCATGCAAACCGCAAGGTTCAGTAGGGGGAAGTCAGTGTCTGGCCGTCTCGTTGAGCTCTCTTCGATCCAACGACGTCTGTGGTTCGTCGACCAGCTGCAGCCGGGTGACGCCTCGTACAACGTGCCCGTGGTGCTGCGAGTCAGCGGTGCGCTGGACACCGCTGCCCTGCAGTCGGCGCTGGACAGCGTACTGGCCAGGCACGAGGCGCTGCGGACCCGATTCACCGTGGTGGACGGCGAGCCGACGCAGGAGATCGTGCCCGGTGCCCGGGTCCGACTGGATGTGGTGGACCTGCGAGGTCAGGCCGATGCGGAAACGGCCGGGCAGGCGTACGCACAGGCGGAGACGCGCCGGCCGTTCGACCTGTCGGTGGCCCCGTTGATGCGGTGTGTGCTGATCCGGCTCGCCGAGGACATGCAACTCCTCGTGATCACCGTGCACCACATCGTCTTCGACGGGTGGTCCGCCGGAGTCTTCTTCGACGACCTCTCGCGGGCGTTCGAGGGGGGCGCGCAGGCCCTGGGCGGCCCGGCCGCGCAGTACGCGGACCTGGTGCGGTGGGAACGCGCCGCGCTGGAGAGCGGGGAGCAGGACCAGCTGGTCGAGTGGTGGGTGGAGCGGCTCGCCGGAGCGCCGACCGTGCTGGAACTGGTCACGGACCGGTCCCGGCCCGCGGTGCAGGCGCACCGCGGCGCACGGCGTGCTCTCACCGTGGAGTCGGACGTGGTGGCGGGGCTGGAGAGCCTCGCCCGGTCCACGGGAGCGACGCTGTACATGACCCTGCTCGCCGCCTTCGGGGCGGTGCTTTCGCGCCACGCGGGTCAGGAGGAGCTGCTCATCGGTACCCCGGTGGCCTTCCGCCCGAGTACCGGTTTCGAGCGCTCCGTCGGTTGCTTCCTCAACACGGTGCCGATGCGGGTGGACACCACCGGCAGGCCGTCCTTCAAGGAACTGCTGAGTCGGGTGAAGGAGATGTCGCTGGAGGCCTTCGACCACCAGCAGGCCCCCTTCGAAAGACTCGTCGCCGCACTCGCTCCGGACCACGACCTCAGTCGCAACCCGCTCGTGCAGGTGCTGCTCAACTTCGACGCGGAACCGGAGCCGCCCGCCTTCCCCGGTTGCACCGTCGAGCATGTCCCGAACGACACCGTCTCGGCCAAGTTCGATCTCACCCTCTACGTGAAGTCGGCGGGGGGACGGCTCCTGCTGGACCTGGTCTACGACGCCGATCTGTTCTCCGAGGAGCGGATCGGGTGGCTGCTGGAACAGACCGGCACCCTCCTGGCCCAGGCCAGCCACAACCCGCACCGGCCCGTGCTGGGTTATCCGCTGCTGTCCGGCGGGAGCGGCGCCCTGCTGCCCGATCCGTACGAGCCGCTGACCCCGGACTGGCCCGGCTCGATTCTGGACCGGTTCGCCAAGCACGTGGACACCGCACCGGACCGGATCGCCATGTCCGCCAAGGACCGTGACTGGACCTACCGGCAACTCGACGAGGCCGCCAATGGGCTCGCCCACCGGCTGCGCGCGGCCGGTGTCGAGCGCGGCGACATGGTGGGCATCCTCATCACCCGCGATCCGTCCACGCAGGTGGCGATGCTGGCCGCGCTGAAGTGCGCCGCACCGTTCACGATCATGGACTCGACGATGCCGTCCGCCCGGCTCGCCCAGTGCGTGGAGGTGAGTACGCCCAAAGCGATCGTCCTGACACACGGTTGCGACCCCCTGCCGGCAGAGGTCTCGGGGGCGGGTCCCGGGACCGCCGCCGTGGTCCGGATGGACGACCTCGACTGGTCCGCCCTGCCCAGCCACGGCCTGGAGACGGAACTCACGCCCGGAGACCAGATCTACGCCGTCTTCACCTCGGGGTCCACCGGGGTACCCAAGTGCGTCGTGACCCGGCACGACGCCGTCATGCATTTCCTCGACTGGTACGAGCAGTCCCAGGAACTGTGCTCGGACGACCGGTTCGCGGTGCTCGCCGGGCTCGGCTACGAGGTGCTGATGCGGGACCTGCTGACCCCCATGTGGGTCGGAGGCATGTCCGTCTTCCCCGAGCACGACCGGCTCGACTTCCCTGCCACCACCCGATGGCTCGGCGAGTCCGGGGCGACGGTCGTTCACCTGACACCGCCGTACGCCAACGAACTGGCCTCGGCCATGCGGCCCGGAGGGTCGCTGCTCGCGATGCGGCTCGTCGGCATCAACGGAGACGTGCTGCGCCGGAGCACAGCCGTCGCCTGGGCGGCGATGGCGCCGAATGCGAAGCTGATCAACATCTACGGTGCCACGGAGACCCCGCAGGTGATCTCGGCGCTTTCGCTGTGCGACCCGTCCTCCGCCGACGGCGTCAGGCCGTTCGGGTCGGCGTCGCCGATCGGACCGGGCATCACCGGGATCCAGATCCTGTGTGTCAACCCGGCGGGCCAGTTGTGCGCCGAGGGCGAGATCGGCGAACTGGTCGTGCGGACGCCGTATCTCGCCAGCTACCTCAGGGGCGAGGCAGGCGGGTTCACCACCAGCCCGTGGACGGGCGATCCCGAGGACCGTGTGTACTTCACCGGCGACCGGGTCCGCTATCTCGGTGACGGCTGTGCCGAGTTCGTGGGCCGGGTGGACCACCAGATCAAACTCCGCGGCCACCGCATCGAACCCGGCGACATCGAAGGGGTGCTGGTCCGGCACGAGCGCGTCGGCCAGGCACTCGTCCTGGTGCGCGAGGACCAGCCGGGCGACCGCCGTCTCGTGGCCTACGTGACGTCCGTGCCCGGAGCCGAGGCTCCCGACGCGGCCGAACTGCGGTCCATGACCAAGGCGGCCCTGCCCAAGCACATGGTGCCCTCGGCGTTCGTCGTACTGCCCGGCTTTCCGCTGAACCACAACGCCAAGGTGAACCGGGCGGCCCTGCCGGCGCCGAGCCATGTGCGGGACGGCGATGACGGCTTCCGGCCGCCGGTCACCGAGCCGGAACGAGAGATGACCCGCCTGTGGGAGGAGGTGCTCGCGGTCGGCGGGATCGGGCTGGACGACGACTTCTTCGACCTCGGCGGACACTCCTTGCTGCTCACGAGGCTGCTCACGCGGGTGGGGGAGGCGTTCGGCGTACGGCTCACCCTGCGCGACGTCTTCTCGACACCGACGGTCTCCGGGTTCGTCGGTCAGGTCGAGAACGCGGCGCGGGAGCGTGCGGAACCCGAGCGGCTCCCGGTCACCACGCGCGGCGACGGCGTCCACCCGCTGTCGCTGGTGCAGCGGAGACTGTGGTTCGTCGATCAGGTGCAGCCCGGTGACGTTTCCTACAACATGTCGGTCGTGCTCAGGGTCCGAGGTGTGCTGGACGTTGCCTCGCTGAGCTCGGCCCTGGACGGCGTGGTGGCTCGGCACGGGGCGCTGCGGACGCGGTTCGCCGTGCTCGACGGCGAGCCGATGCAGGAGGTGCTGCCCGATGCCCGGGTGCCGGTGGACGTGGTGGACATGCGCGGCCGGGCCGACGCTCGGGAGGCCGGCCGGGCCTATGCCTCGGCCGAGACCCGTCGTCCGTTCGACCTGTCGGTCGTGCCGTTGATGCGGTGCGTGCTGGTCAGGTTGACCGACGACGAGCAGCTCCTCGTGTTCACGGTGCACCACATCGTCTTCGACGGCTGGTCGGCGGGGGTCTTCTTCGAGGATCTGTCCCGTGCGGTCGACGGCGGACCGGAGTCGTTCGGGGCTCCCGCCGCGCAGTTCGTGGACATGGTGGACTGGGAACGCGCCGCGCTGGAGAGCGGGGAGCAGGACCGGCTGGTCGAGTGGTGGAAGCAGCGGTTGGCCGGGGCGCCGACCGTGCTCGACCTCGTCACCGACCGGGCCCGGCCCGCCGTCCAGGCGCACCGGGGGGCCCGGCGGCGGTTCACCGTCCCGCCGGACGTGGTCGTCGGCCTGGAGAGTCTGAGCCGGTCGGCCGGCGCGACCCTCTTCATGACGCTGCTGGCGGCCTTCGGGGTCGTGCTGTCCCGCCACACCGACCAGGAGGAGGTGTTGGTCGGCACCCCGGTGGCCTTCCGCCCCCGCTCCGAGTTCGAGCACGCCGTCGGCTGCTTCCTGAACTCTGTCGTGATGCGGGTGGACACCACCGGCAGGCCGTCCTTCAAGGAACTGCTGAGCCGGGTGAAGGAGATGTCGCTGGAGGCCTTCGACCACCAGCAGGCGCCCTTCGAACGGCTCGTCGCCGAACTGGTCCCTGACCCCGACCTCAGCCGCAACCCGCTCTACCAGGTGCTGTTCGCCCTGCAGAACGTGCCCACGGTACCCCTCCGGCTGCCGGCGCACGAGGTCGAGACGCTGGCCAGCACAGAGGCCCGCGCACAGTGCGACATCAGCCTTCGCTTCCACCAGGACGAGGAGGACGGCCTGGTCGGGATGCTGGACTACGACCTGGACCTTTTCGACGAGGCCACCGTCGACCGGTTCATCGCCCACCTGAGGAACGTACTGGCGCAGGTGGTCCGGGAACCGGCCGTACCCCTGCACCGGCTGTCTCTCATCGGTCCGTCCGAGGAGGACGAGCTACTGCAGGTGTACAACGACACCGCGGTGGCGTATCCGCTGGACGGCAGTACCCTGCCCGAGCTCATCGCCGAGCAGACGCGCAGGACACCACACGCTCCTGCGGTCCGCTTCGAGGACGAGGAACTGACCTACGCCGAGCTGGATCGCCGCGCCAACGCCCTGGCGCTGCGGCTGCGCGAGCTGGGGGTGGGGCCGGACGTCGTCGTCGGCGTACATCTGTACAGGTCCCTGGACCTGATGGTGGGACTTCTGGCCGTGCTCAAGGCCGGCGGAGCCTACCTCCCGCTGGAGCCCGATCATCCGGTCGAGCGTCTGCGCACCATGGTGCGAGCGAGTGCGGCGCCCGTCGTGCTCACCGGCGAGGAGTCGCCCGGCACGTTCGCCGAGGACGGATGCACCGAGATCCGCGTCGGCAGGGACGTCGCCGACACTGGTCCCCAGCAGACGGCCCTGCCCGGCAACCTCGCGTACGTCATCTACACCTCCGGTTCGACGGGCACCCCCAAGGGAGTGCAGATACCGCACCGGGGCATCGTCAACCGGCTGCTGTGGATGCAGGAGGCATACGGGCTGACCGCACGGGACCGCGTTCTGCACAAGACGCCGATCAGCTTCGACG
This sequence comes from Streptomyces sp. NPDC025793, assembly GCF_055558375.1. Lineage (NCBI taxonomy): Bacteria > Bacillati > Actinomycetota > Actinomycetes > Kitasatosporales > Streptomycetaceae > Streptomyces > Streptomyces sp. NPDC025793. Next base: position 159,908 of record NZ_JBVHMR010000018.1, on the reverse strand, counting down.
TCTCGGTCTGGGAATTGTTCTGGCCGCTGATGAACGGGGCCTGCGTGGTGCTGGCGGCACCGGGGCGGCAGCGGGATCCGGAGTACCTGGCCGCGCTGACGGCCCGTACCAGCGTCACCGTCTGCCACTTCGTACCCGTCATGCTCCGGGCGTTGCTCGACGTACCGGACGTGGGACGGCTCGACTCCCTGCGGCTGATCGTGTGCAGCGGTGAGGAGCTGCCGGCCGATGTCGCCCGGATGTGCCGGAGCACGCTGGACGCGCGACTGGAGAACCTCTACGGCCCGACCGAGGCGTCCGTCGACGTCACCTCCTGGAACTGCGCCGACGACACCGGCAGGGCACGCGTCCCGATCGGAGCGCCCATCGCCAACACCCGGGCATACGTGCTCGACACCGGGCTCCGGCCGGTCCCCGTAGGTATGCCGGGCGAGTTGTATCTCGCGGGCGAGGGGCTGGCCCGTGGATACGGAGACCGGGCGGCTTTGACCGCTGAGCGCTTCGTCGCCTCGCCCTACGGGCCGCCGAGCACGCGGATGTATCGCACGGGTGACCGTGCCCGGTGGCTGCCGGGAGGCCGACTGGAGTTCCTGGGTCGTGTGGACCACCAGGTCAAGGTCCGAGGCTTCCGGATCGAGCCGGGCGAGATCGAGCAGGTACTCGTGCGCCACGAAGCGGTCGAGCGGGCGCTTGTCCTGGTCCGCGAGGACCACAGCGGCGCCCGGCGGTTGGTCGCCTATGTCGTGGCGCCACCCGGCAGCACGGCGCCGTCACCTGCCGAACTGCAGTCGCGGGTGGGTTCGCTGCTGCCCGCGTACATGGTGCCGTCGAGCGTGGTCGTACTCGACGCCTTCCCGGTCACCCGTAACGGAAAGGTCGACAGGAAGGCGCTGCCCGCACCCGGTGTCGAGCCCATGACTCCGTCGCGTGGTCCCCGTACCGAGCCGGAGCGTGTCCTCTCGGCCCTGTGGGGGGAAGTCCTCGGCATCGACGACGTTGGTGTCGACGACGACTTCTTCGAACTCGGTGGCGACTCCATGCACGTGATCGCTGTGGTGAGCCGCGCCCAACGCCACGGCCTCGCGCTCACGGTCGAGCAGATGTTCCGCACACCTACCGTCGCCGCACTGGCCGCGCACCAGAGCGATGCGACCGACGCCCAGGCACGAGACACCCGTGCACTCGACGTTTCCGGCGAGTTCCTGCTGCTGTCCGAAGAGGACCGAGCCCGTCTGCGTGATATCACCGGGGGAGCCTGACACCATGACGATCAACGACGCCTACCCGCTCACGCGGCTGCAGTCCGGGATGCTCTACCACAGTCATCTCGACACCACCGGCTCCACGTACCACGACCTGTCGAGCCTGAAGATCTCCGGACCGTTCGACGAGCACCGGTTCCGTGAGGTGCTCTCCGCGCTGCTGGCCGGACACGACATCCTGCGCAGCAGCGTGGAACTGACCCGGTTCAGCGAACCCATGCAGCTGGTGCACGACGTGGTGGAACCCCCGCTCACCGTCGAGGATCTGTCCGCCCGGTCCGCGGCGGACCAGGACATGCGGATCGCCGCCTGGCGCGCGGCGGAGAAGTGCCGGCCGTTCGACCTGGCCGCTGCCCCGCTGCTCCGTTTTCACGTGCAGAAACTGAGCAAGAGCACGTTCTGGCTCAACGTCAGCTTCCACCACGCGATCCTCGACGGCTGGAGTCTGTCGCTGCTGATCGCCTGGGTCCTCACGGAGTACGACCGGGCGGGCGCACCCGAGGTGCCTGGGCTCGCCTCGCGTTTCCGTGACTACGTCGGGCTGGAGCGCGAGGCGTTGGCCGACGACGGGACCCGTGAGTACTGGAGGGCACGCCTCGCTGATACGGAGATCTCGGAGCTTCCCCGCTGGCGGGACACGCCGGGCACGGGCAGCACGGCGGAGCGGTCCGCGACGGTGCACCGGGTGTCGTTCGGGGCAGAACAGACCACGCGGCTCAAAGAGTTCGCCGCAAGGGCACGGGTGCCGGTGAAGGCGGCGCTGTACGCGGCGCACGCGGCGGTCGTCGCACGGCTGTCGGGTCGGCAGCGGGTGATCACCGGACGTGTCGCCAACTGCCGTCCGGAGTCCGCCGACGCGGAGCGGATGATCGGGCTGTTCCTCAACAGCGTTCCGCTGGTGGTGGATACCGGAGGCACGAGCTGGGAAAATCTCGCTCGTCAGGTACATCGGGCGGAAGTCGAGGCGCTTCCCCACCGGCGCTATCCACTCGGCCAGATGCAACGCGACCTGGACCGTGAAACGCTGTTTGAGACGCTCGTCGACTACCGGGCGATGCGCAGCTACGGCGATCTGTCGCTGACCCGCCTGGAGATCGTCGACACCGAGTTCTTCGAGCAGACCAACTTCCCGTTCACCGCGAACTTCGGAGCTGATCCGAACACCGGTGAGATCGGGCTGGGCATCAACTACGACGCGGCGGAGTTCTCCGCGGAGCAGATCGAGACGATCGGCGGCTACTACAGGGCGGCGCTGGAGACGATGGTCGGCGATCCCGCCGGGGCCGTGTCGCGGGCGTCCCTGCTGAGCAAGGTCGAGACGCATCGGCAACTCCATGACTGGAACGACACGGAGACCGACGGACCCGCTCGGCTGCAACCCCTGCCGTCATTGCTGGCTGAGACGGCCGAACGCTTCCCGGGCAAGGTGGCGCTGCGGGTCGGGGATGATCGACTGACCTACGCGGAGCTGTATCTGCGGGTCAACCGGCTGGCCTGGCGGCTGCGGGAACACGGGGTGGGGCCCGACGTCGTCGTCGGCGTGTGCATGCGCCGCTCGGTGGACCTGATCACCGCGCTGCTCGCGGTGGTCTGGGCGGGGGGAGCGTACCTGCCGCTGGACCCCGACTATCCGGCCGACCGGCTGGCGTACATGCTGGCCGACTCGAACGCCCCGATCGTGCTCACCGACGCCGAGTCGCGACCGCCCGCGTCCTCAGCGACGGTTCTCACGATCACGCCGGGGAGTCCGGACGACGGCCGGAACGTCGTCTTCACCTCGGGACTGCGGGCTGAGGACCTGGCGTACGTGATCTATACGTCCGGCTCGACGGGCCGGCCCAAGGGCGTGCAGATCACGCACCGCGCCCTGGTCAACCTCTTGCTCTCCATGATCTCGGAGACCGGTCTGACGGCCGAGGACCGCTGGCTCGCGGTCACCTCCCTGTCCTTCGACATCGCGGGCCTCGAGGTGTTCGCCCCCCTTCTGGCCGGTGCTGAACTGCGCGTGGCGCGAAGCGAAGACATGCACGGCAGCGCCCTGGTCTCCGAGGTCGAAAAGGCGACGATCGCGCAGGCCACTCCGTCGGCTTGGCGCATGCTCATCGAAGCCGGCCTGGGCGAGCGCCCCGGCCTCCGGGCGATCTGCGGGGGCGAGGCGTTGCCCGCCGACCTCGCGGAGCAACTGGTGGTACGCACGCGCGCGGTGTGGAACGCCTACGGACCCACGGAGACCACCATCTGGTCCTGTCTGCAGCCGGTGCGCTCGCACGAGGCGGTGAGCATCGGCAAGCCGCTGGCCAATACCCAAGTCCGTGTGCTGGACGAGGCGCTGCGGCCGGTGCCCGTGGGAGTACCCGGCGAACTGTACATCGGCGGTGACGGGGTGGCGAGGGGCTACCGGAACCGGCCGGACCTGACCGCGACACGCTTTGTCGCCGACCCTTTCGGCCGACCGGGATCGCGGTTGTTCCGCACGGGCGACACCGTCCGCTGGCGGCCGGACGGGCGGCTCGACTTCATCGGCCGGTCCGACTACCAGGTCAAGATACGGGGGTTCCGGATAGAGCTGGGCGAGATCGAGTCGGTGCTGGGCGCACATCCGTCGGTCGGCCAGGTCGTGGTAGTGCCCAGGCCGGACGGTCGGGGGGGCCACCACCTGGTGGCCTATCCGGTGGTCGCCCCCGCGGCGGAAGCCGCCACCCCGCAAGAACTCCGCGCCCATGTTGCGGCCGCGGTTCCGGACTACATGGTGCCTTCGGCGTACATGTGGCTGGACGCGTACCCCCTGACACCCAACGGTAAGATCGACCGGTCGGCGCTGCCCGACCCGGACCGCGGCGGCACCGCGGCCGGACGGATCGTCGAGCCCTCGACCGACACCGAGCGGCTGGTCGCGAGACTGTGGGCGGAGGAGCTCGGTCTGGACAGGGTGGGCGTCACCGACACCTTCCGGGAACTGGGCGGTCACTCCATCGCAGCGCTGCGGGTCGTACTGCGCATCAAGGAGGCCGTCGGCCACGAAGTACCGCTGGCCAGCCTGTTGACCGGCGCAACGGTCGCCTCGGTCGCGGAGGGCGTGGACAGTCGTCGGCAGGAGCAGGGCTCGGCCCTGGTGCCGCTGCGTGAGTCCCCCGCCTCCGACCAGCGGCCACTGTTCCTGATCCACCCGCTGGGCGGCACGGTGTTCTGTTACGGCGAACTGAGCGACGCCATGCCGGACGACCAGCCGGTGTACGGCATTCAGGCGTACGACCATGTGAGTCCCACCGGACCCCGGCCCGCGACCATCGAGGACATGGCCGAGCACTACCTGCGGGTGGTGCGGACCGTGCAATCCGAGGGCCCCTACCGATTCGGCGGGTGGTGCATGGGCGGTGCCGTCGCCTATGCGATGGCACGGCAGGTACGTGAGGAGGGCGGCCAGGTCGAGACCCTGGCGCTCATCGACTCCAGCATCGCCGACCCCGTACCGCCTGCCTGGGTCGACGACGACGCGGCGGCGATCCTCGGCGCTTTCGGCAACGAACTGCCCATCACCCTCGCCGAGTTGCAGCAGATCCCGCCGCAGCGGCGGCTGCAGCACGCGCTGTCGTTCGCCGAAGGGCACCTGGCCCGTCCCGACGTGGGCAACGTCGAAGACCTGCAGCGGCTGGTCGCCCTCTACCGGAGGCACGCCAAGGCGTTGCTGCAGTACCGGGACCAAGCACACACGCCCTACGACGGCAGCGCCGTGGTGATTCGTGGCGACGAGGCCGTGCACACTCTGCACGACATGGGCTGGGAGGCCAAGATCGACGGATCGCTCGTGGTCCTGGAGACTCCGGGCGACCACCGGAGTCTGTTGTCGAAGAGGCATGCGAACGCACTCGCCGACCGGCTGGTCGTCGCCATGCGGGAGGGAGTCGGCGCACTGGGCCGGTTCGCGGGAGGCGCGGCCGCGACCCTATGAAACGCCGTCTGGCCAGTACGGTTGGTCATGCCGATTCACCATGGAGGCCTTGATGACGTCACCTCGTTCCGAAGAAACCCACGCCGTCCCTGATTGGGCTCACGGCGTGCGCCGTCTGGTGGTGTTCAGCGGCGCCGGAATCTCCACCGACTCCGGCATCCAGGACTTCAGAGGGCCCTCGGGCGTGTGGACGCTGAACCCCGGCATGCAGACGAGGCACACCTATCAGGCGTTCATGGCGGACCCCGAACTCCGGGTAAGCTACTGGAAGTCACGCTTCGAGCATCCCGTCTGGGACGCGGAACCCAACGCCGGCCACCTCGCGGTGGCCGAACTGGCGCACTCGGGTGTCGACACCACGGTCGTCACCCAGAACACGGACGGACTGCATCAGCGGGCCGGTACCCCGGCGGACCGTGTGGTCGAGTTGCACGGCACGATGCGCACCACCCTGTGTGTGGCGTGCGGGCACCGATCGCCCACGACCGACGTGCTGGCCAGGATCGAGGCCGGTGAGGCCACACCGCCGTGCACGGAGTGCGGCGGGATTCAGAAGACGGCGAGCACCATGTTCGGGCAGACCATGTCACCCGAGGTGTTCGCCCGGGCCGAAGAGGCGGTCACCTCCTCTGACCTCGTACTCGCCGTGGGGACGACGCTGACAGTGGAGCCGGCCGGTTCGCTGTGCGCGAGCGCGGTGCACGCCGGGGCGACCCTGGTCATCGTCAACTACGGTCCGACACCCTATGACTCCATCGCCACCGACATCATCCGGGATCCCCTGAGCGAAGCCCTGCCGCGCATCGTGGCGCAGCTGACCGCCGCGGCCGCCGCCTCCCGCCCGGCCACCGGGGTGATACCCGCACGGTTGGCCGCGGACATCCCCGCCACCCCTCTCGCGCGCCCCAGCCGCCTGTTGGGGGCGCAGGCGCGGGTCGCGCGGTTCCGGTCGCGGACGGCGGAACTCCGGCGACTCACACAGTGGTGCGAGGGCGGCGGATCACGGGCACACCTGCTGTCCGGACCGGCCGGGATCGGGAAGTCGCGTCTGGCGCTCGAACTCGCCGACCAACTCAAGGCGACCGGGCAGTGGGACGTCGAATTCCTCGCCCGGGAAGCGCAGGACACGGACCTGCGCTCCGGGCAACGGTCGCTGCTCGTGGTCGTCGAGGACGCAGAGACACGTCAGGAACAGGTGGCCGCAATCCTTGACGCGGCAACGGCGCGTCCTGCGGGCGAGCCGCTACGTGTATTGCTGCTCGCCCGCACTCACGACGGCTGGTTCGAGCGGCTGGCAGGTGCGGTGGTCGCGACCAGCGAGGAGCTGTCCGACCCGGACGCCACGGAGTCCGCACACGAGACCGCCGTCCTGGAGGCCAGGCACGACTACGGTGCCGCGCTGACGGCTGCGGGAAGCGCCCTTCCCGGCCGGGAAGGGCCCGTTCCCCTCTCTCTGCGGGGTGCGCCTCAACTGCCCGGTGCCATGCAGGCGGCGGTGTTGGCCGACCTCGTCGGCCTGGACGGGCGGACGGACGGACTGCTCGTCGCCTATGAACTCGGTTACCTGCGCAGCTCCGCCGACGCACACGGGCTGCAGCTCTCCGCCGATGTGGCGGCCCGTGCCGCGGCCACCGCGTTGCTGTGCGGCGCCGACGACGAGGACGCGGCCTGCGCCGTACTCGGGCACATCCAGGAGCTGTCGGAACCCGCTGTACGGCTCGGAGCCGCTCGGTGGCTGCGCGCCATGTATCCACCCGCCGCCACGGAGTCTTCGCGGTACTGGGACGAGTCGCTGCCCGACGGGCCCGCCGAGGAACTCGTATCGGCCGTGGCCACGGCCCGGTTCCTGCTGGGCATGCTGATGGAGACGACGGAGGAGCAGGACCGGCGTGTCCTCACCGTTCTGGCGCGCGCCGCTGACACGCGTCCGGAGCTGCGCGGGCGTCTGACCGAGCTGCTGTCCCTGCTCCCCGGCCTGTCGCCCACGGCGATCAAGGTGGCGTTGACCAGGGGCTATCCGGCCCCTCTCGCGGACGCGCTGACCAGCCTGGCCGAGAAGAACCCGGCCCTGCCGGCCGACCTGTTGGACGTCGTACCGGCGGGCGTCACGGTATTCGGTGAGTTCCCGGTTCTGCTGGCGCAGAGTCTGATCGAGGCGTACGAAGGGCGCGCGAAGACGCAGAACGGGCTGCGGGGTCTCGCCAAGACGCTTGTCCACCTGACGGAGCGGCTGATCGACCTCGGCCGTGTCCAGCAGGCCGGATCGACGGCTCGGCAAGCGCTGGAAACCATCGCCCGTCTTGAGGAACCGGGTGACCTCGCCGCGCGCGCCGAACGGCTGATGCGGCAGACGACGGCGGGGTCCCTTGACTGAACACGCCGACAGAGCGGCGGACTTGGACGCGGCCGACCAACTCGCCGGAATACGTGCGTGGTTCGTTCTGGACGGGACGGTCTACCTGGACGGGAACTCACTGGGCGCGTTGCCGACGACCGTGCCGGGCAGGATCGAGGACGTCATCCGCCGACAGTGGGGGGCGCTCCGCATCGGTTCCTGGGCCGAAGAGGGCTGGTGGACCGCCCCGGAGCGGATCGGTGACCGTATCGCCCCTCTGGTGCAGGCGGCTTCCGGCCAGGTCGTGGTGGGCGATTCGACCAGCGTCAACCTTTTCAAGTCCCTTGTGGCGGCGGTGCGAATGGCTGCCGCCGACGGAGGCGGCCGGCGGGAAATCCTCGTGGACGGGACCACGTTTCCGTCGGACCGGTACATCGCCGCGTCGGCGGCCCGCATGACGGGCTGCACGATACGAGCCGTCGAGCCGGTCCGGATTCCCGAGGCCGTGAGTGACCGGACCGCGGCGGTGCTGATGAACCACGTCGATTACCGCACCGGTCGACTGCAGGACCTGCCGTTCCTGACCTCCTGTGTGCACGAGGCGGGTGCGTACGTCGTATGGGACCTGTGCCACAGCGCGGGTGTTCTGCCGGTGGGCCTGGACGAGCACGGGGTCGACATCGCCGTCGGCTGCACTTACAAGTACTTGAACGGAGGGCCGGGCTCACCGGCGTTCCTGTATGTGCGACGGGACGTGCAGGACCGGTTCGATTCGCCGCTGCCCGGATGGAACTCGCACGCGGAACCGTTTCGGATGAAGGCGGAGTACGAGCCCGCAACCGGTGTGTCGCGTGGGCGGGTCGGAACCCCGGACATCCTCTCCATGCTCGCTCTCGAGGCGGCACTGGAGGTGTGGGACCGCCTCTCGATCGACGCGGTGCGCGTGAAGTCCCTCGCACTGACCGACTTCTTCCTGGAGTGCGTCGCAGCGTACGTGCCCCCTGGCGTCGTCCAGTCGTTGACGCCGGCCGTGCACGCGGAGAGGGGCAGCCAGGTGGCGCTTCGGTGTCCCGACGCGACCGAGGTGATGAAGCGGCTGATCGAGGCGGGAGTGATCGGGGACGTCCGTCCACCGGACGTTCTGCGCTTCGGTTTCGCACCGCTCTACGTGGGCTTCGCGGACGCGGAGCGGGCCGCGCGCATGCTCGCGCGGACCCTTTCCTCAGTGGCGGTCCCGTCCGGCTCATGAGCCGGACGGGGTTTCAGGCGAGGGGGTGCATCCAGCCGTAGGGGTCGGGGGACCGTCCCGTCTGCAGGTCCACCAGTGACTTGCGGAGCCTCATGGTGACTTCACCCGGCTTGCCGTCCCCGTGACTCCAGTCGGCGTGTCGGGACTTCACCTGTCCGACCGGGGTCACCACGGCTCCTGTTCCGCAGGCGAACACCTCGGTCAGGGTGCCGTTCTCGGCGTCGCGCCGCCAGTCCTCGACGGAGATGCGGCTCTCCTCCGCGGTGAGGCCGAGGTCGCGGGCTATCGTCAGCAGTGAGTCACGCGTGATGCCGGGCAGGACGGTACCGGTGAGTGCGGGAGTGACGACGCGATCCCCGTAGACGAAGTACAGGTTCATGCCACCCATCTCCTCCACCCAGCGGTGCTCGAAGGCGTCCAGCCAGACCACCTGGTCACAGCCCTGCTCGGTCGCCTCGGCCTGTGCGATCAGGGAGGCCGCGTAGTTGCCGCTGGTCTTGGCGGCGCCGGTGCCGCCCTTGACCGCACGCACGTAGTCCTCCGACAGCCACACCGAAACGGGCCTGACACCGCCGGAGAAGTATGCGCCGGCCGGCGAAGCGATGACGACGAAGAGGAACTCGTCGGCCGGATGTACTCCGAAGCCGCGTTCGGTGGCGAACATGAACGGCCGCAGATAGAGCGAGGCATCGCAGGACTCGGGTACCCAGTCACGGTCCTGCTCGACCAGGGCCTGGCAACTGGCGAGGAACAGTTCGGGGGGCAGCTCAGGCATGGCCATGCGCCGGGCCGATGCCCGGAACCGCTCGGCGTTGGCGACAGGGCGGAAGGCGGCAGCTGTTCCGTCCGGCTGCCTGTACACCTTCAGTCCCTCGAATATCGCCTGTCCGTAGTGCAGCGTCTTGTTCGCCGGATCGAGAGACAGGGGTGCGTACGGGACGAGTTCGGCATCGTGCCAGCCACGTTCGAGGGTCCACTTGATCGTCACCATGTGGTCCGTGAAGTGGCGGCCGAATCCCGGATTTGCAAGGATTTCTTCTCGAGCTGTGCGGTGCAGGGGGGCCGAGGTGTGCTTCAGGCCTATCTCAAGCTTCGTCAAGGGTAGCGAGTCCTTCACCGTTGTGTGCGGGGACCGCCGCCATAGGGAGCGACACGCTCGCCTTTTGTCATGCGCAGTCCCCATCTTTGAGTGAATTATGGCGTACTGGGTTGCCTGGAACGGCGTGACGACCCAAAACCGTGCCGTTCATCGGGCAGCGGCGGCCGTCCCGCGGCAGCCGGTTGGTCCACTTCTGAAGACGCCGGAACCCTGGGCCTGGCGCAGGTTCTGTCCATGAGGCAGCACGGCGAAGGGCTGCTGGGACGGTGCGATCTCGGCGCGGCGGGGAGCGTCCTGGTTCGGGCGCTCGGGGGAGCCCGCGACGAAGCGCTGGTGACCGGCCGGCAGCAGCTCGTAGGCGCCACGGGGCGTCGGGGTCTTGATCTCTGCCACGGCCGAAGCCTACGAGTCGGATCATTCGTCGGCGGTGCGTGGATGCTCACAACGCTGGTGCGGAGCCCTTTGCGGCCTCGCTGGGGGCGTACCGGCTGCCGCCCGAGTCGGATAGTCCCCACGATGCCGACGTGCATGAACGCACGGTGAAGCGGCCGGCTCGTGGAACGGACACCCGGTGATAGCCGCCATCACGGTGACCGTGATCCTCGCGGTGGTGTCCGCCGTGGTACGTGACCTGCCCAGGTGAGCGTCCATGGGCTGTTTGGAGAACTGGTAGTGCGGAGCCGGCGTGCCGCTGCCAGCCGGTCACCGTCGTCCGCGCCGTGCCCGGACATCCTGACGGCGCCCCCCGGCAGCAGATCCCTCTCGGCGCCGACAGCTGTACCGGTCAAGGAAGCACCGGCTCACTCGGAGGCGGCGGAGGTGGTGTCGGTGAGGGCGTCGAGTCGGGCGGCGAGGTCGGGGTGGAGGTGTGTCAGGTAGGGGCGAGTGGCGTTCAGTGGGCGGACGAGGGCGGCGGGGTCGTCCTGGGCGAGGGCCGCGTCGAGCTGGCTGACGGGGCCGCGGGCGGCGGCGGGGAGTTGGGTGAGGGCGGTGATCTGGCCGGCGATGCGGCGCAGGTCGGCGGCGTTGTTTCGGGCCCAGGCGGTGAGGGCGCGGTCGGCGGCGCGGCGTTCGCGGGTCGCCTGGACGCGTTGTTCGCCGGTGGCGCCGGTGGGGCCGGGCCGGCCTCGCAGGTAGCGGCGTTCGGCGGCCTGGCGGCTGGCGACGCCGAGCGGGTGGGCGAGGTCGGCCCAGCTGGCGCCCGCGGCGCGGGCTGTTTCGATCAGGCCGTTCTCCCAGCCGGCGAGCTGCTCGCGAACCTGCCGCAGCAGCAGCAGCGAGGCCAGGGCCTGCTCCGGGTCGGGGCCGGTGTCGGGGGCGTCGGAGGGCTCTTGCCGGGCAGCGTGCAGAGCGTCGTCTATGGCGTGCAAGGCCGCGGCGGCGGCGAGGAACGAGGCCGGGCTGCGGCCGTCGGTGCTGGAAGAGGCCGGGTGGTCGGCTGCTGCCATGGGCACCTCCTTCAAGCAAGTCATCCGTTCGATGACATGGTGTTTGTCATCCATTGGATGACATGTTACAACGGTTTCAGTGAGGCGCATTGGCAGCAACTGCCCGAACCTTCTGGAGGTGTTTCACGATGTTGATGCGCACCGACCCCTTCCGTGAACTCGACCGGCTGGCTCAGCAGATGATGGGTCCGGGTACCTGGTCGCGGCCGTCCGCGATGGCGATGGACGCCTACCGCGAGGGTGACGAGTACGTGGTGGCCTTCGACCTGCCGGGGGTGAGCCCCGAGGCGATCGACATCGACGTCGAGCGGAACATGCTGACCGTCAAGGCTGAGCGCCGGCCCGTGGCGAAGGGCGACGACGTGCAGATGGAACTCTCCGAGCGGCCCCTGGGCGTCTTCTCCCGCCAGATCGTGCTCGCCGACACCCTCGACACCGAGCACATCACGGCCGACTACGACGCCGGGGTGCTCACCCTGCGCATCCCGATCGCCGAGCGTGCCAAGCCCCGCAAGATCTCCATCGGCGTCGGATCCGGCCGCAAGGAGATCTCCGGCTGATCGCAGGCGGCAGGGGCCGATCAGCAGCGGAGGGCGGGCATCGCCCCCCCTCACCCGCCCTCCGCACCCACCGGAGCACAGAAGCCGAAGAAGGGCGGCGGCCGACGTGACCCTGCGAATCGAAGCGTTCCTCGACCAGGTCAAGGAACGCGGCGAGTACGAAAGTGAGCAGGAAGCGGAACGCGCGGCCCGCGTGGTCCTCGCCCTGCTCGGCGCACACCTGGTCGGCGAGGTACGCGCCCAGCTGGCGGCGCGCCTGCCGGAGACCTTCGTCCTGATCCTGCTCAATCCGCTGCAAAGCGCCGAACCGCTGCCGCCGGAGCGGTTCGTGCGGGCGACCGCGGCCTGGATCGAGGGGGCCACCGGGCAGACCGCGGCCTGGGACGTCAGCGCCGTCCTCAGCACGGTCGCCGACGCTGCCGGTGACGACCTCCTCAAGCAGATCCTGCTTCAGCTCCCCGCAGGCTACGACCTGCTCTTCGGCCGCCCCCAGCCCACCTGACCACCCCGCTGCCGGTGGCCACACATCCGTGCGGGCACCGGCACCCCAGCGAGAGAAAGGCAACCACCGCAGTGATGTCCGACCGGCGTGCGCCGCTTGAGCACCTGCCCGTGATGACGTTCGAGCAGATGCTGGACAAGGTCCGCCACGAAGGCGCCTACCCCACCCGGGAAGAGGCCGAGAAAGCCGTACGTCTCGTCGTTTCTGGACTCGGACGCCGGCTGACCGGCGAGGAACGCGTCGAACTGGCCGCCCGCCTGCCCTGGGAGGCCGCACGCATCCTCACCGAACAGATCCCCGACACCCAGCCGCTGACCGGATGGGCCTTCGTCAAGGACCTCGCTACCCGAAGCGGCGCCAGCCTGGCCACCACCCGCTGGGACACCGGCTCCGTCCTCGCCGCCGTCGCCGCCTCGGCCGGCCCCGAACTGCTCACCCGCATCCTGCGCCAACTCCCCACCGGATACGCGCTGTTGTTCGGCCGCGCCGAACTCACCCAGGCGGCCTGAACGCGCGCCTCGAAGCCTTGATGCCGGTCGGCTTCCCGCGCCGGCGGTCGGTGTTGTCCGCCTGCCGACCGGCGTTGTGATCAGGCCGTGGTCCTCGGCTGTGACTCGCCGCTGTGAGCGCGCAGTTGCTCGTTGATGCGCCGGGCTTCTTCGAGCTGGTCTTCGAGGATGACGATGCGGCAGGCGGCCTCGACGGGAGTGCCCTGGTCGACGAGTTCGCGGGCACGGGCGGCGATGCGCAACTGGTAGCGGGAATAGCGGCGGTGCCCGCCTTCGGAGCGCAGCGGGGTGATCAGGCGGTGTTCACCCAGGGTGCGGAGGAAGGCGGGAGTGGTGCCGAGCATCTCGGCGGCCCGGCCCATCGTGTAGGCGGGGTAGTCGTCGTCGTCGAGATTGTCGACGGGACGGGAACTGGCAGGGGGCATAGACCTCTTCTTCCAGGGGACGCGTCGGGGGGCCCGGGCGCCAGTACTGGCGCCCGGGCCCCGAGCTTTCAACACCATCTACCGGCAACCCGTGCCGGGCTTCTTTGTCCGCAGGTTCCGCCTGGGAGGGCGGGACTGCGGGGATCGCGATGCGTGACCGGGGACCACCTTCCAATCCGGGGCCTGCGGTACCCGGGCGGATTGCTTCCTCGCCCGGGCGATCCTGATGGCGCTCTGCTCCTTACCTTCGGTTACTTGGTTGTACTGCTGGATACCGCGGGTACTGCCCGCGACCCCTGAGGGCCGCGTCCTGCTTGACCTGCATGCACGGCAGTTCGTGTCTGCCGTGCCCTCGTCGACTTCCGGGGTACGGCAAAACGGTAACCCCGTGACGGGTCAATGTCTACTATGGCCACGACAGATTTTCTTGCAAGTCCATGCGCGGAGTTCTACTCCAAATGCACCCGGAAGAGTGCTGCCATGGGTTTAAACCCCGCCGGGCGGGCACACGCTGAGCCTTGCGGAACAACCGATCCCGGGGCGAGGTGACAGCGCATGACCGACACCGGGACGACATCCACGCACGCCCCCGGGGTCCCCGTGGTCGTGGAAGGCGACAGCCCCGCCGGTCTCGCTCACGCTCGTGACGTCGCCCGCGCCGTCGTCAGTCAAAGGCCCAAGCCGATGGCCGACGCGTACGCCACCACGGGAACCGTGCCGGCGTGAGGCGTTCTCGGCGGGGCCCGCTGCCGCAGAGCGGACGGTGGTCACTCTGCGGCAGCGGGCTGTTCGGGGTGGGAGCCGGTCAGGCGCCGGTGCCCGCCCGGAAGGTCGTCACAGTCGCGGCGGAGGAGACGGGCACGGCACCGGCTTCCCAGTCGGCGTGCAGGGAATCCTTCTCGTCCGGCGGGGTGATCAGGACGGAGAGGGGCGTGGCCTGCTTGGCACCACTGACCTCGGGGTTGGCGAAGGACAGTCCTGCCCAGGCGCTGTCGCCCGGCGCCAGTGTGATCTTGGTGGGGCTTCCGGCGCCGCGCCTGGGGTCCGGTCCCAGCTGCTTGCCGGATGCATCCACGAAGGCGGCGCCCGGATACCCGTCGATGGTGCAGGTATGTCCCGAGAAGTTGGTCACGACGAGGGGGAAGTTCTCCTGCCCGGCGCCAGGGTTGTTGGCGCCGACACGGGCCTTCAGTTCGGACGTGTGGCAGCGAGTGCTCACGCCGCCGCTTCCGGAGGCCGAAGTGCCGCCTGAACGCTTGGACGAACCGGTGTTGGAGGAGGTGCCGCCCGTGCTCGTCCTCGTACCGGCGGCGCTTGAGCCGTCACCGGACGCCGGCCGGGCCTGCCCGTCCGCGGTCTGCGGGGCACTGGCGATGCCCTGGCCGTCGTTGCAGGCTGTGAGCAGGCTCAGGGCGGCTGCCACGCCCAGCGCAGACACCACGCGTCGTGCCATCAGGAAGGTCGCCTTGCTGTCGGTGTCCGGGCTCGCGGTGCCGCGCCGGAAGGTCGCCATGTTCTGCTTGCTCCTTCAAAATTGGTGCCCGACATGGGCGTGTGAACGGTGCCGTGTGCCCGTCGTCCTTGTCCGATGCGCGTCAGCCGGGAAAAGTTCGCGCGCGTTCGATGTGTGCGGTGGGCTCCCCCCATGCATGTCCGGCGGTGAGGTAGACCGTCCCGGACGGCTCCACCGACCTTCGTGGACTTGGGTCCACTACCGCCGAACGGTGCGGCGTGCCGGTAAGCCATCCCGGCCATCGAGGTGGACGGGAACTGGGGTGGCAGCGGTTCGGCTCGTCTCGACGTACGTCATCGATTCGACCGTGTTGGCCGGCACTGGGCGAAGTCCCGTAACAGGACCGCTGCATGCACCGAGGCTGTGAAGGCCGCGTGCCCACTACTCCGTTGAAGAAATCGACAACCAGCACGTCTGATCGGCATCGACGGTGAACGCCTGGCGGAGTGTCTTGCCCAGGTGGCCGTGTGCCGGGAAAATGCCTGCGTGAACGCCGTCGCCTCGGCCGGCGGACAGATGACGTCCTGCGCCCCCTGGAACACGAGCAGCGGAACCGTGATGCGCTCCGCCTGACGGACGGGGGACCGCGCGCGGTAGAGGTCTGTCCGGTGGGGTGGGCCGATGAGGGTGTCCGGATAGTGCGACTCGAAGTCGCGCGTCCCTCCCGCGGCGAGTGAGACGAGATCCACGACGGGATGGAACAACGTGGCACCGGCCCAGAGACCGCCGGCCGTGACCGAGAGCGCCGCGGTGAGCCCTCCCGCGCTGCCGCCCCGGATCGCCACCCGGCCGGCCGCCGCCGTACCCTCGTCGATCAGGGCCCGCGCGACGGTGGCGCAGTCCTCGACGTCCACCACGCCCCACTGGCCGTGCAGCCGTTCACGTCAACCGGTGCCTTCGCAGGCCGCGACCAGCGTGCCGTTCGGCAGCCACTTCGCCTGGGCCACCGGATCTCCGGGCCCGCCCGTCGGCGTCCGCGTCTGCCGCAGGCTGCCGCAGGCTGCCGTCGTCGTCGACCTCGGCGATGCGCAACTCGGCCGCGTCCCACCCCGTCGGCGAGGTGGGGGCGGCCGGGCCGGCGGAAGGGAACGGCGGCTGTGGCCGCGCGTCGACGTCGGTCTGATGGGTCGCCGCACTGACCGACGACGCCCACCGGTCCTCCTGGGAGGAGTGGGCGGGCGTCGCCAGTCGGGGCGGAGGCCGGCGGTCCAGGCTCTTGCCGTGTGTGGGTGGCGGTGCTGCCGGGCCGCCGGCTGCCGGCGCGGCGGGGGCTCACCTACCGTGCGAAGCCCTGCCGCGGCGTTGGCGGAGCACCAGCACGGTGCCGGCGGCGATGGCCAGCAGGCCACCGACGGCACTGTAGGTGACAGCGTTGCTCATCCCGGTGGCTGCCAGGCCGCCGGCGGTGGTGGTCTGGGCCGGCCGGCCGGCGGGTGCGCCGACTGCCGTGGCCTGTGCGCGGGTGCCGATCGTGCCTGAGGCGGAGGCAGCCGGCGCAGCGGCGTCCGGTGTGGCGGCGTTCGGCGTGGGGGCAGGAGACGGGGTGTCGGTGTGGGTGGCCGCGGACGAGGGCTTCAGCTGGAGAGTCGTGATCGAGTACGGGGGCAGTGTCTGTGCTGCCGCCGTTCCCCGCGCCGCCGTGGTCAGGGCGGTGCCGCCCTTGGTGTAGGAGACGGTCCTGACCGTTCCTGGCGCGGGGGTGTATCCGCTGTAGGAGAGCGAAACCTGTGCCGCGTTCTGCGGGTTCTTGTTGATCAGCATGACGTTCAGGCCGCCGTTGCTGCTCCGTACCGCGTGCACGGCGACCGACGGGTTGGCCGAAGACGCCTTGATCATGGTGTCGCCGGGCCGGGCGAGTGCGGTCAGCGAGCGGATGCCCCAGTAGGTGGGGAAGGGCGTCTCGCGCGCCGGTTCGCAGGTCCCGCCGGAGCATCCTCCGACGGAGAGAACGCCGCCGTCCTGGTAGTCGGTCTCGCCGTTGACGGTGGTGGGCTTGCCCGGCCCGTTGTGCAGGTCCCACCAGTCGACGCTGACGGCCCCCTGTTCGAGCCAGCTCATGTACGTGTCCGGAGCGAACAGGGCGGCGGCCTGGCTGGTCTGGGCCGGTGACATGGCACTGGAGGTCTCGGTGACCGCGATCTCCACCGAGGCGGCGTGCGGGCCTGCGTAGGTGTGGAGCAGCGAGCGCACCGCGGAGGTGGTGCCGGCGATCTGGGCGGGGGTTTTCAGGATGTCGGCCGTGCCGGCGCCGCTCGGGTACCAGTGGATGATCACGAAGTCGATCGACTTGCCCGCGATGGAGAGCACCGCGTGGTTCCAGTCGGCGTCGTCGCCGGAAGCCTTCACCCCGTCCGGCCAGGAGCCCGGTGTGTTGAGCACCGCCCCGATCTTCACCGTCGGGTCCACGGCCTTCATCGCCTTCGCGTAGGCGAGCAGGTTCTTCGCGTACTCCCTCGGGCTCTTGTCGGCGTGGGTGTCGACCTCCCACTTGCTGCCGTAGTACCCGTTGCCGGAGACCTCGTTGCCGATCTCCCAGTACGTGACGCCGTAGCCCTTGTCGACGTTGGCGTACCTGACCCAGTCGGCGGCCTCCTGAGGGGTGCCGGAGCCGTAGTTGGCGGTGATGATCGGCTGGGCGCCGACCTTCTTCGCGGTGGCCATGAAGTGGTCGAAGTCGGTGCCCGGCGCGGCCCAGCTGCCGCCGGTGACGGTGTGGGTCTTCCAGTGGTAGGCGTCCGCGACCGAGCCGCCGGGGAAGCGCAGCTGCCGGACTCCGGCGGCCTTCATCAGCGACGCCGCCGAGGGGTCGTTCATGTAGGTGTCGTAGACCGCCGTGTTGAGGCCGACGCCGGTGCTGGGCACCGTGCCCAGGGAGGTACCGGCATCCACCGTGATGTCGACGGCCGGCGCGGCACCCGCGCTGAGCGCCAGGGCACCGGCGCCGGCGCCGGCCACGAGTGCCGCCACCGCGCTCGCGACCATGCGGCGGCGTATGCGGCTACGGCGGTGCGTACGGCCCCGAGGCATCGGCTGCTCGGTGGTTGTCGGGTCGTCAGGTGACACGTGTGGCTCCCGATCGGAGTGCGTGGATACGGGTGGCGTGGCGCAGCTGACCGCGCTCGCCGCGGTTGGTGCACCCCTAGGTGGCCGCGCGGGGTGGAAAGGTTGCCGCCGTATCCGATGTCTTTCGGATCTCTTTCGTGCCGTGCACCGGTCGCCGAGAAGTCAGCGTCGGGGCGGCAACCTTCTCGTCCCCCGCGGCGACTGGGAGCCGCAAGGCCGAGTCGAACTACCGGATGGACGGGCATGAGGGCGACGAAGCACGCCGCGCCGCAACCGTGGCGCAGGCGCGGACTGGTCACGGGTATTGCCTTGGGGCTGCTGGTCGTCGGTGTGCTGGTGTGCCGTCCCCACCGGGAGCTGAACCGGTGTCAGGATCACCGACATCCACGGGGTGCGGCTGACCGCCGACGGCATCGCCGTGCGGCCGGACGTCGCGCAGCCGACCGGAGTCCAGTTCGGTTGACCGCGCCTGACGGCGGGGGGGACGACGACTTTCGTCCCCCCGCCCGCGGAACCGCCGGGGCAGAGCCCAGCCCGACCCTTGTGTGTGTCCGGGCGGAGCGCTTTGTCTCGGAGCTGTTGCACTGAAGACTTGGTGAATAGCCTGTGTCCCAGTGCTCCTGCACAGGCTTCTTGGCCGGACAGGGGCGGCCAGGCCACGGTGAACAGGAATTGTGCTGTGACTGATACTCAATCCGCAGGTGCCCCGGTCGGTCACGAGCGCTCGCGCCTCGTGGATCCGCCGTGGCCGACCATCGCCTACATACCCGAGCCCATGGACGGCGGGGCGGTGCTCGCGCTCTCGGTGCTCGAGGACAGTTCCCGGACCTGGGACCGCAGCCGGAGACGGTTCGGGGAGCTGATCAGAAAGCACGCTCACCGCGAGCCTTCGGCCGGGGGTGACCAGGGCGACATCGTGGAGATCCTGTTCCCGGAGCTGGTGCACATGTGGGGGGCGGAGATCCTCCGCGGTGTGGAACACGTCGCCAGGGAGAACCGCGTCGGGGTGGTGTTCTCGGAGCTCGGTTTCGACCGGGCAACCGCGGTATACCTCGATGACAGCGGGGGGCAGCGCGGGCAGGATGGGCTGTCGGTCACGTTCCTGCGGGAGGGCCAGCGGGAGCAACTGCGGGCCCAGGGTATCCCCTTCGTCGTGTTCGACCCGGCCGAGGAGCTTGCCGAGGACGTGCCGTTCGTGAGCGCGACGCACTGGAAGGGGGCACGGGCCGCGGTCGGGCATCTGGCAGACCTGGGACATCGGCGCATCGGCATGATCAGCGGGCCCGACCACTCGTTCTGCATCGCCCGGGTGGCCGGGTACACCTCCGCGCTTCAGGAGGCGGGCCTCGGGCGGGAGCCGGATCTGTTCCTTCGCGCCGAGCTGACCCGTGAGGACGGATACGCCGCGGCACGTGAGCTGCTGTCCCGCGACGACCGGCCCACCGCCGTGTTCACCGCCAGCGACATGCAGGCCATCGGGCTCTATCAGGCCGCCCGGGAACTCGGCCTGTCGATCCCCCGGGACCTGAGTGTGGCGAGTTTCGACGACCTTCCCGTCGCAGCGTGGATGGACCCGCCGTTGACGACCGTGCGCCAGCCGCTGACGGCCATGGCCAGGGCGGCCGCGGAACTCGCCCTCGCTCTCGGCAGCGGCGAGGACGTGCCGCAGACCAGGCTCGACATCGCCACGTCACTGGTGGTCCGGGACAGCACCGCCCCGCCGGCGTCCTGAGCGACTGCCGCCGCAGTCGGCGGCACTGCCCGGCGGCGCACCGTGAGCAGCGGTTCCCCCGTGCTACGTGGGCTCCTTGCGGGCTGCCCGCGCCGGGCGAGCCTTCGGCGGGGCGGTGCTGGCCCGGACGGTGAGAGTGGTGGCGATCTCAAGGCCGACCTGACCCACCTCCTCGCCGCGGCCGAGCGTGAGAGCCAACTCGGTCGCGGCCACCGCCATTTCGGTCAGCGGCTGATGCACGGTCGTCAGCGGTGGTTCCACCCAGGCCGCGATGGGCAGGTCGTCGAAGCCGACGACGCTCAGGTCCGCCGGGATGGACAGGGCCAGCTCGCGGGCGGCCTGGTAGACGCCCACGGCCTGGAGGTCGTTCGCGGTGAACACGGCGGTGGGCCGGTCGTCGCGGGACAGCAGGTCGCGGGCGGCCGCGTATCCGTCCTCACGGGTGAGCTGGGTCTGCACCAGCAGGTCGGGCTCGGCGGGGACGCCGGCCTCGGCCAGTGCGGCGAGGTATCCGGCCTTGCGGGCCAGGCAGTACGGGTGGTCCGGGCCGGTGATCATGGCGATGCGCCGGTGTCCCAGGCCGAGCAGGTGCCGGACGGCGGTGTGGCCGCCGCGGAAGTTGGTGGCGCCGACGAAGGGCACGTCGTCCGGCAGGTCGCTGATCGGGTGGATGACGACGAACGGAATGCCCTTCGCCTCCAGTTGCTCGCGTTCCTTCTGCGAGAGCTGGGACACGGACAGCACGCAGTGGGGACGGCGCCTGACGGTGTCGTCGATGGACATGGGCTGGCTGTCGTGGAGCGCGAGCTCGGAGACCATGACGCCGACGCGGTTCCTGCGCGCCACCCGCTCCACGCCGCGGATGATCTCCACCGCCCACAGGCTCTCCAGCTCCCGGAAGACCAACTCCACCACGTTGACGCGGTTGGCCGCCGGCTTCCGGTAGCCGTAACGGTTGATCAGTTCTTCGACGCGGGCCCGGGTCTGGTCGGAGACTCCCGGGCGAGCGTTGAGCACCTTGGAGACGGTGGGGATCGAGACGCCGGCGGACTCCGCGATGTAGGCGATGGTGACGGAACCCGGCTTGTCGTCAGGAGAGCTCTGCTCGTCCGCCGTCGGCTCGCCCGATCCGTTGTCCGTCACGTTCGCCCCTTCCTCGACCATGGCTCCACCCGGGACCCGCCTCCTGGTACGGGAGGGACGGCTGCGACGCGCGAGCGTGCCTGCTGGGTCATTCTGGCATCCCCGGCCCGGGGCGGAGCCCTCAGGCTTCACCCGGTCGGCGTCGCCGGTCCCGCGGCCTCCTGCCCGCCGGTTTCCGGGGCGAGCCGGAGCACGACGGCGGACGGCGCGGCGGGGAGGGTCAGCGTCAGGGCGGCGCTCTCCTGGTTCCAGTGGGAGCGTGCCTGACTGGTGGAGGGGTACAGCACTTCCGCGCGTACGGCGGCGTCACGGAACCGCGGCACCGGGAGTACGGCGGTGTCCTTCCCGCCCGGGCGGCGCCAGACGGTGAGGTAGGTGGTGGCCGGGGTGTGCAGGGCGAGGGCGATCCACGGGTCGTCCCAGGCAGGGAGTCCGAGTGGCCAGGTGGGCAGCGCGGTGGCCAGGTCGGCGCGCAGGGCTTTGTGCACGGCCACCGCCTCGGCGACCAAGTCCTGTGCGGCGGGCGACAGTTCCGGGAGCCGACCGGAGAGGTGGATTCGCCCGAGCAGGGCGTTGGCCATGGTGAAGGCGACCTCGTCGAGGGTGTCCTCCGGCTGCGGGTAGGCCCAGACGGCGCCCTGTTCGGGGGTGACCGCGGTGGGCGCGGAGGCCGCGATCGGCGCGTAGAGCGCGAGGTTCTGCTGGTCGCTGGTGGACTGGAGTTGGAGCCGGGACAGCAGCGCGTAGTCGGTGCGCATGCCGCCGGAGGCGCAGTTCTCCAGGACCAGGCCGGGGTGGCGCTCCAGGACGCCGTCCAGCCAGTCCAGATGGGCGCGGTTGTGGCCGAGCAGGCCGTCGGCGGCAGCCTCGCCCGGGTTCCCGCTGGTGCCCGGCCCGGGGTCGATGTTGTGGTCCAACTTGAGGTAGCCGATGCCGAGTTCGCCGACCAGGCGGTCCACCACCCCATCGAGGTGGTCGCGTGCGGCCGGGTGGCGCAGGTCCAGGTGGTAGCGGCCGGTCTCGACGACCCGGACGCCGTCGCGGCGGAAGAACGCCTCCGCCGGCAGCGAGTGGGCCAACGGGCTGGTCACGCCGACGACTTCGGGTTCGAGCCAGAGGCCGGGGACCATCCCGAGCTGCCGGATGCGGTCCAGCACCTCGTGGATGCCGCGCTCCCCGGGGAAGCGGGAGGACGAGGGCTCCCAGGCGCCGACGCCGGTCCACCAGTCGCCCTCGTCGTCGTCGTACCAGCCGGCGTCGATGACGAAGTACTCGGCACCCGCCGCGGCGGCCGCGTCGATGTGGGGGAGCAGTTTGGCCGTGGTCGGGTCGCCCATCAGGCAGTTCATGTAGTCGTTGAAGATGACGGGCAGGCGCCGGTGGTCGGGGTGCGGTCGGCGGACGGCGCGCCGGTACCGGGTGAGCGCGGCGAAGGCCTCGTCGGGTCCTTCGACGCCGAAGGCGATCGCGACCGGGACGGTCTCGAAGGAGGCGCCGGGCTCCAGCAGCCGGGACCAGCCGTGCCGTACGGCACTCGGTCCGGACAGGGCCAGGTATGCGGAGTCGTCGTGCTCGCCGCACTCCCAGTGCCAGCCCCCGCCGTTGTGCTCGATCTGCCACACCCACGTCCGGCCGGTCCGGCGGTCGGTCAGCCCGCCCATCGGCAGCCGGTCGCAGCTGGACCACGTGCCCTGCCCGGCGACGGCGAAGCCCCCCTTGCCGTACCGGTAGTGGACGCGGCCGCTGAGGACCGGTGAGCTGAGCCGCATCGGCCGGCGCTGCCAGCGGTACTCGGCGAGCCAGTCGTTCTCCGCCCACAGCAGGTCGGCCGCCTCAAGGTCCGCATCCGCGGTGAGGCCGCCCAGCACGAGGGAGGTGGCGGACTCCAGGCGCAGGCTCCGGGTGCTCTCGTTGCGGATCACAACCTGGCTGCGCAGCGCCGGGACGCCGTCGGGGGAGCTGAGGACCACCTCCGCGGCCAGTCCGCCGGCCGGGTCATGGAGCTGGACGGTCAGCCGGTGCCAGGCGCCGTCCCGGGCTGCGGTGTGCCCGCGGTAGCGCAGGTCGGCGCCGATGACGGTGTCGATCACCCGGTGTCCGGACCAGTGGTGGCCGTGGTGGGTGGTGGTGGCTTCGACGAGCGGCAGGGGCGCTGCCGCGGGCGGTTCCGCGGGCAGTCGCCCGGGGACGCCGATCCGGCGCAGCCGTGGCGGGCCGTCCGGGTCGGTGCCGATCTCCAGGTGGAGGGCGTCGTGGCCCCAGCGGATGGTGGGGGATTCCTCGGTCACGGGGATGCCTTTCCGGAGGAACGGTCAAGGGTGGCAGGGGAGTTCAGAACCTTTGCAGTACGGCGCAGCCGCCGGGCGGCAGTTCGGTGACGCAGGTGCCGGTCAGCAGGTCGTGGCCGGGGTCGGGCAGCGGCACCGCGTCGCGCCGGTGGTTGAGCAGGAACTGCCGGGCGCGTCCGTCGGCGGCCCGGCGGGTCACCGCTTCCACGTGCTGGGGCAGGCCGGGCGCCTCCGGCCCCGGGCCGGCTTCCGCGGCCAGCCGCCGGATCCGGGCGGCGTGCGGCGCGTCGACGAGCCGGGTGGACAGGTACCAGCCCTGCCCGGGGCCGAACCGGTGGCGGGTCAGCGCCGGTCGGTCCGTCAGCATGCCGTGGGTGTAGCGGGCGAGGGTTTCGGCGCCGCCGGTGCGCAGGCTCTCGGACCAGGAGCGCGCCTCGGTCCCGTCGGACAGGACGATGCGCTCGCCCCGGTGCAGCGGCCGGTGTTCCTCGACCCGGACGCCCAGCGCCTCGCGGAGCGGCTGCGCGGGACAGCCGCCGAGACGGGCGTGCAGGCGTTCGTCGACGCAGCCGCTCGCGTACTGGACGAGCAGGGTGCCCCCGTCCTCGACGTAGCGGCGCGGATCGGCGGCGGCCGCGTCGGTGAGCAGGGACAGAGCGGGGGCGAGCACCAGGCGGTAGCTGCTCAAGTCCTGTCCGGGGTGCGCGAGATCGGCGGTGACGCCCGCGTCCCACAGCGCGCGGTGGGCGCGGCGCAGCGCGTCGTGGTGGTCGAGTTCGGCGGAGGGCAGGCCGTCCACGTCGAGGGTCCACCAGGCGTCGGAGTCGTGCAGTACCGCGGCATGGGCGGTGGTCGGGCCGGCGGGTTCACCGAGGCGGGCCACGGCCGCGCCGGCCTGCTCCACCTCGCGGAAGACGCGGCTGTCGGGGCCGGCATGAGGGACCATCGCGGAGTGCCACTGCCCGGCGCCCGCGGGGGACTGGCGCCACTGGTAGAACAGCGCGCCCTCCGACCCGCGGGCGATGTGGCCGAGGGAGTGCCGCAGGATCTCCCCGGGTGCCTTGCCGAGCACGCGGTCTCCGTCATAGACGGTGCTGGTGCCCTGCTCCATCGGCAGCCACGGCCGGCCGCCGCCGAACGAACGGGCGCGGTCCGCGCCGAACGCCGTGTCGGCGGCGGCGTCCAGACCGGGGGCGACGGGGTAGTGGTCGATGGCGACCAGGTCGGCCCCGCCGCCGAAGGCCCACAGGTCCAGGTTCTGGTAGCCGGGCGGCATGAGGTTGGTGGTCACCGGACGGTCGCTGCGGGCGCGGATCGCGCCGCGCTGCTCCCGGTAGGCGCCGAGCACCTCGTCGGACCAGAACCGCCGGAAGTCGAGGGTCTGCCCGGGGTTGCGGTGCCACTGGGTGGCGCGCGGTGGCAGCACCTGCTCCCAACCGCCGTACCGCTGGCTCCAGAAGGCGGTCCCCCAGGCTTCGTCGAGGGCGTCGAGAAAACCGTGCCGGGCACGCAGCCAGGTCCGGAAGGCGGCGGCGACGTGGTCGCACCAGCACAGCGTGGCGTACTCGTTGTGGGCGTGCCACAGCGCCGCCGTCGGGTGGTCGCCGTAGCGTTCGGCCAGTGCGGCGGCCAGGCGGCGGGCCGCCGCACGGTAGGCCGGGGCGGCGAGGCAGTAGGTGTCGCGGCTGCCGTGGGTGAGCCGCACCCCCTCGGCGGTGACCGGCGGGGCGTCGGGATGTGCCAGGGAGAACCACGGCGGCGGGGAGGCGGTGGGCGTGGCCAGGTCGGCGGCCACGCCGTTGGCGTGCAGCCGGTCCAGGTGGGCGTCGAGCCGGGTGAAGTCGTAGCGGCCCTCCTCCGGCTCCAGCAGGGCCCAGGAGAACACGCCGACCGTCGCCGGGTTGACCCTGGCCCGGCGCATGAGCTCGTCGTCCTCCTTCCGGACGGCCGCGTCCCACTGCTCGGGGTTGTAGTCGCCGCCGAAGGCCAGGTTCCGGAGGTGCTGGCTCAGTTGTCGTGCGGACAACGTCACTCCTCGCAGTATGAACGAAACTTTCCTGAGAGAGCGGGTGCGCCCGGTGCGCACCAGTCGCCGGGGAGGCTCGGAGCCGGACGGAAGGCATTGACGCGCTCATGCCCAAGCAGTACGTTGCCGCAGAAATTACTTGGAAACAACCAAGAAACTTTCTCGCGGAGGTGGTTGTGCGCAGAACGCTTCTCACCCGCGCCCTTGCCGGCCTGACCACAACGCTGCTCGCCTCGACGGCTGCGCTCCTCGGCGGCGTCCCCGCCGCCCACGCGGACACCGCGGTGACCGTGTCCTTGGACGCGAACCGGCCGCTGGGCTCCATCCCGTCCATCGGCTCGGGCGTGAACACCGCCGTCTTCGACGGGCAGATGAACGCCTCGGCCACGCCCTCGCTGATCGCCGGCGCGGGCTTCAAGGCCGTCCGCTACCCCGGCGGCAGCGTCTCCGACGCCTACCACTGGCAGACCAACACCGAGGAGAACGGCGGGTACGTCGCCCCGAACACCGGCTTCGACGCCTTCATGGGCACCGTCCGCGCCGCCGGCGCGCAGCCGGTCATCACGGTCAACTACGGCTCCGGCACCCCCGACGAAGCCGCGGCCTGGGTGCGCTACGCCAACATCACCAAGGGCTACGGGATCAAGTACTGGGAGGTGGGCAACGAGGTCCCCGGCAACGGCGAGTACAGCAACGGCAGCGGCTGGGAGCTGGACAAGCACAGCAGCCACAGCGCCACTACCTACGCCACCAACCTGCTCCAGTTCGTCTCCGCGATGAAGGCCGTGGACCCCAGCGTCAAGATCGGCGCGGTGCTGACCACTCCGGGCAGCTGGCCCGACGGCATCACCGGGCCCGGCGACACCGCCGACTGGAACCACACCGTGCTCTCCATCGCCGGCCCGAAGATCGACTTCGTGATCGTGCACCACTACCCCAGCACCACCAGCGAGAGCGACCTGCTGACCAAGCCGCAGGCGGACATCCCGCGGATCACCTCCACCGTCCGCTCGCTCATCAACCAGTACGCGGGCGGCAACGCGCCCAGCGTCGGCATCGCGATCACCGAGACGAACGGCCAGCGGGACGTGGACACCGCGCCCAACGCGCTGTTCGCCCCGGACGAGTACCTGACCTGGTGGGAGAACGGCATCTTCAACGTCGACTGGTGGGACCTGCGCAACGGCACCGACTGCTCCTCGGTGACGAACGTCGACGGCGCGACGGACTATGCCGACGGCGGTCTCGTCTCCAGCGGCGCCTCCTGCGAGCCCGCCCTCAACACGCCCTTCGCCCCGTACTACAGCCTCCAGCTGATCACCAAGCTCGGCGCCCCCGGGGACACGATGCTGTCGTCCACCAGCTCCACCTCGCTGGTCAGCGCCCACGCCGTGCGCCGCAGCAACGGCGACCTCGACGTCATGCTGATCAACAAGGACCCGAACAACGCGGCGAACGTGGCCCTCTCCTACAACGGCTTCACCCCCGCGTCGGCCACGCCGACCGTCTGGTCGTACCTGAAGAACGCAGGCGGCCTCAGCTCGGCCGCGACCGGCGGCCCCTCGCAGCAGACCGTGCCGCCCTACTCGATCGTCGTGGTCCAACTGCACCCCTCCGGCGCGGCGGCCACGGGCTCCCTGCACGCCGTCGGCGCCTCCAAGTGCCTCGATGTCCCCGGCGCCACGACCACCGCGGGCACCCAGGTGCAGCTCTGGGACTGCATCGGCGGCGCCAACCAGCGCTGGACAGCCACCAGTTCGGGGCAGCTGACGGTGTACTCGGGCAGCTCCCAGATGTGCCTGGACGCCTACGGCTCGGGCACCGCCTCGGGCACCAAGGCCGTGATCTGGTCCTGCACCGGTGGCACCAACCAGCAGTGGAAACTGAACTCCGACGGCAGCATCACCAGCGCCCTGTCCGGGCTGTGCCTGGACGCCGCCGGGGGCGGGACCACCGACGGCACCCTGGTCCAGCTGTGGAGCTGCACCGGGGCAGCCAACCAGAAATGGCAGCTGAACTGACGCCACGTCACCGATCCGCGGCGAGGACACGCACGTCCCAGGGCCCCAGCTCGACCGGCGCCCCGGCCGGGACAGCGCTCCTCGCCGCGCCGCCCGTCCCGGCCGCGAGCACGTCCACCAGGTCACCGGGCGCGACGGCGGAGGCGGGCTCCCAGCTCCCGTTGTGCACGACGTGGACGCGGCGGCCGTCCGGCGCGTTCCCGGTGCAGGCCGTCACCGAGGCGGGCAGGTCACGCCAGCCGCTGCACGGCTTCGGCACCAGCCACGCCATCAGCGCCCGGGCCGCCGCCCCGTTGGGGGGGGACCGTGCCGACGCAGGTCACCCGGCCCCGGCCGTGAACGCGGCTGGTCACCGCGGGCCAGCGGCCGAAGCGCGGGTGCCGGTACCCTGCCAGCACCTCGGCGCCGTCGGCGAACAGGGCGTCCACCCAGCGGGTCGCCCGGGCCCCCGCCGGAAGCCGCAACGGGCTCTCCGGCACGGCACGGAGCGGCAGTTCGGCGGAGAGGTTGCTGAATTCCTCGTAGCGGACCCCGGCCGCGCCGGACAGCCGCGCGGACGCGGGTTCGGGCCGGGCGCGCCCTCGGGGCCGGCATAGCCGGTGCGCGGGCCGAGGACCAGGTGGCCGCCCGCCTCGGCGTAGGCGGCCAGCCAGCCCAGCAGGCCGCCGTCGGCCAGGTACAGGGCGGTGGTGACCAGCACCGGGTGGCGCCGTGCGGCCACGTCGGGGGCCGGCCTCGCGCCGGGGTCCTCCGGGTGGAGCCGGGCCGGCCACGGGGGGACGGCATAGGTCGGGGTGCCCAGGACCACCGCGATGCCGCGGGCGTGGGCGGAGTCGAGGACCGGCTGCAGCCACTCCAGGTCGAAGCGGCCGTTCTCCGGCTCCCAGGCGGACCAGACCGACTCGCCGACGCGCGCCACCGTGAAGCCGGCCTCGGCCATCAGGCCGAGGCCGGCCTCGATGCGGTCCATCCGGTCGTACTCGGGGTAGTAGGCGGCCCCGAACAGCACGCGGGGCGTAAGCGTGGTCACGGCGGTCTCCGGCCGGATCGTCCCGGCAGCCGAACTCTCTTCGGCTGCCGGGAGGTTGACATGAGTGCTCCGGTGCGGAGCCGGGGAGGCTCCGCACCGGAGCGGTTCGCGGTACCGGCGCGTCCTGGCTCAGGAGGCGGTGCCGGTGACGGTGGTGCCGGACTTGGTCAGGTGGTAGGTGACGGTGGCCCCGCTCCAGAAGTGGAAGGTGAGCGTCACCGGGGCGCCGTCCTTGACCGTCTTGAGGAAGTCGGCCTTGACGGTGGTGGTGTTGTCGCCGTAGTCGGGGCGGTAGTTGTCGAACGACTGGAAGGTGGTCCAGGAGGCCGGGCCGGCGGCGGTGCCGTCGGCGTAGGTGGACTCGACGTTGGCCATCAGGTCACCGTTGAACCGGACGGGGATGGTGAGTCCGTCCTCGGTTCCGGTGGCGTCGGTCATCACCGGCTTGTCGTACGAGCGCACGAAGAGTTTCCACGGGACGCCGTCGGAGTATCGGACCTCAAGGGTGGCGTCGACGCCGGCAGCACGGTCGCCGGCGAGCCGGGTGAGGGCGTCGGCGGTCAGGGTCAGCCGGTCGCCGTTGAGGGTGTAGTCGACGAACGGGATCAGCGGGCGGTCGCCCTGCCAGAGGCCGGTGAACGAGAGGCCGTTGCGGTTGAGCGTGATGGTCTGCGCCGCGATGGGACCGGACTTCGGCAGGAAGATGTTGTCGGTGGAGGCGGTGCCCGAGCGGGTCCGCCAGGAGCTCTGGATCAGGGCCTTCATCTCGGGGACCTGCCACTGCATGGTGGAGCGGTTCAGGAAGTCGTTGGCGGCGTCCCAGACGGCGGAGGTCATGCCGTTGATCCGCGCCTCGTAGTTGACGTGCTCGAAGTACTTCAGCATCTCGCCGCGTTCGACCACGCCGGAGTACGGCGAGGTGAGCAGGCCGTACTCGCCGAGGTATACGGGGATGCCCTTGGCCACGAAGGTGTCGTGCACCCGGGCGAAGCCGTCGGTCAGGTCCTTCTGGGCCGTTGCGTCGTAGGTGGTCCCGTTGGCGATGTTCACGCTGAACGGGTACCAGCTGTAGTAGTGCACGGTGGCGACCAGGTCGGGGTCCTGCAGCGAGCTCATCGTCGTGGACAGGTCGTCGAGCCAGTGCTGGGCGGAGTTGGTCTCCTCCGAGGGCAGGACGAGCAGGCGGTCCTTGTTCTTGCCGCCGGAGTTGCGCACGATGTCGTGGAACGAGGTGTTGAGCTCGCGCAGGTACTGGGTCTTCTGCGCGTCGGTGGCGTTGGCGAACTGCGGTTCGTTGATGCTCTCCATGAGCAGCTTGCGCGGCTCGTCCTTGAAGGCGGTGGCGATCTGCTGCCAGGTCGACGTGAACCGCGCCATCACGTTGTCGTGGTCGGTGGACATGTCGGCGATCCACTTCCACGAGTCGTGGTGGACGTTGATCTCGACGTAGAGGCCGTCCTCCAACGCCCAGTCGACCACCTGCTTGACCCGCTTCATCCACACGGGGTCGATGGTGTACGGGGTGGTGTCGGACTGGTGGGGGTACCAGGTGACGGGAATCCGGACGCTGCGGAAGCCCTGGGCGCGGAGACCGTCGAACGTGGCCTTGGTGGTGAGCGGGTTGCCCCACGAGGTCTCGTCGGGGATCGCGTCGAAGGTGTTGCCGAGGTTCCAGCTGGGCTGCATCTGGGCCACAGCGGCCATCGCGCTACGCGGGGTGTGGTCCGCTGCCGCCGGCGTCTGTCCGGCCGGTGAGGCGACGGCGGTGCCGCAGGTGAGGCTGCCGGCGGTGACCACGGCCGCGAGGAGCCCGGCCGTCCGGTGCAGGCGGCGGTCGTGTGGGCGGGCGGCGCGTGGTGTGCCCTTCTGCTGTGCGTCGTTCACGGTT
Source organism: Streptomyces sp. NPDC025793 (assembly GCF_055558375.1). Taxonomy (NCBI): domain Bacteria; kingdom Bacillati; phylum Actinomycetota; class Actinomycetes; order Kitasatosporales; family Streptomycetaceae; genus Streptomyces; species Streptomyces sp. NPDC025793. Next base: position 129,866 of record NZ_JBVHMR010000018.1, on the reverse strand, counting down.
CGTCCCTTCGGATGAAATGGGCGGTGGGGCGAGGAGGCCTCTGATGCGTGCTCAGGGAAGCGGGACAGGCTCGTATTCGAACCAGTCGAAGCAGACCGTGCCCGCGGTGGCGTACATGCCGATCACGCGGCCGGTGAAACCGCCGGCGACCTCGGTGGACAGGTAGCGGCCGTCCACCGACGCCAGGTCGCTCGTGGTGCCGTCCGCCGTTCCGGCCGCGAAGACGAGCGAGTCCGGGCCCCTGCGCGCGTCGTGCGGCTCGGGGGCCGGGCCGGTGCGCACGGACAGGACCGACGCGCCTGCGGGGAGAGCGCGCTCGGCGACGACAGACCGGACCGTGCCGATCCGGGCGATCACCCGGACCCGCCCGTCGGCGTCGGCCTCGATCGCGTAGTGGTGGCGCTCGTCCAGTCGCACGGCCAGGCCGCCGGTGCCTGTTCCGGGGTCGATCAGCGTGCGCGCCTCGAAGGCGAGGTGCTGCTGGCGGCGGCCGACGAGGACGACGTCCGGCTCGTCGAGGGAGCTGCCGCGGGCGCGCAGGGTCAGCCAGCCGTCGCGCTCCTTGGTGCCGACCAGTTCCGCCGGGCGGTCCCGCAATGAGATCCAGCAGGGCCGGAGCTCGGCGGAGTCGAAGTCGTCCCGTTCGGGCAGCGGCTGAGGCGGCGACACCTGCCCGGCAGATTCCGCGAGTTCGAGGCCGACCTCGCCGACCACGGGCCAGCCGTCCTCCCAGGTGACCGGTGCCAGGAAGGTCTCACGTCCCAGCACGTGCCAGCCCGGGGTGCCGCCCTGGGGCCTGACGCCCAGCAGCACCATCCACCAACTCCCGTCCGGTGCCTGGACCAGGTCGGCGTGCCCGGTGTTCTGCACGGGCTTGGTCGTGCTGCGGTGGGTCAGGATCGGATTCGCGGGGCACGGCTCGAAGGGCCCGCTGGGAGAGGGGCCACGGGCGATGGAGACGGCGTGGCCGCGCTCGGTGCCGCCCTCGGCGATCATCAGGTACCAGTACTCGCCGATCCGGTACAGGTGCGGCGCCTCGGGCGCGGCGGCTCCGGGCGTGCCGGACCACACGCGGTACGGCTCGCCCAGGGTCTCGCCGGTGTACGGGTCGAACCGCACCTGCCCGACGCCTGCGAAGGTGCACCAGCAGTTGCCCTCCTCGTCCCAGGCCAGGTCCGGGTCGATGCCGGGCACGCCGGGCGCGTGAACGGGCTCGGACCAGGGGCCGGCCGGATCGGTCGCGGTGACCAGCAGGTTCCCGCCGCCGGAGACGTTGGTGACCATGAGCCAGAAGCGCCCGTCGTGATGGCGCAGGGTCGGCGCGTAGATGCCTCCGGACGAGGACGTCTCCACGGGCAGCCGCAGCTGGCTCGGCCGGTCGAGGACGTTACCGATCTGCGTCCAGTTCACCAGGTCGCGGCTGTGGAAGATCGGCACGCCGGGGAAGTACTCGAAGCTGGAGCAGGCGAGGTAGTAGTCCTCGCCGACCCGGCAGATGCTCGGGTCCGGATGGAAGCCCGGGATCACCGGGTTCGTCGCGACGGTGGACGGCTGGGGCGTCGGCATAGGGCAGTCAGGTCCTCGGCAGGGAAACGGAAGGAGAGCGCTGGGGACGACGGCCGTGCCCCCTCACAGCGGTACGGCCGCCGTTGGCTTTCAGGGGGTGAAGGCGAGGGTGGTGAGGCGTTGTTCGCCGGTGAGGATGACGCGGAGGTCGTGGACACCGGTGGGGTGGTGTTCGGTGAGGTCGGCGAGGACGGTGATCCAGGTGTGGCGGTCGCCGGTGGAGGGGACCGTGGCGGTGGTCAGCAGGCGGTCGCCGGTCCGGAGTTGGAGCTGGGCGGTGCCGGGGGCGGTGCGGGAGACCTGGAGGGCGACGGAGCGGGCGCCGGTGAGATCGACGTCGCGGAAGAGGAGTTCGCCGTGGTCGGCGGTGGGGGTGACGGCGTCGCCGTGGGTGGGCGCGGCGTCGACGAGGGTGATGTTCTCGTAGTCGTCGAAGTCGGCGGCGTGGAGCGGGACGTGGAGGACGCGGCGAGGCTCCGGTGCGGGACCGGTGACGGTGAGGGTGGTGCTGCGGACCGGCCGGCTTGCCGAGCGGGCCGTGATCAGCTCGTAGCGGCCGGGGTGGACGGTGAAGGCGCTGGTGGCCACGTCCCAGTGGGCGAGGGCGTCGGTGGCGGGGAGGGTGAACTCAAGCTCGGTGGTCTCGCCTGCCGCGAGGCGGACTTTGCGGTAGGCGGCGAGGCGGAGCTGGGGGGCGTGGTAGCGGGCGTCGAGGTGGCGGGTGTAGAGCTGGACGGTTTCGGTGCCGGGGCGGGTTCCGGTGTTGGTCACGGTGAGGGTGGCGGTGATCTCCCCAGCCGCATCCAACTCGGTGTAGTGGGGCTTGAGTTGGCCGTAGTCGAAGGTGGTGTAGGACAGGCCGTGGCCGAAGGGGTAGAGGGGTGCGGTCTGGTGGTACTGGTAGGTCCAGCCGGCCTTGATGATGTCGTAGTCGAGGGGTGCGGGGAGTTCGTCGTCGCCGCGGTACCAGGTCTGGGGGAGGCGGCCGGTGGCGTCGGTGTCGCCGCGCAGGACGGCGGCGAGGGCGCGGCCGGTCTCCTGGCCGGCGTGGGAGGTCCAGACGATGGCGGGCAGGTGCTGGTCGGCCCAGTTCACCGCGTAGGGGTAGCTGGACATGACGACGAGAACGGTGTCGGGTCGGACGGCGGCGACTTCGCGCAGCAGCCGGTCCTGCTGCGGGGGGAGCCGCAGCCCGGCGCGGTCCTGGGTCTCGCGGCCGTTGATGTGAGGGTCGTTGCCGAGCACGACGATGGTCACGTCCGCGGCTTGGGCGGCGGCGACGGCTGAGACGATGCCGTCGCGGACGGTGGTGCGGGTGAACCGCTGGGCCTGCTCGGGGGTGTCGGCGGTCATGGTCAGCTCGCCGGTGGCGGGGTCGGCCTGGGCGTAGCGGCCGGTGAACTGGTTGCGCAGCACCTCGGTGGTGTCGGTGGCGGGTTCGAGGTGGAAGGTCTCGTGGACGAACCAGTCGCCGGGCTGGTCGCGGTTGGCGGTGACGCGCTGGTCGGCGTCGCGCAGGGAGGCGTACCGGCCGGTGGCGGCGGAGCGGAGGGTGAGCACGCCCAGGTCCCAGTCGAACAGGTCGAACTGGGCGGCGGCGTCCGTGTCCTGGGCCTGGCCGAGCACCAGCAGGCCGTCCTCGCCCACGGCGGTGACCGCTTGCCCGTCGGCGGTGCGCAGCACGATCCGGTCCACGCCCTCGACCCCTTCGACGCCGAGGCCGTCGGAGACGGTGACGCGGTAGGGGTGGGTGCCGCTGTACCAGTCCTCGAACAGGGTGCAGGCCAGCGGCCCGACCACCGCGATCCGCCGCTCCGGAGCCAGCGGCAGTAGCCCGGTGTTCTTGAGCAGCACCACCTGTTCGGTGGCGGCGCGCAGCGCCAGGGACTGGTGTGCGGGGGAGTTGACGACGTCCCAGCCGATCCCGGCGTAGGGGTCGAGGTCGGGGTCGAACTCGCCGAGGCGGAAGCGGATCGACAGCTGGCGGCGCACCGCCCGGTCGATGTCGTCCTGGGTCAGCAGGGCGCGCTCGAGGGCGGCGGTGATCCGGCCGATGGTGACGGCGCTGTCCTCGCCGTGGTCGGTGAAGGAGTCGATGCCGGCCTTGAGCGCGGCGGCGTGGGAGGCGGCGTGGTCGTCGAAGTAGTGCTCCGGGTCGACCAGGTTGGAGGGGGCTTCGGCGTCGCTCACGACGAACAGCTCGTGGCCGGTGGGCTCGGCCCAGCGGCGCAGCTCCTGTTCGAGCAGGGGGCTGACGTGGCAGGGGCGGCCGTTGACGAGGTTGTAGGCGGCCATGACGCCGGTCGCCGCACCGGTGGCGATGGCCGGGCGGAAGGCGGCCAGGTCGTACTCGTGCAGTACCCGGGGGCGAATCGCCGAGGAGGTGGTGCAGCGGTCGTCCTCGTTGTTGTAGGCGAGGAAGTGCTTGAGCACCGGGGCTGTGCGCAGGTACGTCGGGTGGTCGCCGGTCATGCCCCGGCAGAACGCCGTCCCCAGCCGGGCGGACAGCAGCGGGTCCTCGGAGTAACCCTCCTCGTTGCGGCCCCAGCGCGGGTCCCGCAACAGGTTCACCACCGGCGCCCACCCCTGCAGGCTGTTGCGGCCGGTGCCGATGACGGGCGGCCGGTGGTGGTGGAACGCCCGCTGCTCGACGGAGATCGCCGCCGCCACCTCGCGGACCAGGTCCTCGTCCCAGGTCGCGCCCAGGCCCACGGCCTGCGGGAAGGTGGTGGCCTCGCCCAGCCACGACACGCCGTGCAGGGTCTCGGTGCCGGTGCGGAACTCGGCGACCCCGAGACGCGGGATCGCGGGCGAGTACTGGTGCAGCATCGCGATCCGCTCCTCAAGGGTCAGCCGGGAGAGCAGGTCCTCGACGCGCTCGGCGAGCGGGAGCCCTGGATCGCGGAAGGGCGGCGTGACGGCAGCAGTGCTCACAGGTGGAAGTCCCTTGCAGGTGTGTGTCAGGCAGGGTGGAACGCCCCGGACGGCAGGGCCAGACGGCCGGCTCCGGTGGTCCGAGGGCGGTGGTGAGGATGGCGCGTCGAAGCGCTTCGACGCTGGCATGCGGCCAAAGGGCTGTCAAGAGAAAGTTTCCAAGAAAATCCTGTTCATAGTGGCGGAGTGGATTTTCCGCCCCACCTCTTGCATCGTGCGTGAAGCCGCTCTTAATCTCTCGGCAACATTGAAGCGCTTCGACGCTCCGCAGGGACGCGACGACAACCTGCCGGTTGCCTGCATGTCGACGGTGCCGTTCGCGCCGTTCCCTCAGCACACCGCACCGCACCGCACCACACCCGCACGTCGCTCGATACGGATCGTCACCGGCGAAGGGCCGCCCACCATGAGCATCGCAATGAACCGCAGAGCCTTCGTGAACGGCGCAGTCGCCGTCGCCGGGGCTGCTGCCCTGTCACCCCTGCTGTCCGCCTGCGGCGGCGGCTCCTCCCGCAGCAAGGGCGGAACCAACTCGAAGAGCGGTTTGAGCGCCGCCCTGCCGGACTACGTGCCGGGACAGGCCGTCAAGCCCGACATCCCCTCGGTGCGCGGAGCGGCAGGCGCGTTCACCGACCCGGGCTTCCTCACCTATCCGGCCAAGCAGATCTCGACGGTGTCCGGCACCCCGGGCAAGGGCGGCAGCTACACCGCGGTCACCCCCCTCTGGGGGACCATCCCGCCGGCCAACAACTCGTTCTACCAGGCCGTCAACAAGGCGCTGGGCGTGAACCTCACCATCAAGCCGGCCAACGGCGTCAGCTACAACACCATCGTGCCGACGATGACCGCGTCGAAGAAGCTGCCGGACTGGATCCAGCTGCCCACCTGGTGGAACGCGGCGTTCAACATGGGGGAGCTGGCCGGCACCCAGCTGGCGGACCTTACGCCGTACCTGGCGGGGGACAAGATCAAGAAGTATCCGAACCTGGCCGCCATCCCCACCTTCGCCTGGCAGGTCGGAGCCTGGGAGGACAAGCTCTACGGCATCCCGTGTGGCGCCAGCGGCATGTCGCTGGCAGGCCACGTCTTCTACCGGGCCGACATCCTGGAGTCGAAGGGCATCACCGCCGACCAGGTCAAGTCGGCCGACGACTACATGAGCCTGGGCAAGGAACTGACCAGCGCCAAGGCCGGCGTGTGGGCGTTCGGCGACGTGTGGACCTACCTGTCCCTCTCCTGGGGGCTCCCGCCCGGGTGGACGGTCAAGGGCGGGAAGCTGGTCCACGCCTACGAGTTGCCCGAGTTCCTGGAGGCACTCGACTGGCACTACAAGCTCGCCAAGTCCGGCTATGTGCACCCCGACGCCCTGGCCGGCAACGTCAACGCCAGTGCCACCCGCTTCTACGCGGGCAAGGAACTGATCCAGGGCGGCGGCACCGGCGCCTGGAACCTGTCGGACCACCAGTCCGGCACCGCCGCGAACAAGAACTACCGGCGCGGGGCGTTCAACGTCATCGCCGCCGACGGGAAGTCCAACCCGCAGATCTTCCTCGGCGCCGCCACCGGCGTCGTCAGCTACCTCAACGCCAGGCTCTCCCCGGACCAGATCGAGGAGCTGCTGGCCGTCGCCAACTACCTTGCGGCGCCCTACGGTTCGACCGAGTACACGATGATCACGTACGGTGCCGAGGGCGTCCACCACACCATGGTGAACGGGATGCCCAGCTACACGGACGAGGGCAAGAAGTACGCCCAGCCCACCACCTACACCTTCCTCGCCTCGGCCCCGCAGGTGATCAGCAACCCCGGGGCCGACCAGGTGACCAAGGACTACACGTCCTGGTTCGCCCGCACCGCCCCGCACGTCTACAAGCCGGTGTTCTACGGCATGAACATCACCGTGCCGCAGCGGTACGCCACCGCGGCCGCCGCGCAGTCGGTCGTGGACACCATCGTCGAGGTCACCCACGGCCTGAAGAAGGTCTCCGACTTCCAGGCCGCCGTGTCCTCCTGGAAGTCCAGCGGTGGCGACCAGTTGAAGAACTGGTACCAGACCGAAGTCCTGGACAAGTACGGCACCGGCCAGTAGCGGACGACGTCAGGCAGCGGGCCGCTCGGCTCGCCGCGGAGCGAGGAGGAACGGTGGCCGGCACGTTCACCACCAAGACGAAGAAGGTCGGCGGAGGCAGCTCCGGCGGCACCGAACCGGCGGCCGGCGCGGAGCCGGACGCCGACGGCCGCGCCCGGCCGAGGACGCGGCCCGGGCGGGCCCAGGAGGGCGGACTGACCTGGCGGCTGCGCCTGCGCCGGGACAGGTCGTTGATCCTCATGACCCTGCCGGCCGTCGCGCTGCTGCTGGTGTTCAACTACGCGCCGCTGTTCGGCCTGATCACCGCGTTCGAGTACTACGACCCGCTGGTCGGCGTGCTCCACAGCGACTGGGCCGGGCTCGACCAGTTCCGGGCGCTGTTCAACGACCCGCTGTTCTGGGGGGCGCTGCGCAACACCCTCTGGCTGAGCTTCGTACAACTGGTGCTGTTCTTCCCGATCCCGATCGCGCTGGCCCTGGTGCTCAACTCGGTGACGAGCGAGCGGCTGCGGAACTTCATCCAGTCGGTCGTCTACCTGCCGCACTTCTTCTCCTGGGTGCTGGCCATCACCATCTTCCAGCAGATGCTCGGGGGCGCCGGGGTGCTCAACCACTTCCTCGCCCGGCACAACCTGGGCACCTGGGACGTGATGACCAACCCGCACACCTTCGCGCTGCTGGTCACCTCGCAGGCGGTGTGGAAGGAGGCCGGCTGGGGCATCATCGTGTTCCTCGCGGCGCTGGCCGCGATCGACCAGAACCTCTACGAGGCCGTCGCGGTCGACGGCGCGGGCCGGTGGCGCCGGATGTGGCACATCACCCTGCCCGGCATGCGCGGCGTCATCGTGCTGATGCTGGTGCTGCGGCTGGGCAACGCGCTCACCGTCGGCTTCGAGCAGTTCCTGATCCAGCGCGACGCCTTCGGCCACGACACGGCGGACGTGCTGGACACCTTCTCCTTCTACTACGGCATCACCACCAACAACTACAGCTACGGCGCCGCCGCCGGGCTGTTCAAGAGTGTGATCTCGCTGCTGCTGATCTGGGGCGCCAACAGGATCGCGCACGCCTTCGGTGAGGACGGGTTGTACCGGAAATGAGCCAGACGCTGACGCACACTCAGAACCGGTTCGCGCTTCGGCCCGACCGCAACAAGGGCCGCCCTGCGTGGGACGAGAAGCCCGGAGCCGCCGGTCAGACCCTCAAGGGCGGCGTGCTGCTCCTGGTCCTCGCCGTCGTACTGGTGCCGCTCTGGATCGTGGTGCTGACCAGCTTCTCCACCAGCGGGGCGATCAACCGCGCGGGTGGCCTGGTGCTGGTCCCCGACGGCCTCACCCTGGACGCCTACCGTGCGGTGCTCGGGGACGGCCCGGTCACCAGGGCCGTGCTGGTGAGCCTGGTGATCACCGCGGTCGGCACCCTCCTGTCGATGGTCGTCTCGGTGCTCTGCGCCTACGGCCTCTCCCGCTCGCGCTCGTTCGGACACCGCACCATCCTCATGGTGCTGATCGTCACCATGTTCGTCAGCGGCGGACTGATCCCCACCTACCTGGTCGTCACCGGCCTCGGCGGCTACGGCCAGTACTGGGCGCTGATCCTGCCCGGCGCGCTCTCCGTCTTCAACATCCTGGTGCTGCGCGCCTTCTACTCCGGCACGGCGGCCGACCTCATCGACGCGGCCCGCATGGACGGGTGCAGCCAGTGGCGCATCCTGTGGTCGGTGGTACTGCCCACCTCGCGCGCGGTCACCGCGGTGATCGCCCTGTTCTACGCGGTCGGCTACTGGAACTCCTTCTTCAACGTCATGCTCTACATGCCGACCGAGAGCGCCAAGTGGCCGCTGCAGTACGTGCTGCTCCAGTACGTCAGCTACGGCCAGTCCATCCCCGGCACCACCAACTCCGGGTTCGGGTCGCTGCACCAGCAGAGCGCACCGTTGTCCCTGCAGATGGCGGTGGTGGTGCTGACGCTGGTCCCCATCCTGCTCGTCTACCCGTTCATGCAGAAGCACTTCAAGACCGGTGTGCTCACCGGCGCCGTCAAGGGCTGACGTCACGTCAGCGACAGAACGAGAGAGGGAACCACCGGCATGGTGACACTGGCCGAGGTGGTCAAGGCCGCGGGCGTCTCGCCCAGCACGGTCAGCTGCGTGCTCAGCGGCAAGCGGGCGATCTCCGAGCCCACCCGGGCACGAGTAGAGCAGGCGATCAGCCAGCTCGGCTACCACCCCCATGCCGGTGCCCGCGCGCCGGCGCGATCGGCCACCACGCCGTGCACGTCCGGGAGCCGCACGGCGGGGAGGCGCAGTCGCTGCACGCCGACGCGATCACCGACGTCCGCCCGGACGCCTTCGACGTGCAGCTGATTCCGCCAGCGACCCCTGTGGGACACGTCCGACCTGGACGACCCCCGGTCGTCGCCGAACCGAGGGCGTGGTTCCCCTGGTACGAGCAGGCGACCGGCCGCCTCAAGCCGTACAACCGGGTCCTGCCGTAGCGGGCGCTCACCGGGGACGACAGCTTCGACCTCGACCACTGGGCGACCAGGGTCGCCAACCGCCCCCAGGAGGCAGCACGAGACCACCCTGTCCACCCCCGGCCCCACCTCACGCGTCGGCGCGGGGACTGCCCAGCGGCAGCAGGTGCTCGTGCTCCACCTCTCCGACTCCTCGCTCGACTCCCGCGGCATCGGCTGGTCGCTGTACGACGGCACCCGACGCACCTCGCCCACGACGGGCGACAGCGACGAACCCCCGTACCCCAACGGCACCGCCGCTCTCCGCGACGGCCGGCGGCTGTTCCAGGCGGCCCAGTTGCTGCGGCCCCACCCGGCACACGAGTACGCCGTCTCCTTCCGCAAGCACGAGTTCTTCTTCGAGAGGCTCCACGAGGTCCCGGAGACCGGAACGCAGGCACCACCCGCCCCAGCCGCGCCGCCCCGCCACACCCAGGAGCTCCCCCGTGTCGCACGTCATCCTCTCGTCCGTCACCTCCAACTCGCTCCACCCGGAGGAACACCCCATGCAGTTCACCGACTTCGGACTTGACGAACTCGTCAGCTACCGCCCCGAGTCAGCCGCCCCGCTCGACTTCGACGCGTTCTGGCAGCACACCCTCGACGACGCCCGGGCACGGGCCGGGGCCATCAAGACGGAACCGGTCACCGACCGGCACCGGCTGCGCACCATCGAGGTGGACGACGTGCGCTTCCCCGGCTGGAACGGCGAACCGGTGGCCGCGTGGCTGCTGCGCCCGCGTGGCGCCGAAGGCCGGTTGCCGGTCGTCGTCACCTACGTCGGATACACCGGCGGCAGGGGCCTGCCCACCGAGCACCTGTTCTGGTCTGCGGCGGGCTACGCCCAGTTCGTCGTCGACAGCCGCGGTCAGGGCCACGACACCCCGGACCGAACCCTGGGCGACGGCACGCAGTGGGCCGAGGGATTCATGACCCGCGGCATCGACTCGCCCGAGAACTACTACTACCGGCGCCTGATCACCGACTGCGTGCGCGCCGTGGACGCCGTCGCGGAGCTGCCCGGCCTCGACGCCAACCGGATCGTGGTGGCCGGCGGCAGCCAGGGCGGCGGACTGGCCCTCGCCGTCGCCGGGCTCACCGGGGACCGCGTGGCTGCGGTGTTGCCGGACGTCCCGTTCCTGTGCCACTACCGCCAGGGCGCGCAGACGTCCCTGGACGGCCCGTACCAGGAGCTCGTCAAGTACCTGCGCTGGCACAGCCGGCACCGCTTGCAGCCGACCTTCGCCACCCTCGACTACTTCGACGGCGTCCACTTCGCCCAGCGGGCCACCGCGCCGGCGCTGTTCAGCGTCGGTCTGATGGACCCGGTCTGCCCGCCCCGGACGGTCTACGCCGCGTTCAACCACTACGCGGGCGAGGACCGCACCATGACCGTCTGGCCCTTCGCCGACCACGCCGGCGGCTGCGGCTCCAACCCGCCCGTCCAGCTGTCCTGGCTGCACGACCGCGGGCTGGCGCCGGAGCTGTGACCGCCCTGCCCGATCACCGAGAGAACAGGGAGGTGCGCCGCATGAGCAGGTTGGCCTTCCCGGAACTGCCACCCGGCTTCCGGTTCGGCGCCGCCACCGCCGCGTACCAGATCGAGGGCGCCCACGACGCGGACGGCCGCGGCCCGTCCATCTGGGACACCTTCAGCCACACCCCGGGCCGTACCCGCGGCGGCGCCACCGGCGACACCGCCTGCGACCACTACCACCGCTACCCCGAGGACGTCGCCCTGCTCCGCGAACTCGGCGTCGACGGCTACCGCTTCTCGATCTCCTGGACGCGCCTGCTGCCCGACGGTACCGGAGCGGTCAACCCGAAGGGCCTGGACTTCTACGACCGGCTGATCGACGAACTGCTCACCGCCGGAATCGCGCCCGCCGCCACCCTCTACCACTGGGACCTGCCCCAGGCCCTGGAAGAGCGCGGCGGCTGGCGCGTCCGGGAGACCGCCGAGGCTTTCGCGGAGTACACGGTCCTTGCCGCCGAGCGCTACGGCGACCGGGTGGAGCGCTGGATCACCCTCAACGAGCCGTTCTGCTCCGCCTTCGTCGGCTACGCCGAGGGCCGTCACGCGCCCGGCGCCCGGGAGGGCCGCGGGGCCCTGGCTGCCGCCCACCACCTGCTGGTCGCCCACGGCCTGGCCGTGCGGGAGTTGCGCGCCGCCGGCGCCCGTGAGGTGGGCATCACGCTCAACCTCGACCGGCTGCACGCCGCCTCCGCCCACCCCGAGGACCTCGCCGCCCTGCGCCGGGCCGAGGTGCTGCACAACGAGGTCTGGACGGAGCCGCTGTTCGCCGGGCGCTACCCCGAGCACGAGGCCGAGACCTGGGAGGGACTGGCCGACGGCCCCTGGCGCCGACCGGGGGACCTGCAACTGATCGGCGCACCAATGGACTTCGTCGGCATCAACTTCTACCGGCCGATCACCGTCGAGGCCGCCCCGCACCGCGAGGACGACCCCGCACCGCGCACCGCCATGGACATCGGCGTCGCCGAGCCGAACCCGTACGGCACCCGGCTCACCACCATGGGCTGGCCCGTCGTCCCGTCCGCGCTCACCGAACTGCTCTGCGGACTCCACGCCCGCTTCCCGCAGCTCCCGCCGGTCTGGATCACGGAGAACGGCTCCGCCGAGGACGACACCGTCGCCGTCGACGGCCAGGTGCACGACGAGGAACGGATCGACTACCTGGCCGCTCACCTCGCCGCCGTCGCCGACGCCATCGCGGCCGGCGTCGACGTGCGCGGCTACTACGTCTGGTCCCTGCTGGACAACTTCGAGTGGGCCCGCGGCTACGAGCAACGCTTCGGCCTGGTCCGCGTCGACTACGACACCCTGACCCGAATCCCCAAGGACAGTTACCACTGGTACCGGGGCCTGATCACCGCGCACCGCGCGCGGACGGAGGAACCTGCCCGATGAAGTTCACCGACGGCTACTGGCTGATGCGCCCCGGCGTCACCGCGCGCTACGCCACTGAGGTCGCCGACGTCCGCACCGGCGAGGACCGGATGACCCTCTGGGCGCCCGTCAAGCACGTGCGCGGCCGCGGTGACACGCTCAACAGCCCGCTGTTGACGGTCGAGTGCTGGTCGCCGGCCGAGGGCGTGATCGGGGTGCGCACGACGCACCACGCCGGCTCGGTGCGCCGAGGGCCGCAGTTCGACCTTCCGGGTGCGGAGCAGGGGGTCGGCAAGGTGCACCGCGAGGGCGAGGCGGTGCAGCTCAGCTCCGGTGACCTCACGCTGCGGGTGGACACCTCCCAGCCGTGGCGGCTGGAGTTCACCGCCCAAGGGCGGGTGTTGACCTCCGTGGGCGAGCGCGGCACGGGGTTCGTCACCGACGCCGAAGGCCGCCACCACATGCTCGGCCAGCTCTCGCTGGATGTCGGCGAGTTGGTGTACGGGCTGGGGGAGCGGTTCACGCCGTTCGTCCGCAACGGGCAGGTGGTGGACATCTGGCAGGCCGACGGCGGCACCAGCAGCGAACAGGCGTACAAGAACGTCCCGTTCCACCTGACCAACCGGGGTTACGGCGTCTTCGTCAACCACCCGGGCAAGGTCAGCTACGAGGTCGGATCGGAGTCGGTCGGGCAGGTGCAGTTCAGCGTCGAGGACCAGTCGCTGGAGTACTTCATCGTCCACGGCCCGACCCCGAAGCAGATCCTGGCCCGCTACACCGCGCTCACCGGCCGCCCCGCACTGCCCCCGGCCTGGGCCCTGGGCCTGTGGCTGACCACCTCGTTCACCACCGACTACGACGAGGCCACCGTCAACCGCTTCGTCGGCGGCATGGCCGAACGCGGCATCCCGCTGAGCGTCTTCCACCTCGACTGCTTCTGGATGCGCGAGTACCAGTGGTGCGACTTCGACTGGGACTTCGACACCTTCCCCGACCCGGCGGGCATGCTGGCCCGGCTCAAGCGGCAGGGCCTGCGCATCTCCGCCTGGATCAACCCCTACATCGCCCAGAAGTCCGCGCTGTTCGCCGAGGGCATGCGCGAGGGCTACCTGGTGCGCCGCCCGGACGGCAGCGTCTGGCAGTGGGACCTGTGGCAGCCCGGAATGGCACTGGTGGACTTCACCAACCCCGCCGCCCGCGACTGGTACACCGGCAAGCTGCGCACCCTGCTGGACGTCGGTGTGGACTGCTTCAAGACCGACTTCGGCGAGCGCGTCCCCACCGACGTCGTCTGGCACGACCGCTCCGACCCGGAGCTGATGCACAACTACTACACCCACCTCTACAACCAGGCCGTCTTCGAGCTGCTGCGCGAGGAGCGCGGTGAGGGCGAGGCCCTGCTCTTCGCCCGGTCCGCCACCGCGGGCGGCCAGCAGTACCCGGTGCACTGGGGCGGGGACTGCGAATCGCACTTCAACGCCATGGCGGAGTCGCTGCGCGGGGGCCTGTCCCTGGGCCTGTCCGGCTTCGGCTTCTGGAGCCACGACATCGGCGGCTTCGAGGGCACCCCCACCCCCACCGTTTTCAAGCGCTGGGTGCAGTTCGGCCTGCTCTCCTCGCACAGCCGCCTGCACGGCAGCAAGACCTACCGCGTGCCGTGGGACTACGGCGAGGAGGCCGTCGAGGTCACCCGTGAGTTCACCCTCCTCAAGCACCGCCTCGCCCCCTACCTGCAGCGCGCCGCCCAGCAGGCGCACGCCACCGGCGTGCCGGTGATGCGCGCCATGGTGCTGGAGTTCCCCGACGACCCCGCCACCACCGTACTCGACCGGCAGTACCTGCTCGGCGACGACCTGCTCGTCGCCCCGGTCTTCACCGACGACGGCACGGTCGAGTACTACGTCCCCGAGGGCACCTGGACGAACTTCCTGACCGGCGACCAGGTCACCGGCCCGCGCTGGGTACGCGAACAGCACGGCTTCCACACCCTGCCGCTGCTCGCCCGCCCCGACTCCGTCATCCCCCTCGCCGCCGACGACCAGCACCCGGTCTCCGCCTGGGCCGAGGGCGTGGAACTGCGGGTGCACGCCTTCACCGACGGCGCCGAGCGCACCGTGGTCATCCCGAACACCGACGGCCCCGGCCGGACCGCCGTCTTCCACCTGCGTCGCGATGGTGACCTGCTGCGGGTGACCACCGACAGCCCGCACCCCTGGCAGCTGCGCATCGGCGGCCCGGACGGCGTCCTGCACGTCCGCCCGCCCGGCACCGCGGAGGCCGAGCTGCCCCACCCCGGCTGAGGCCGGACCCCGGACACGCGAGGCCCCGCGCGCCCCCGCAAGGGCGTGCGAGGGCGCTGCCCCCTCCAAACCTGGCACCCGGAGGTGTCCGTGCAGAGCCGCACCGAACGTCATCTCACGCCCGCCGCGCTCGACGCCTTACTGCGCGGCTCCATCGGCCTGGGGTGCCGTCTGTCGTGGAGTGCGCCCCGCGCGGCTACGGGGAGGACCACCTCGCGTTCTGCCGCCGAATGCCCGCCGACTCCGTCGCCCGGCTCCGGGCGCTGGGACAGACAGCCTTGGATCCGGGTCGTTGCTCCTGCCGTGAAGAACGCAGACGGCGTCGGTGATCGGCGACCGGCCGTACTCACCCGCCACTTGAGAAGAACAGAGGAAACACCTTGTCCTACAGCATTGTCGCGGGCGGTCTGGAGCGGCACAGCGTCGCAGAGATCCTCCGCATCGAGCCCTGGGGGCCGGACGCCGTCCGGGTGCGGGCCTCGTCCGGGACCATCGACCCCGCCGCCCCCGGTGCGCTGGAGAACCCCGCGCCCTGCCCGCACGCCGACCTGTCCGTATCGGACGACGGCTGTGCCCGCCTGGTCAACGGCCTCGTCGCTGTCGAGGCGTCGGCGGACGGCCGGCTGAGGTTCTGCCACGCCGTCTCGGGCCGCGAACTCCTCGCCGAGAGGAGCCCGTACGCGCATCACACCGGCTCTCGCGTCCACGCGGCGGGCGGCCGGACAGAACAGTCCTTCGAGGCCTGCGACGGTGAACGGCTGCACGGCCTGGGGCAGCATCTGCACGGGCGCCTGGACCAGAAGGGCTGTGTGATCGACCTCGTCCAGGCCAACACCGTGGCGGCCATCCCCTTTCTGCACTCCTCGCGCGGCTACGGACTGCTGTGGAACAACCCCGCCACGGGCCGTGTCGAACTGGGTGCCGACGCCACCCGGTGGACCGGCGACGCCGGCGGGCGCATCGACTACTGGATCACCGCCGGCGACACCCCGGCCCAGATCCTGGACTCCTACACCCGGGCCACCGGACGCCCGCCCCTCCTGCCCGAGTGGGCGTCCGGATTCTGGCAGTCGAAGCTGCGCTACCGCACCCAGGACGAACTCCTGGCGGTGGCACGGGAGTACAGGCAGCGGGGACTGCCGCTGTCCGTCATCGTCTGCGACTTCTTCCACTGGTCCAGGATGGGAGACTGGCGATTCGAGGAGAGCGAGTGGCCCGACCCCGCCGCCATGGTCGACGAGCTGACGGACCTCGGGGTGAAACTCGCCGTCTCGGTGTGGCCCACCGTCGAGCCCGGCAGTGACACGTACGACGAACTGCGCTCGGCCGGACACCTCGTCCGGGACGCCGACGGCGGCCTGCTCACCTTCCCGTGGCCGTCCCGGTACGGCGGAGATGCGCTGATACGCCCGATGGCGTACTACGACGCCACTCACCCCGGAGCACGCGCCGCGCTGTGGCAGCGGCTGAACGACAACTACCGTTCGAGGGGCGTGGCGTGCTTCTGGCTGGACGCCTGCGAGCCCGACCTGCCGCGCGATCACTCCGACCGCGCCGTCTACACCGCCGGGCCGGCCGCCGTGGCCGCGAACCTCTACCCCCTGCTGCACGCCCGCGCGGTCGCCGACGGCCTGGGCGCGGCGGGCGAGGACCGGCCCCTGTCGCTGATCCGCTCCGCGTGGGCGGGCAGCCAGCGGTACGGGGCCCTGCTGTGGTCCGGCGACATCCCCACCACCTTCGACTCCCTCGCGCGCCAGATCAGGGCCGGCCTGAACGTCGCGATGAGCGGCATCCCCTGGTGGAACACCGACATCGGCGGCTTCTTCGGCGGCAACCCGGACGACCCCGCGTACCGCGAACTGCTGATCCGGTGGTTCCAGTACGGCACCTTCAGCCCCGTCATGCGGCTGCACGGGGACAGGCAGCCCAACCACCCCGCCTTCTCCACGGACATGACCGGCGGGCCGAACGAGGTCTGGTCGTACGGGAAGGAGGCGTACGGCATCCTCCGTGACCACCTGTTGCTGCGCGAGCGCCTGCGCCCGTACCTGCGGCGGCTGTCCGAGGACGCCCACCGCACCGGCGCCCCGCCGATGCGCCCCCTGTTCTTCGACTTCCCCGAGGACGCGCGCGCCTGGGAGGTGGACGACCAGTTCCTGCTCGGCCCGGACGTGTTGGTGGCACCCGTGTACGAGGCGGGCGCCCGGGCCCGCCGGGTGTACCTGCCGTCCGGCGCCCGCTGGCTCGACCCGGTCACCGGAGACGTCGTGGAGGGCGGAACGACGCTCGACGCGCAGGCCCCACTGGAACGCATCCCCGTCTTCGTACGGCAAGGGGCCGACGTCGCAGCCCGGCTCGGCTGACCTCCCGCACGCCCTTGTCACCTCGACTCTGACCGCCTACTCGCGCCCGTGCGACGCGGGGCCGGCCTGCCGCCGGTCACCGAGTCCCACGACAACTGGGAGAGCTCGGGGCTCGAAGGCCACACCGTCGGGCACGCGCCGTCGGGCGTAAGACACCGAATTCGGCTCGCGAATCATGTGAGAGGTGTTGACGCTGTTCACCGAATCCCTATCGAGCACTTTGCTCGATTCCTCGGCCGTTGTTGGAATGGCGAACACGGGAGGGCCGCATCCCATCGAGGTCCGCACAGTCTCCGACGGGGCCGAACCGGAAACCCGCTCAGTCAAGGAATACGAGGTCCCCATGCGCAGACGTAGTTCCCGCCGCAGACATCTTTCTGTGGTGCTCGTCGCCGTGGCCGCGACCCTGGTCTGGTGGCGCCGGCCAGGCCGACGGCACGTACCCGCAGATCTCGGACTGCACGGGGCGGGACCAACCAGCAGTGGACGTTGACGGACGGCAACCAGCTGACCGTGTACGGCAACAAGTGACCCTTCGTCCACCGCACCTCAAGCGACCCCATCGACCCCAACGGCTGGTCCGCGCCGCAGCCGCTGTTCACCGGCAGCGTCCCGGGCTCCGCCCCGATCGACCAGACCCTGATCGCTGACGGTCAGAACATGTACCTGTTCGAGGCCATGTCCGCTGTGGCAACACCCCGGAATAAGCCCTACCTCTGGCCTGAATCAGTCAACCATGGGAGAGCTGGGGAACATGTGCCGCTATGGGTCGTAGTGTCGGCCTGTCTGCTGTGGGACACCGGGTAACTGACCCGGGAAGAGATCTCGCGGCGGTTACAGGGGGAAACAGCAATGAAGCGTGCCATGTTCACACGCGCACTCGTCGCAGTGCTTGCGGCGTCCGCGCTCACGGGTGCCGGTATCGGCACCGCCGAGGCAGTCCCGTCCGCCCATCGCGTCGGACCTGCAGGGCTGCGAGTTCACGCGGGTCACACACCGGTGCACGCGCCGCCCAGGGGCGCGAAGGTCGTCAAGATGCGGGTGACCGGGGTGAACGCGAAGCTCGCGAAAGCCCACGGCTTCAAGGTCGTCACCGCACCCGATGGCAGCCAGCACACGGTACCGACGCCCAAGGCGATCAACCCCGACGGAAGTCCGTACCGCGCGAAGGTCCACCCCGACGACGTCGTCGAAGGGGACTGCGGCGACTCGTACATCTGGGTGCATCCGGTCGGCGGCTACAACATGGAGATCCAGACGGGGTTCGATCTCGACGAAGACGCGGTCGCCTACCACTGGCAGGCGAGCAGGTCCGACGACTACGGTTCGGACACCTACTCGTGGGGCGGCGGGCTGGCATTCGACTCGTCCTGGGAGGGCGAGTGGGACGCGAACGCCGGCGGACCCGGCTGGGAGACCGCGGGAGTCTCTCCCTCCAGCGACGCGCTCCTGTGGGACGGCGACATCTGCTCAAGCGGCGGCCCCACCGACAGCGCAGAGATCGTCTGACACAGAGGAAGACTCATGGGATCGGTGTCGAGCGCGCCGTGGCAAGTGGCCCTGGGGTACTCCTACCACTTGGCCGCTGCGCTGGCAGTCCGCGACGCGCTCGGCATCCGTGACCCGCTGGGCCTACCGGCAGTCGTGGCGCGGCCGAGCCTGGCGATCGATTCAACTGTGCACAGTGACAGAGGCGTTGGCGCCGAGTGGCTACGGTGGTGGGAACGCGCACTGGCAGCCTCGGAGCAGGACGAATCGGCGGTTCCCTTGTCTCCGGGCGGCCTGTTGGGCCGCATCGTCGAGGACAACCGTGATGTCGTCCGCCTGTGGAGCGCCGAACGCAAACGCGAAGTCGCGAACGCAAGCCGTCCGGGGCGTGGTGCTCCGCGCATGAGGGATGCCGTGCGCGAGTACGAGAGGGCCACCGGTACCCGCCTCGGCGGATTCCGGCTCAAGGTGACCGCGCTGCCCATCACCGGCACCCTGTTCCTCCCCATCAGCGGAAACCGCATCCTCATCAGCGCTGAACTGCTTCGGCACCGCGAGGAATACATCAGGCGCGTCATCGCGCATGTGGCGGCGAAAGGCATCTGAATCATCCTCCTCAGCGGGATCGCGGACGAGGAGTCGCCGAGGGGCCCCGGCACCCCCCTGACCCGGGGGGCCAGGGCCATCACTGTGACCGTGATGACGAGCGCGCAGCGGCGAACGCGTTCGTGACGCCCCTGCGGACCAGTCGCGGCAGCACGGCCGATCATCATGTCGCAGCGATCGCCGACCGTGGGAGAGCACAGGCGCAAGCGACCGCGGTCGCCGAACCGCACACCGACTCCCACCAGGGCGGACAGGTTTTCGGCAAGGGCACCGCCCCGGCAGGGCAACCGCCCATGGTCAGGACACGACGGAGCGCTGGGGCACGGTGCCCCCGTCGGTATGTGCTCACCGGCCGGTCAGCTCTGCGGTGGAATCCGGGAGCTGCCGCACGGACCGCGGTGATCCCCGTGCGGGTCCGTGCAGCGGGGACGACCGGGGACAGGGACTCACTCGCTGCACTGCCGGACCACGCGGTCCGTCGTTCAGGATCCAGCCGGTCAGGTGGGAACCGAACCCGACGCTAGCCGAACAGGCGCCGCTGGATCTCCCGCCGGTAGTCCTCGAGTGTCCTGTCGAGATGTGTCGCCGTAGCCTCGGCCGCCTCCTCGGGCCGACCGTCGCGAATGGCCCGGTAGATCACCTCGTGCTCCACGACCGCGGACTCGGTGCCATCGCCGAACATGTCATGGATCCCGATCGCGCTGGACTGCCGCTGCAGGCGTCGCGCGTCCCGCACGGCGCTGACGAGGAAGGCGTTGTGCGAGGCCGCAGCCACGGCCTCGTGGAAGTCGTCGTCCGCCTGGTTGAACTCGTCGACCTGACCGTGGGCGAATCCGTGCCGGCACTGCTGCACGGCCACCTCGATGGTCCGCAGCTCGGCGGGCGTGGCACGAGTGGCGGCCAGACTGCTCGCGGCCATCTCCTGAACCCTGCGGAACTCGAACAGCATAAGTACATGATCGAGGTCGACGGGGCGGAAGAAGCCACCCCAGCGGCTGGTGATGAGCATGCCCTCGTCGTCGGCGACGAACAGTCCGCGCCCCTTGTGCGCCCGGACCCGGCCGAGCGCCGAAAGGATTTTCACGGCCTCCCGCACCACCGCTCTGCTGGTGTTCAGCCTCTGGGCCAGATCGTTCTCCGTGGGCATCCGATCGCCCGCCGCCAGCCGGGACTCGGCGATGAACTCGAGGATCCGCTCCGCCACGACTTCGTAGCCGGGACGGTAGTCACGCTGCTCGTCCGAGCCGTTCACCGCTGCTGCCGCGGCGGGAGAGGCCTGCGCCGACAGGGCGGCTTCGGTCGCGGGCGTGTCGTTCATCTGTCCTGCCTTCGGGATGACTGCTGCGAGGGCGGTTGATCGCTGTGGAGCCGCGCTCATTCTACCGCAGCTCAATAATGAGTAGTACTCATTACGGGAAGATCCGCGCCGTAGAGTTGTAGTCGCGATAGCCGCAATAAGGCATGTATCGGGCTTAATTTCTGGCATATGCGGAGACAGGGTCGTGGATCAGGGAGAAGAATGCGGCACACACCTTGACTGGTCTCACTATAGGGCGCCTAATCTCTTCCGCGACGGCAAGCGGGCCCGGCCGTCCGCGGTCCCCGGCGCCGACCCGTATGGCCTGGCGTCGCCCCATCCTCGCGCCACCTGCCCATCTGCTCGGGGCGCCCTGTGAAACCAGTGGAGTCGCACATGACCGTCAACAAGCCTTCGTCCGGCCGGGAGAGGGGATCCAGCAGGAGCCGTGCGGTGCTGCTGGCCTGCTGCGCGGCCACCGCGACGCTGACCCTGACCGCCTGCGCCGGCGGTGGCGCCACAGGCACGACGGAAAAGGACGGCTTTGCTCAGGCGCCGCAGAAGGACGGTGCGCTGACCGTCTGGGTGGACGCGACCCGTGTGGCGGCCGCGAAGCTGTACCAGAAGCAGCACCCGGACGTGAAGATGGACATCGTCACCTACGACGGCGACGCCAACGGCTCCAACTACCTCCAGACCAAGGTCCAGCTCTTCAACC
The DNA here is from genome assembly GCF_055558375.1 of Streptomyces sp. NPDC025793. NCBI lineage: Bacteria > Bacillati > Actinomycetota > Actinomycetes > Kitasatosporales > Streptomycetaceae > Streptomyces > Streptomyces sp. NPDC025793. The sequence goes on along the minus strand of NZ_JBVHMR010000018.1, from coordinate 109,080 downwards.
GCACCGGCAAGGGCTGGCCGGACGTGGTCTTCAGCTCCCAGAACAACGAGGTGACCTGGGCCGTCGACGTGGGCTTCGCCGCGCCGCTCAACAAGGGCCTGATCGCCTCCACGGCCCTGGCCAACTTCGCCGACGGCGCCAACGACGTCTGCACCGTCAACGGCACCGTCTACTGCCTGCGCAACGACCTCTCCCAGGCAGTGCTCTGGTACAACGCGCCGCTGCTGAAGAAGTTCGGCTACACGGTGCCCACGACATGGGAGGAGTACCAGCAGCTCGGCGAGAAGGCGGCCAAGGAGCACCCCGGCTACCTGGTGGGCGACGCGGGGGACGCCTTCACACCCGAGATCTACCTGTGGGCGGGCAAGTGCGCCGCCAACCACATCACCGGCCCCAAGTCCGTCTCGGTCAACACCACCAGCGAGGCCTGCACCAGGATGGCCAAGCTGATGGACGTACTGATCAAGAACAAGTCCATGTCCGTCAGCGGGGTCTTCAGCACCGACTTCGGCAAGAACAAGGCCGACAAGGTCCTGCTCATGCCGGGCCCCGCCTGGTACGGCGGCGCGCTGTTCGAGGGCACCTTCAAGACCCCGGCCAAGCAGATCGCGGCGGCGCCCATCCCCCAGTGGAAGGGCGAGACCTCGCCGTCCACCGGCAACGTGGGCGGCGGCACCTGGCTGCTGTCCCAGCACTCCGCGCACATCAAGGCCGCCACCGACTTCCTGAAGTGGGTCACCACCGACACCGCCTACCAGGGCGAGAAGGCACCGGGCTTCCCCGCGTACGCGCCGGCAGCCGAGGTATGGCTGAAGGGGCAGAACGCCTCCGGATACTTCGCCAGTGACCTGAGCGCCCTCAAGACCGCGTCCTCCCAAGTCTGGTCGGGCTGGGGCTCGGGCCAGTTCAGCCAGGAGGCGATCTGGGCCGCCACCGTCAAGCCCGGCCTGACCCAGGGCAGGACCGTCGTCTCGATGCTTGCGACCTGGCAGGACTCCATCGTCAAGTACGCCGAGTCCAACGGATACAAGGTCTCCCAGTGACCCTCACCCACTCCCCGGCAGGCTCTGCCACGCGGCGCCGTCGCGGCGCCGCCCGGCAGAGCCGGGCCGGTATGGCCTTCGTCGCCGCCTACGTGCTCCTGCTGGTCGTCTTCGGCGTCCTTCCGACCGCCTACGCGGTCTACTTCGCCTTCACCGACGCCGGGGGCACGGTCACCGGCTTCGCCAACTTCGTCACCACGGCGCAGGACTTCCGCTTCCTGGACGCCGTGAGCCATGTCGCCGTCTACCTCGCCTTCTGGCTCCTGTCCCTGGTGGTGTTCGTGGTGGCCCTGGCGCTGCTGCTGCATCGCCTGGCCTCGGGTTCCGCCGGCAAGGCGCTGCGCTTCCTGTACTACATCCCAGGAGCGCTCGCCGGTGCCGCGAGTGTGCTGGTGTGGCTGTTCATGCTCGACCCGACGGTGAGCCCGGTCAGCGCGCTGCTGGGCGCCCTCGGTCTCGACACCTTCGGCGAGGTGATCGCGCCCGGCAACCTGCCCCTGCTGTTCACGATCATCGCGTTCTGGACCGGTGCGGGCGGCTGGATCGTCGTCATGTACGGCGCGCTCGACAACATCCCCACGGACGTCATGGAAGCCGCGCGCATCGACGGCGCGGGCGCCTGGCAGACCGCCTGGCACATACAGATCCCGATGCTCCGCAAGTGGATCGTGTACATGGTGATCCTGGCCTTCGCGGGCGGCGCCCAGCTCTTCGTGGAGCCGCAGTTGCTGTCCCTCGCCAGCGTGGGCGTGGCCGGACGCGACTACTCGCTGAACCAGCTGACGTTCGACTTCGCCTTCCAGATGAACAACATCAACGGCGCCGCCGCGGTCTCGGTGGAGCTCCTGGTCGTCAGCGTGTCGGCCGCCGCCCTCTTCGTCGCACGGTCGGGGTTCTTCGATGCCGACTAAAACCCCTGGCAGCCGCGTCGCCGCCACACCGAGCCCGCAACGGGAGGCGCCCGTCATGAGTCCGTCCCACCCCCGGCCGCCGCACCACCGCCGACGTGTACGGCACCTGCCCTCCCGACTGCTGACCGGCTCCGTGCTGGCCGTGTTCCTGGCCTTCTTCGTGCTGCCGGTGCTGTGGCTCGCCCTCGCGGCGACCAAGACCGACCAGCAACTGGTCCACGGCAACCCGCTCTCCTTCGGCTCCTGGCACGCGCTGAAAGCCAACTGGGACAGGCTCACGGCGTTCCAGGACGACGCCATCATGCAGTGGCTGGGCAACTCCGCGCTCTACGCGGCGATCTCGCTGGTCATCACCCTTGCCGTCGCCGTTCCGGCGGGATACGCCCTGGCCATGACCGAGTTCCGCGGTCGGCACACCCTGCTGGTCGCGACGCTGGTCGTGATGCTCATGCCGAACGCCACGCTGGTGGTGCCGCTGTTCCTGGAGATCAACGCGGTGCATCTGATCGGCACCATGTGGTCGATCATCCTTCCGTACTCGTTCTACCCGTTCGGGGTGTATCTGACGTACATCTACTTCACCACCGCCGTACCGAAGGACCTGCTGGCGGCGGCCCGCGTGGACGGCTGTTCGGAGTTCCGCGTCTTCTGGCACATCGCGCTGCCGCTGGCGACGCCGGTCATCGCGCTCGTGGGCTTCTTCAGCTTCGTCGCCAACTGGACCAACTACTTCCTGCCGTACGTCATGCTCCCCGAGAGCAGTCAGATGCCCATCCAGGTGGGCGTCGGCACCCTGCTCAGCAACGTGCCGTCCTTCAATCCGGCCGTCGGCACCCTCGCGATCGAGCGCCCGCAGCTGGCTCTGGCGACACTCGTGGCCATCACTCCCGTGCTGATCGTCTTCCTCTTCGCCCAGCGCTTCCTGGTCAGCGGGATGCTCGCCGGCGCCACCAAGGAATAGCGGCCCGTCCCGGCCGTCGTCCCCGGCGTGCGCCGTCCCGCCGCCCGCCCCGAACGGAGTTCTCCCATGCCCTTCAGCTCTGCCGACCGCACCACGGCCGAGGACGCCCCCCGCGACCACCCGGTCGCGCCACCCGAGATCGAGGCGGGGGTGCCGCTGCTCGAACCACCCGGCTGGGCCGTGGCCCAGCGGTCCTTGTTCGACCTGCTCGACCACGCCTGGCGCCGCTTCGCCCGTGACTTCACCGGCCCCGACGGACGGCTGAAGTACACCGGCCCGCTGACCACCCGTGACGGTGTGGACGACTTCTACGAGGTGTTCTTCAACTGGCCCCAGCTGTACCTCCTCGGCGGCGCCGACGACCTGCTGCCCGCCAGCGAGAAGCACTGGGAGGGCGTGACCCGCCAGCTCACCGAACTCGGCATGCTGCACGACGAGTACGAGCGCGGCTACGACTGGTTCCACCAGGGCGAGAGCCTGCTCCTGCTCTACTTCCTGTGCATGGCCGCTCCCGAGCGTTGGTCCGAGCGCGCCCTGCGCTTCGCCGAGTTGTACGTCGACCCGGCCAAGGGCAACTACGACCCCGCCCACCGCGTCATCGCCCGCCCGCACAACGGCAGCGACCCCGACCGCACCGGCCTGTTCGACGGCGACGTCTATCCCTGGCTGCTCAAGGAAGCGGAGACCTACGGCTTCCCGCTCGACTGGATCCCCGAGGCGGACGGCGGCCCCTACCCGCTCTCCGCGGACCCGCGCCTCGGCACGCAGATGCGGGACCGGATGGGCGTCGGCGACACCGCGGTCAACCTCGCCGCGGCCGGGCTGGTCCTCAACGCCTGGATCCTGTCCGGCGAGGAGCGCTACCGCGAGTGGATCACCGAGTACGTGGGCGCGTGGCGGGAGCGCACCGAGGCGAACGGCGGTCTCGTCCCGGACAACGCCGGCCCGGACGGGGCCGTCGGCAGCCTGCTGGAGGGACGCTGGTACGGCGGCCACTACGGCTGGTCCTGGCCGCACGGCTGGCACAGCGTGGGCCACGCGGCCTGTGTGGCGGCGCTCGCGGCGGCCACGGTCACCGGGGACGACGACTACCTCTCCATGGTCGCGACCTCGCTCGACACCCTCATCGGTCACGCCAAGGTGATGCCCCACACCGAGGCGGACTCCAGCCTCCCCTCCAAGTGGGCGGTCGAACTCGGCCCCGACGTCCACACCCCCACACCGCACCTGCCGTTCCGCCACAACGACTCGGGCTGGTTCGACTACAACCCGGCCACCGCGCCCGTACCGGTGGCCCTGTGGCACCACACGGCCTCCGACACCGACCGCGCCCGGCTGGAGCGGCTGCGTGAGGCCGACGGCATCGACTGGCGCACCGTCCGGCCGTTCCGGGCCAAGGAGGAGTCCGGGCACGAGAAGGCGTGGTTCGCCTTCCTCGCCGGTGACGACCCCGGCTATCCCGAGCGGATCCTCGCCACCGCCCAGGCCCAGGTCCGCCACCGCCTGCGGCGCATCGACCGCTACCGCGACCTGGACGTGCCCGAGGCCGACATCCATGTGTGGCAGCAGTGCAACCCCGTCGTCACCGAGGCCCTCGTCCAGCTGACCTGGGGCGGCCCCCAGGTGCTGTACAACGGTGGTCTGCAGCAGGCCCGGCTGCGCTACCACGACGCCGAGGCCCGCCGTGCCGGCCTGCCCCCGGACGTGGCCGCGCTGGTCGCCTCCATCGACCCCGAGGCGACGACCGTCGAGCTGGTGAACCTCTCCCCTGGGGCCGAGCGCACGGTGATCGTCCAGGCGGGCGCCTTCGCCGAGCACACCGTCACCGCTGTCCGGTACACGACCTGCGCGCACGACGGCTGGATCGGCGACATGTACGACTACGGCCACCGCGAGCCCGTCGTAACCGAGACGGAGCAGGTCTGCGACAGCGCCTACCTGACGGTCCGGCTGCCCGCGTCCACCCGCATCCGACTCACCCTGCGCCTCCGGCTGCGTGCCAACACCCCCAGCTACCGGACGCCCTTCACCTCTCAGGAGGGTGCGTGATGAAACGCATCGCCCAGACCATCAGGCTCCGGCCCGAACGCCGCCGCGAGTACCTCGAACTCCACCGCGCCGTCCGGCCCGGCGTCGAGGCCGCCCTGCACCGGTCGAACATCGGCAACTACAGCATCTTCCTCCACGGCGATGTGCTGTTCGCCTACCTCGAGTACCACGGCGACGACTTCGAGGCCGACATGGCGGCACTCGAAGCCGACCCCGAAACCCAGGAGTGGTGGAAGCTCACCGACCCCTGCCAGCAGCCGTGGCCCGACCGGGGTGACGCGCGCCAGTGGACGGAACTCGCCGAGATCTGGCACCTGAGTCCGCCCGGCGACGACGCCACGGCCTGAACCGCCCGCACCGGACCGACCCGACTTGGACCCCCCAGTGACCTCCGATCTGCCCCTCGTCGACGCCCACCACCACCTGTGGGACCTCGACCAGCGTCCGCAACCCTGGCTCGACGACCCCGCCCTGACAACGATCCGCCGCACCTTCACCCCCGACGACCTGCGTACCACCGCCACCGGGACCGTCGCGGGCCGCCGTCTGCACAGCACGGTGGCCGTGCAGTGCACACCGGACGTGCCCGAGACGGAGGACCTGCTCGCGCTCGCGGAGCGGGAACCACTGATCGGGGCCGTCGTCGGCTGGGCCGACCTGACGTCGCCGGCGATCGGCGAGGTGCTGGACCGACTGCTCGCCGGGCCGGGCGGGACACATCTGCGGTCCCTGCGTCATCTCGTCCAGGGCGAGACGGACCCGGACTGGCTGCAACACCCCGACGTCGAACGCGGGTTGGCGGCCGTGCGGGACCGCGGGCTCCGCTACGACGTGCTCGTCCGCAGCCACCAGCTCGGCCAGGCGATCCGGCTGGCCGAACGCTTCCCCGACCTGCCCCAGGTACTCGACCACGCAGGCAAGCCGCCGATCGCCGACGGTGACCTGGCCGAGTGGGAACGCCAGATGTCTCTGCTGGCCGCACACCCACACGTGGTCTGCAAGGTGTCGGGGCTGATCACCGAGGCGGACCACGAGAGCTGGACCACCGCAGACATCCGCCCGGTCTGGGACATCCTGCTCGCTGTCTTCGGCCCCGACCGCCTGATGTTCGGCTCCGACTGGCCGGTCGCGAACCTCGCGGGCGGCTGGAACCGCTGGGCCGCCACCGTGGACGAACTGCTCGGCGGCTGTTCCGCCACCGAGATCCAGGCGATCCTCGCCGGCACCGCGACCGCCTTCTACCGCCTTCCCGCCTGCAGCTGACCGTCGGCGCTTGTGCTGAAGACGGTGTCAACCGCACCGACAACACCCCCGGAGCCGCCGCATGAACGCATTCCCGACCGTTCGCAGCAGCAGGAGGGGCGGACGATGAAGCCCGTCACCTCCACCATCCGCACGGTGTCAGCAGTGCTTTCCATGGCTTTGTCCGCGGTGCTGCTGACATCCCTCACGACGCCGACCCCGGCCTCGGCCGCGACCCAGGCGGCCTACTACGTCGCCCCCGACGGCGACGACGCCAACGCCGGGACGATCACCGCGCCGTTCAGGACCCTGCAACACGCACGGGACGTCGTGCGCACGGTCAACCGCGACATGACCGGAGACATCAACGTCTATCTCCGCGGCGGCGACTACCCGGTGAGCAGCACCATCGACTTCACGCCGGCCGACTCCGGAACGAACGGCCACCGTGTCGTGTACGCCGCCTACCAGAACGAGAAGCCGGTGCTGAACGGAGGCGTTCAGGTGACCGGCTGGACACGGCACAGCGGGAACATCTGGAAGGCCACGCTCAACCGCGACATCAAGCTCCGCTCGCTCTACGTCAACGGCAAGCGCGCCAAGATGGCCTCCAAGACGATCAACTCGGCGGGATGCTACGGGTCCTACGCCGTTACGGCCGGCCAGGCTTCCTGGGCGTGGGAGTCGGGTGCGCAGTGCGACGGGGCCAAGTACAGCCTCTCCGATCTGCCCGCCGTCGCCTCCAACCAGGACGACGTGGAGATCCAGTCGACGACGACCTGGACCACGGCCATCGTGGGCGTCCGCCAGATCACCACGAGCTCGGACGGCGCCAACCGGGTGGCCCTGTTCCAGGAGCCGGGCGCGGCCATCGCCCAGGGACCGCCGAACGGCAACTTCAAGGCCGGCAGCGGCGGCCACACCGTCATGAACGCATACGAATTCCTGGATCAGCCCGGCGAGTTCTACTTCGACAAGACGAGCCACACGCTCTACTACTACAAGTCCGGCTCCGAGGACATGACGTCGGCGCAGGTCTTCGCGCCGAACAACGTGTCCACCCTCATCAAGATCGCCGGTACGTCCACGACCGACCACGCGCGGAACATCACGTTCTCCGGGCTCACGGTCGAGCACTCCGACTGGAACCTGGTCAACGTCGCGGGCTCCGTCTTCCGGCAGGGACAACAGGGCAACGCCGGCTCGACCGTGTACGCGAGGCAGAACTTCCACGCGTACACCTACCGCAACGTCGACCTGCCGCCTGGCATCATCCAGATCCAGAACGCCGACGGGATCGTCCTGCAGCGCAACAGGGTGCAGCACACCGGCGCGGACGGCATCAGCCTGGTCAACGACGTGACGAACTCGCAGTTGACCGGCAACGTCACGAACGACATAGCCGGATCGGCCATCACCGTGGGGCACCCACAGCACGTGTACATCGGGGACTACACCTCGACCAACCACGAGAAGTATCCGGTGGACGTCGAGGGTCTCTGCAAGAACATCTCGATCACGGACAACTACCTCTACGACAGTGCGGTGTTGTTCCAGGGGTCCAGCCCCGTGTCGGCGTACTTCACAGACACGCTGTCCGTGCAGCACAACCGGATCGAGAAGTCCCCGTGGGCGGGCATCACCCTCGGCTGGGGATGGTGGAACTTCGACGGTTCGGCGAACTCCATCAACCCCGGGACACCGACCACCACGGCGAAGAACAACACCATCAGCTACAACCAGATCGTCGACACGATGCAGGTGCTGGGCGACTCCGCTCCCATCTACGACCTGGGGAGCCAGCCGGGCACCGTGATCAGCAACAACTACATCCAGGGCGTGCCGGCCGGCCACAAGTACGGACTGCACCCCGATGAGGGGTCCGCCTACCTCAACTTCCACGACAACGTGCTCGACATCGACCCGGGCGTCGCCTACACCATCAACTCCGGTACATGGGGCCGCCAGCACGACCTCAGCATCACCAACACCTACAGCACGATCAACAAGATCTTCAGCAAGAGCGTCCCGAACAGCACCATCCAGGACGTACACGCGTACGCGGACGACGTGTGGCCGTCGCAGGCGTACGGCATCGCCGTGAACTCCGGTCTGGAGGACGCCTACAAGGACCTCGTCCCCCAGAGCGACCTGGGCCCGCAGGACTACGCCCTGCCCGCGAGCACCTTCACCGGCAAGGGCGTGTCGTCCATCCCCGTCCGCAGCCTCGGCGACGCGACGAAGACGCTCTGGCTGGCTCCCTCGGGTACGACGACGTTCGCCGCCGGCCCCACCATGACCGAGGCGTCCGGCACGGCGACGACCATCAGTGTCCCGCCGACGGTCGGCGACTACCGCCTCTACGTCGTGGACGCCCAGGGGAACGCGTCCGCCGCGTCAAAGTCCCTCGTACGGCAGCGATGGGCCTACGTCGACGACAAGGACTCGGGTCTGACCTACTCCTCCACCTGGTCGAACTGGAACGACTCCAAGGACTTCAACGGATCCGAGAGGTACACCAACAAGACCGGCGACTACATCCAGTACTCGTTCACCGGCTCGGGCGTCCGGTATCTCAGCATGAAGCAGCCGAACATGGGGAAGGTCGACGTCTACATCGACGGCACCCTGGCGCGGTCGGGCATCGACGCCTACGCCCCGACGGTGACGAAACAGGTGCCGCTGTTCGAGAAGACGGATCTCCCCGCGGGTCCGCACACCATCAAGGTCGTCTGCGACGGAACGAAGAACGCGGCCTCGTCCAACACCGTCTGCGCGCTGGACGCGTTCGCCTCCGTCCCCTTCCCCGCCAAGAACGCGTTCTACAAGGTCCTCAACAAGAGCAGCGGCAAGACGATCGACGTCTCGGGCGGATCGACGTCCGCCGGGGCGAACGTCATCCAGTGGAACGACACCGGAGCGCAGAACCAGGACTGGCGGTTCGTCGCGGTGGGTGACGGCAGCTACGAGATCGTCAACCAGAACAGCGGCCTGCCGCTGGACGTCACCAGCGCATCCACCGCGGACGGCGCGACCGTCATCCAGCAGGCCGACGACAACGCTGACAGCCAGCACTGGAAACTGACCGCTGCGGGAAACGGCTACTACAAGATCAAGAACGTGAACAGCGGCATGCTGCTCGCGGTGTCCGGCTCGTCGACGACAGCAGGCGCCCAGCTCGTGCAGACGACGGACACGAACGCCGCCGGCCAGCTGTGGCAAGCGGTGAACGTGGACTGATTCCCTCCGAGGACGGACATCGTGGACATCACCAGAAGACAGCTCGGCCGGCTCGCCGCGGTCGGCACCGGGGCCCTCCTGCTGCCGGGCCTGCTGCCCCCCGGCGCGGCGGCGGCAGCCACACCTTTCGCCGGTACGTGGGGCGATCAGGGCGACGGCACCTACGTCAACCCCGTCCTCCCGGGCGACTTCAGCGACTGGGACTGCATCCGGGTCGGCGCCGACTACTACGGCATCACCAGCACGTTCGGGTACTCGCCCGGCGTGGCCGTTCTGCACTCGAAGGACCTGGTCGACTGGCGGACACTGGGCGGCGCGGTGGGTGATCTCACCGGTATCGGACCAGCCCTGAACTGGGACCAGATGAACCGCTACGGCCGCGGTGTGTGGGCCGGGGCCATCCGCTACCACGCGGGCCGGTACTGGGTGTACTTCAACACCCCCGACGAGGGTTTCTTCATGACGTCGGCCCCCTCGCCGAGCGGGCCGTGGGATCCGCTGACGGCGGTGTGGCGGACCTCCGGCTGGGACGACCCGTGCCCCTTCTGGGACGACGACGGCCAGGGCTACCTGGTCACCACGCACTACGCGGACGGCTACAAGATCCACCTGTTCAAGCTGTCCGGGGACGGCAGGTCGCTGGTCGGCCCGTCCACGGTCATCCACCAGTCGCCGGGCAGCGAGGCCAACAAGCTGTACAAGATCAACGGCCTCTACTACCACCTGTACAGCGAGGTGAGGTCCGAGGGCCGGGTGCTGATGATGAACCGCGGTTCCAGCCTCACCGGCCCCTTCGAGACCCGGCAACTGGAGCACGTCAACACCTCGGTGGACCGCGAGCCCAACCAGGGCGGGCTGGTGCAGGCTCCGGACGGCACCTGGTACTTCGTGACCCACCACGGCCACGGCGACTGGGAGGGACGACCGCTGTCCCTGCTGCCCGTGACCTGGGTGGACGGCTGGCCGATCCTGGGCCAGGTGGGCGCGGACGGCATAGGCAGCATGGTGTGGACCGGCCAGGTACCCGCCGGCGGCACACCCGGCCTGCCCCTCGACGCACTGCCCCCCCGTGGTGACCAGCGACCTGTTCACCGACAGCCGCCTCAAGCCGCAGTGGGAGTGGTACTACCAACCGCGCGCGGATTACTGGTCGCTGACCGAACGCCCCGGCTGCCTCCGGCTGAAGGCGTTCGCACCGCTGGCGGCCGACAATCTGACCAAGGTGGGAAACACCCTCACCCAACGGGTGCTGCGCACGGCGGGCGGCGCGACGGTGACCGTCCGCCTCGAACTGGCCGGCCTCGCCGACGGCCAGCACGCAGGGCTGTGCCACTTCGCGGCCACCTACGCCGGACTGGGCGTCCGGCGCACCGGCACCACCACCACGATCGCGTACAACGTCGGCGGCAGCCTGACCTACGGTCCGGCGATCACCCAGAACGCCGTGTGGCTGCGCACCTCGTGGGATGTGAACGGGGTCAGCCGCTTCTCCTACAGCCTCGACGGCAGCGCGTTCACCTCGTTCGGCGGCACCTACCAGCTCACCTGGGGCGGTTACCGCGGTGACCGGGTCGGCCTCTACACCTACAACCCCAACGGCACCGGCTACGTCGACGTGGACTCGGTGCAGTACATTATCGCGCCCACCAGGGCCTACACATGCGTCAGCGTGCGCAGTGGCAAGGTCGCCGACGTCTCCGGCGCCTCGTTCGCGGACGGCGCCACCGTGCTGCAGTGGCCCGGCACCGGCAGACCGAACCAGCAATGGGCCTTCCAGTCCACAGCGGACGGCTACCACACCATCACCTGCCTGCGCAGCGGCAAGGTGCTCGACGTGGCAGGGTCCTCGCTGGCGGACGGCGCGCGCATCGTGCAGATGACCGCCGACGGCCGGGTGAGCCAGCAGTGGCAGCTGCGCCCGCAGAGCGGTGGCGAATTCGTCCTGGTCAACCGCAACAGCGGCAAGGTGCTCGACGTCAGCGGAGGCACTACGGCCGACGGCGCCGCGCTCATCCAGTACCGCGACACCGGCGGCTCCAACCAGCGGTGGACCTTCCACCGCGTCACCGGCTAGTCCCGCGCAGCCACCCGGCCGGACCGCCGGCCAGGCCGGGTGGCTGCGCGCGCCGGTTGCTCGTCAGCTCCAGGGAGATGCGGTGAGCCAACTGGTGTCCTGGGCCCACGACGACGTGGAGTCCCAGGCGTTGGAGCCGCCATTACTGGCTATGTAGGCCGTGAAGTTGTAGTGGCGGATGTACTTCGCCGGGAAGTTGACGGACCGGAAGGACTTGCCCACCCCGCTGTTGCCCGCGGTGGGGCAGAAGGTGGCGTCCTGCGCGAACGAGCTGCCGCCGTTGTCGGTGTTCAGGTAGAGCTGGTAGTCGAAGTGGCGCAGGAACCGGCCGGGGTTGTTGGCGGACTCGAAGGACAGGCAGGAGGTGTTGGCCAGGCCGGCGTGGACGATCCAGGTGGCGTCGGCCTTGTCGGTTGCCGAGCTGGAGGAGTTGATGTCGGAGATGACGACCTTGGTGTCGGCGTCGTCGTGGCGGAGGTAGTGCGTGCTGCAGCAGGGGGCGGTGGTGGCCTGCAGGGAGATCCGGGAGCCGGGCGTCAGTGAGCCGGTGCTGGTCGAACCGCTGCTGTAGCCGGCAGCGGTGATGTTGGCCTGCACGGCGTTCTCGGTGGCGTCCGAGGGGTAGCCGGAGGTCATGACGCCTTCGTAGAAGGTGCCTTGGGCGCCCTTGCTGTTGTCACCGCCGATGCCCAGGATGATCGCGCCTTCCTTGTGCATCGGGTTGTAGCCCGAGACGTTGGGGCGCACGCCACTGTAATAGGTGGACAGGCTGCCCGACTGCGCGTCGCCGCCGCGGATGGCCCACTGGTTCGGGCCGCCCTTGACGATGGCGGTCAGGAACCGGTTGTTGACGGTGGGGTCGCCCGTGTTGAGGTGCTGGTTCACGCCGGAGAACAGGCCGTTCTCCAGGTCGGCCATGACCCAGGGGCCGTTGCCGCTGCCGGAGCCCCAGATCTTGTTGTTGCCGAAGTAGATGGCCTCCATGTGGCCGTTGCCGGTGTCGTGGCTGTTGGTCTCGGCGTTGCCGTAGTCGAAGCAGCAGCCGCCGTTGAAGTGCGTGCCGTCGAAGATCGCGTACATGCCCTCGGGCTGGTCGCCGGTGGCGATGCCGTTGGTGTTGTTGTTGCGGTAGCCGGTGCCGGGGGCGACGTAGACGCCGTACGCCTCGTGCCCGCCGACGGTGACCGGCGCTTCGAAGGCGTTGGCGAGGTTGTCCGGCCCGCTTGCGGCTCCGCCCGCCGGTGCCTGGGTGAGGTTGTTGCCCTTGCCGGACTGGTCGTAGAGGACGGTGATGATGCAGCTGGTGCCCGCGCAGAAGGAGTCCTGCGCGGCGGCGTTGGCGTATCCGCCGGCGCTCAGCAGACCGATGTCCTTGGTCGCGTTGTCTGAGGCACGCTTGATCTGGTACAGCGGGCCGTTGTACGTCGCGTACAGGGCGCGGGTGGTGCTGTGTGCGGCAACGCAGGGAGTGCCGCCCGCCGCGTAGATGTCGCATGGCTGCTGGGTGGCCGCCTGCGAGGTCGTGGGCGTGGCGGTGAGCAGGCCGGCGGCGAGCGCGGCGGCGGCACCGGCCGAGAGGAGCGCGTGTCTGACGCTGCGTATCCACGGTGGCTTGATCATGAAATGCTCCTTCACGAGGTGGGTTGTGCGGTGAGGCGTCGAAGAACCCCGGTGTTCGGTTTTTCGGACACTGCTCGACTCTGCGAACAGAGTGGGGTGCGTCGACACGTTCGTTGTTCGTCAGCTCCAGGGGGCCGCGGCGAGCCAGCTGGTGTCCTGGGCCCACGACGACGTGGCGTCCCAGGCGTTGGGACCGCCGTTGCTTGCCACGTAGCCGGTGAATCGGTAGTGGCGGATGTACTTGGCCGGATAGTTGAAGGACTGCAGGGAGTAACCGGTGCCGCTGTTGCCCGGCTTGGGGCAGAAGGTGGCGTCGGCGGCGAACTGGCTGGTGCCGGCATTGGGCTGGAGATGGAGCTGGAACGCGTAGTGCCTGAGGTAACTGCCGGGTGTGTTGGCCGACTCGAAGGAGACGCAGCTGCTGTTGGCCAGGCCGGCGCGGACGATCCAGGTGGCGTCGCCCTTGTCGGTGACGGAACTGCTGGAGCTCACCGGCGCGATCACGACCTTGTCGTCGCTGGTGTCGCGCTGCAGGTAGTCGCTGGTGCAGCAGGAGGTGGTGGCCTGCAGCGACACCTTCGCGCCCGGGGTGAAGGGGTCGGTGGTGTCGGTGCTGTAGCCGGCCGCGGCGATGTTGGCCTGGACCGCGGCGTCGGTGGCGTCGGAGGGGTAGCCCTTGACCATGGCGCCCTCGTAGAAGGTGCCCGCGCTCGCGTTGCGGTTGGTCTGGCAGCAGTCGCCGCCACTGCCGAGGATGATGGCGCCCTGCTTGTGCATCGGGTTCCATCCGCTGGGCAGTGCGCCGCTGTAGAGCTGGGTCAGGCTCCCGGACTGGGCGTTTGCGCCCTTGAGGGCCACCTGGGTGGTGCCGTTGTTTTTGAGCATCGCGGTGACGAAGCGGCTGGTCTGGGAGACCTGGTCGGGGTTCCACGTCTTGCTGCCGCCGGAGAACAGGCCGTTCTCCAGGTCCGCCTGCACCCACGGCCCTGTCCCGCTGCAGCCGCCGAACCAGCATTCCGTGCCGAAGTTGATCGCGTCCATGGCGCCGTTGCCGTCGGCCTTGTGGTCGATCTCGGTGTTGCCGTAGTCGAAGCAGCAGCCGTTGTTGACGTGCGTGCCGCTGGTGACCATGTATGCGCCCTCGGGTGAGCTGCCCGTCGGCACGCCCCCGGTGGAGTCGTATGCGAAGTAGCTGTTGCCGGGGTTGATGTAGAGCGCGTACGCCTTCCGGCCGCCGACGCTGAGCGCTTCGGCCGTCGCGGTGGCCGCCGTGTCGGCGCCGCCGGTCCCGCCGGGTCCCTGGTAGACCAGGGTGTTGCCGCCGCCGGTCTGGTCGTAGACGCGGGTGATGGTGCAGGTGGTGCCCGCGCAGAAGGAGTCCTGCGCCGCGGCGTCGACGACACCTCCGGCGGACAGCACCCCGATGCTCTGCACCATGTTGTCCGACGCCCGCTGGACCTGATAGAGCGGACCGTTGTAGGAGGCGAACAGCGCGCGGGTGGTGCTGTGCGCCGCCGCGCACGGCGTGCCGCCCGCCGCGTAAATGTCGCAGGGCCCTTGTGCAGCGGCCTGCGAGGCGCCGCTGAAGGCGATCAGGCCGGTGAAGGCGAGCGCCACCGTGGCCAAGCAGACAACCACCCCTCGGCGCAGTTCTCGGAAGATGAGCAGCGCAGGCACCATGTACTCCCTTGTTCATCGCTACGGGGACAGCAAGCCGTGCCCCCAACCGCGCTTGCCGTGGGCTCTGGGGGCGGGCTGAGGGCGGGCGGACGCGTCCGGGCGAGCGGATCCGCCGACGCGTCGGGTCACCCCGTCACTGGATCGTCCAGGCCTGGTTGGACTGGTTCAGCGGCATCCACTGACTGATGGCGGCTCCGTCGGCCGTCGATCCACCGCCGACCTCCAGGACCTGCCTGCTCTCGAAGTTGCGGATGACGTACCCGCCGCTGGTGGGTTCGAAGTACCACAGCTGGTTGTCGCCGCCGTTGTAGGTGTACTGCTGCAGCGCGGTCCCCCTCCAGTGACTGGAGGCGTTGATGTCGAGGACCTTGCCGCTGTTCCGGTTCACGATCTTGAAGAGCTGACCGCTGACCGGGACGATGTTCCACTGCTGGTTGGCACCACCGTTGCTCGGCCACTGGATGACGCTCGCGCCGTCGGCGGTGGAGTTCTGGTACACGTCCATCAGTTGGCCGCTGTTGACGTTCTTGAACGTGTAGTACGTCGCCGCGTTGATGTTCGGCGTACCGGTCGAGTCCTCAAGCGCCCCGCCGGCCTGCTGCACACTGAAGTCCGCGATGAAGAAGTACGCGCCGTCGGTCTTGGCGACCCGCACATAGCGGAACTTCTGGCGGACGTCGATGTTCCCCGTCAGCGTCGACGCGAAGGGCAGGACGGTGGCGTCCTGACGCCCCAGCACGGTGTAGGTGGCGAACGACGGGTCGTTGGAGCCACGGATCTCGAACTGGCTGCGCGTCTCCGGCTGGTCGATGTCCTGGCGCATCGTCAGAGAGAACTGCCCGAGCCGGTAGGCCTGCCCGAGGTCGACCTGCCACCAGGCCGAGGTGTCGCTCCCGGTCGGCGACCAGCCGGTGGCACCGTCGTTGTCGTTGGCTTTGACCGCGCCCCAGGCAGAGCCGTTCACCGAGGAGGCGGACGCCGGCTTGTTGTATGCGAGGTTGATCTTGGCCAGCAGTCCCTGGTAGTCGGGTTCCAGCCCCGAGGCCTGCATCACCGAGGTGCCGGAGGTCGCGTTGCCGGAGAGTGTGACGTGGGTGCCGTTGCGGTTCTGGTTGATGAATCCGTCGGTGTGCGACAGCACATTGTTCGAGACGGTCATGTTGTCCGACCCCTCGTCCAGGTAGATGCCGCTGACCGCGGAAGTGCAGGCGGACGGCGTACGCACCACGTCGTGCACGTAGTTGCCGTTGATGACCGTGCCCGGGTCATCGGAGAGGTGGTAGATGCCGGCGGTGTCGCACAGCCGGTTGAGCACGTTGCCGATCCGGTTGAAGCTGATGGAGTTGTTCCCCTCGGCGTTGGCGTCCGACTGCCAGCCCCAGCCGAGGGAGATGCCGGCCCACGGCGCGTCGGTGATGTCGTTGTGGTGGATCGTGGTGCTGTTGACGAAGCCGACGTTGATCCCGGCAGTGCCCGGATAGTCCTCACCGACCCGGGTGATCAGGTTGTCGTTGACGGTGACGTTCTTGACGACCTCGCGCGGGTCCTCACCGGCCGGGGAGGTCGGCGGGTTGTAGACGGTGTGCATCTCCACGGTGGGGTCGGAGAACTTGCCGACCATGATTCCGTTGCCGGCGATGTCGTGGACGAGGTTGCCGGTCACGGTGCTGTCGTGCACGCCGTGGTGCAGGTCGAGAGCCGTGGCGCCCATCTGCGTGAACGTGTTGCCGGTGAAGGAGAGACGATCGGCGTCCGAGGCCTGGAGACCGGCCGGCGGACGGCCGACGTACTGGTTGTTGGAGGTGTCGGCCGAGAGGTTGTAGTTGCCGCCCTGACCGTTGAGGTAGCCGTTGTTCGTCGCCTCCATCCAGGTGGTCCGGGTGAAGGTGAGCCCGGAGAAACGCAGGTCGTGGGCGGGACTGTCGAGGCTCGTGCCCTTGATGTCGAACAGCGTCTGCAGCGTCGGGGCCTGCACGCTGGCCGTGGACATGTCCTCGCCGGGGCGGGGCTTGTAGTAGACGGTCTGCGCGGCCGTGTCGACGTAGAACTCGCCCGGCTCGTTGAGGAACTCGTGGGCGTTCTCGAAGTGCAGAGGGGAGCCGTTGGAGAGGACCGGGAAGGGGCGCGGGAACAGGATCCCGGCTTCGTGGTCCTGGATCGACACGTCGGCGGTGCCGTTGGCGGAGCTGATCGACTTCAGCCGCAGGTGGCTCTCGCCCCACTGCGTTTCCAGCATCATCTCGGCCTGGTCGAGGTGGTCCCAGCCGGAGACCTGCGAACTGAGCACCTTCAGCAGTTTGTTGGTCTTGTCACTGCCCTGCAGCTGGAAGTCCGAGCCGATGTCGGGGTAGCGGGCCCGGGTGGCGCGGACCCCGTTGACGTACATCTGCCGGAAGTTGAGGGTGCCCACGGGCGCCTTGTACTCGCCGCCCGCCGCCGCGGTCCAGCCGGTGATCGCCTTGCCGCTGGTGATCACGGGCGTCTCACCGTTGTACGCCTGGTAGACGACCGTGTGGCCGTTCGTGCCCGAGTCACTGGTGCCGAAGGTGATCGGGGTGGTGAGGGGGTAGGTGCCTCCGCGCAGGTTCACGACGATGTCGTCGGACATGTCCGCGTTGACGGCTCGGACCGCGGCCTTGGCGGCCTGAATGGTCTTGAACGCTGCGGCGGTGCTGGTGCCCGAGTTGCTGTCACTGCCGTTGACAGGGTCGACGTAGAAGTTCGTCGTGGCCGCGTAGGCGGGTTGGGCGGGCAGTACGGCCGCGAAGACGACGGCTGCCGCCGCGAGCGCCTTCGCCGTCCCCGCGCCGATGCGTAGGGGTCTCATCTGTGGTGTCCCTCCTCCAAACCCCGCTACTCATGAGTTGCATTTATCGAGGCAAGAAGGCAATCAAGTCAAGACGATAGGCAGACCTATTTTTCATTGGCGCAACACCGATGACATGCGGATGCATCAGGCTCGGCGCCGCGCGCACCACCCGTAGGGAAGAAACGCCCCAAGTGGCAGCGCAACTATCCGTGGCGATCTGCCGCCGACCACATCACCCAGTCCATCTGGCGAAGCCGCCCCTCCCGAAATGAGTAGTACTCATTTAGGTGAACATCGATCGCGCCAATCAATCTCTCACATCGCGGGGGACGGCCGGGCTTTCCCGTATCACCCCGTCACGACAGGTGACGTACGCGACCCAGGCCCGGAACACCTCCACCCGGGCCCGGCAGCCCGATCTGTTCATGGATGGTGGGGGCGAACTGGGGCCGAGACGAACCATCCCGGGTCACGGCCGCTCATCCATGGCTCAGGACGACTGCCTGGCCGCCCGCGGGGGCCATCGCGACGCTCAGCGTGGTCGACGAGGTCACGGTCTGTGTGCTCACGACGACGGGGGTCTGGTACGGGCTGCTGCCCGGTGTTCCGTCGGCGTAGATCGTGGCGGTGTAGGTGCCGCTGCCGAGGAAGGCCAGCGGGATCGAGAGGGTCCGGGCGGTCTCGTTGGTCATCGCCCCCAGGTACCAGGTGGTGCCGCTGCGCCGGGCGACGGCGACGTACTGGCCGATCGAACCGGCGAGGGTCCGGCTCTGGTCCCAGACGGTGGGAATGGCGTCGAACCAGGGCAGCCCGGGCCAGTTGGAGGGGGTGGCGTACTTGGAGGGGGTGTCGTACCAGTACAGGAAGTCCAGGGGCTGGTAATACACGGCGGCCATCGCCATCTGGTGGGCGTTGGTCGTCCGGTCGCGGGACTGGCCGTAGCAGATGGTGTAGTCCATCGGCCCGCCGATGTTGCGGGTGAAGGGCAGGGTGACGTTGTGGGTGGCGGTCGGGAAGTGCTCGTTGCCCCGGACACCCTCCAGGCTGATCCAGTGAGGGTAGGTCCGCTCGTAGCCGAACGGCCGTACGTCGTCGTGCGTGTCGATCAGCAGCCTGTACCTGGCCGCTGTCCTGACCCAGGCGGTGATCTGGTTCGTCATCGCCTGTGTGCCGTCGTTGACGAAGCCCAGCTTGACGCCCGCGACACCCCAGCTC
The DNA here is from genome assembly GCF_055558375.1 of Streptomyces sp. NPDC025793. Lineage (NCBI taxonomy): Bacteria > Bacillati > Actinomycetota > Actinomycetes > Kitasatosporales > Streptomycetaceae > Streptomyces > Streptomyces sp. NPDC025793. The sequence continues at coordinate 90,236 of NZ_JBVHMR010000018.1, read as the reverse complement.
CGGTAGCGGGCAAACAGGCTGTCCGGGCTGCTCAGGGCGATGGGGTTGACGTAGAGGATGACGCCGATTCCCTTGTCGGTGGCGTGGGAGATCACCGTGGGCAGGTCGATGGCGGAGATCGGCTGCGTGGCGTCGGTCGAGGTGTGCTCCGGGCCGTACCACCCCGAGTCGTACTCGATGTACTGCAGGCCGCGGCTGACGGCGAAGTCGACGCCCGCCAGCCCGTCCGCGGTGGTCAGATTGCACCGGAAGACCTTGCCCGGCTTGATCCACGACGTGTCGCCGAGGGCGCCGGCCGGGGCCAGGTTGAGTACCAGCTCCGCGTTGTCGACCAGTTGGGCGTGGGTGGAGCCGATCACCAGCGCGCGCCAGGGCGTGGCGAACGGCGTCCTGACGGTGGAGGTCGTCTGGACCGATCCAGAGCCGCGCGCGGTGTGCTGCATCAGGTACGCCGCGAGGGTGTTGGGCTGTCCGGAGACCGAGCTGAGCATCATCCGCGGGTAGTCGATGCGGGCCGACTCGCAGACGCAGGCGATGAGCCCGCCGCCGCAGGTCGCCGTGAGGGGGAGGTCGGTCAGGGGGCCGGTGTCCGTGGAGGAGGTTCCGGTGGGCGGGATGGAGCCGGGTGCGACCGGGTTGTAGTCGTCCTCGTCCCGCGCGCCGTAGACGAGTGTGCCGTCCGGGAAGACGAACGTCGTCAGTTCGCCGGCGATGGTGGCGGTGCCCGGGTCCAGCAGGACGTAACGGAACGCGACGCCGGTCGCGTAGGCGCGGATCTGGACACCGAAGTTGATGGAGGTGCGGTTGTCCCGGAGGTTCCAGCGCATCTCCTGGTAGGTCTCCTGGACGGTCGCGTTGCGGCCGTACACCGGGTTCCATGTGCTGTCGACGTGCCAGTGCTGGTAGTTCGTCAGAACGGCGCCGGTGCCGAGGGTGGTCCCGTCGCTCAGCCGCAGCCCCATGGCCGAACCGGCCACGACTGTCGCGCCGTTGCGCCGGGCCGACCACTGGAGCGAGCCGCCCGTCAGCGACATGGTGATGCTGGTGGTGCCGTCGAGCGACGTCGCGGTGACCGAGGCGTCCGAGGCCTCGGCCGGATATGTGCTGCCGATGCCCAGCGCGGCCGTTGCGGCGGTGACAGCCGCGCCCTTGAGCACCCTGCGGCGGGATGGTTCCTGACGCCCTGACACGTTCACAGTCGGTCCACCTCGCTTGGATACGGTTTCCAACAAACTCAACCAGCAAGTAACAGATTCTGACTGCCGCGAAGTTTCTACGCCCGTCCCGACCCGGAGGTCAACCCTTCGTATTCGCTCCTCAGATGTCCGAAATCCTGGACAGTCCACGCCACTTGTGGTCCTGACGAGCCCGGCTGGGTGCGCCTTGAGCCGGTCAAGCTTAAACAAATTCGAACGCCCTCCTTGACGCCGCGTACATGCCACGACTCTCATGGGTCCCCGCCGACATCAAGGGATCGTCAATCTCGACAGAGAGGGACGCACATGTTCAAGGGAGTTCCCCGGACGCCCGCCGGCCGGTGGCGGCGCAGAACCGTAGCGTTCCTGACCTTGCTGGGAGGCCTTGCGGCGCTCCTGCTTCCGGCGACCGAGGCGCACGCGGCCTCGGTGTCGTTCACCACGGGCGCCGCACGCACCGACCAGAACGGGAACACGCTGCAACTCCACGGCCTCGGCATCATCAAGGTGGGCAGCACCTGGTACGGCTTCGGGGAGGACAAGACCGGCGAGACGTCGTCGGACACGTCGTTCCAGGACATCCCCTGCTACACGTCGACCGACCTGGCCAACTGGACCTACCGGGGCGTCGCCCTGGCCAGGCAGAGCAGCGGCGACCTGGGGCCGAGCCGCATCGTGGAGCGACCCAAGGTCATCCACAACGCGTCGACCGGCACCTACGTGATGTACATGCACATCGACAGCGCCAACTACTCCGAGGCCAAGGTCGGCGTGGCGACCAGCAGCACCCCCTGCGGCCCCTACACCTACCGGGGAAGCTTCCGGCCGCTGGGCAACCTCAGCCGTGACCTCGGACTGTTCCAGGACACCGACGGCACCGCCTATCTGCTGAGCGAGGACCGCAACAACGGCCTGCGCATCGACAAGCTGTCCGCCGACTACCTGTCCGTGGACAGCGCTGTGGCGGTGCTCGGCGGCAGCGGCAGCGGCGGCAGCGTCGAGGCGCCCGCCATGGTCAAGGTCAACGGCACCTACTACGTCTTCGGCTCGCACCTGACGGGTTGGGGCCTCAACGACAACATCTACGCCACCGCCACGTCACTGAGTGGCCCCTGGTCGGCCTTCCGTGACTTCGCCGCACCCGGCACCCACACCTACGGCAGCCAGACGGCGAACGTCATCACCGTCCAGGGCTCCTCCGGCACCACCTACATCTACGCCGGCGACCGCTGGAACACCTCCGACCTCGGCGCGTCGAAACTGATCTGGCTGCCCCTGACCATCAGGGGAACGACGGTGAACCTCGGCCAGTACCCCGCCTGGTCACTCGACACCGCGGCGGGAACCTGGTCGGCCGACAGCGGGATCCCCGCTGAGGGCGTCCGCACCCTGAAGAATGTCAACAGCTCCCTGCTGATGGACGTGTCGAGCGGCTCCACGGCGAAGGGCGTCGAGATCATCCAGTGGCCGTCCACCGGCGGTACCGACCAGCAGTGGACGCTCACGCGGGTGGCGGACAACATCTTCACGCTCAAGAGCGTGAAGAGCGGCCTTTGCCTGGACGTGCCGAACCAGTCGACCGCCACCGGCCTGCAACTGCAGCAGTGGACCTGCAACGGCGGGACCAACCAAGAATGGTTCCTCGACCTCGTCGGCAGCTACACCGGCAGCACCTACATGCTCGCCGGCGTCGGAAGCGACCTGGACATCGGCGTCACGGCCGCCTCGACCGCCGGCGGAGCGGCCGTGGACCAGGAATCGGGCACCGGCGCGACGAGCCGGCAGTGGAGTCTTTCCTGACACGTGCGCCAGGACCGCCGACGCGGATCAACGACCATGTCGGCCACGTGTTGCTGACCCCGCAACGCTTCCACGCCGCCGGGGAGTTCGTCATCCGGGACGGCACTGCGCAAGGGCGATCCGCCGGCCCGTACGGCCGAGGCCACGATCTGCGGCGGGCTTTCCGTGTGGCGGCGCTCCCTTCGTGCATCGCATCGCGCAAACATGCCATGTCTGATGACTGAGAAACCGGTCATAAGTGTCCAATTCTGGAAGTAGCGCGAGTCAAGAGGTTGCTTTCATCCCTGCACGCCCGTTGACATCCGCGCGTCACATGGCCGAACTTCATGCGTAACGTGCGGCGCTCCAGAGCCGTGGCGTCGTGTCTCCCCTTGTCCCCCACTTCAGGGATGTCCTCATGTCGAGCTCGTTCAACAGGCGCCAGTTCCTGGCCGCCACATGTGTGGCGGCGGCGACCGTCGCCGGCGGCGGCCTCGGGGCCGGCGTCGCGCAGGCGGCGCCGAGCACCTACACACCCTCGTGGCCCTCGGTCGACCAGCACGCGCCCGCCCCCGAGTGGTTCCAGGACGCCAAGTTCGGCATCTACTTCCACTGGGGCGTCTTCAGCGTTCCGGCCTATGGGAACGAGTGGTATCCGCGCAGGATGTACATCAGCGGCGACTCGTGCAACCAGCACCACATCGCGACCTACGGCGACCCGTCCGTGTGGCCGTACCACAACTTCATCAACGGGGCGAAGGACCTGGCGGGCAACTTCGTGCAGTTCGCACCGAAGCTGAAGTCGGCGGGCGGCAACTTCGACCCCGACGAGTGGGCGCAGCTGTTCGCCGACGCGGGCGCGAGGTTCGCCGGACCGGTCGCCGAACACCACGACGGCTTCTCCATGTGGAACAGCCAGGTCAACGAGTGGAACTCGGTCGCCAAGGGCCCGAAGCTCAACCTGCTCCAGCTGTTCACCGACTCCATCCGCGCCAAGCGGCTGAAGCTCCTGGTGGCCATGCACCACGCGTACAACTTCAACGGCTACTACGACCACGTGCCGGCGCAGTCCGACCCGAGCCTGCAGAAGCTGTACGGGCAACTGGGCACCACGGCGGAGAACCAGCTGTGGTACGACAAGCTCAAGGAGGTCATCGACCTCGCCCAGCCCGACATCCTCTGGGAGGACTTCGACCTGTCCAAGGTCGACGAGAGCCAGCGGCTGAACTTCCTGTCGTACTACTACAACCAGGCGAACACCTGGGGCCGCGAAGTCGTCGCCACCTACAAGGACGGCTTCGACAGCCGCGGCGAGGTCTTCGACTACGAGCGCGGCGGCCCCGCCGACATCACCGCCCCCTACTGGCTGACCGACGACAGCATCTCCAGCTCCAGCTGGTGCTACACGAACGGCATCGGCTACTACAGCACCCAGCAGATGCTGCACTCACTGATCGACCGGGTCAGCAAGAACGGCAACATGCTGCTCAACATCGCCCCGATGGCGGACGGCACGATCCCCCAGGCACAGAAGGACATCCTCCTCGGCATCGGCGACTACCTGAAGCGCTTCGGCGAGTCGGTCTACTCGACCCGGGCCTGGACCGCATACGGCGAAGGTCCCACGCAGATGGGCGGCGGCGCCTTCACCGCCCCGCAAGCCGGCACCGCGCAGGACATCCGCTTCACCCGGAGCAAGAACAACACCGTCCTGTACGCCACGGTCCTCGGCTGGCCGGGCGGCACACTGACGATATCGACGCTCAACTCGGCCCGGATCAACGTCGGTTCCCTGGCCTCGGCGCAGCTGCTCAACCCCACCGCCGGCACGTACACGAACCTGCCCGCGCCGACGCAGGACTCGACCGGGCTGCACGTGACCCTGCCGTCGTCGGCGCCGTTCTCGGCCCTCGCCTACGTCGTGAAGCTGACCTTCTCCGGCCGGATCCCGACCCTGCAGCCAGTGGCCGGGGCCGTGGCCTACCAGGACGTCGACTACTCCGGTGGCTGTGCCGTGCTCCCGATCGGCTCCTACACCGCCGACCAGTTGACGCTCGCCGGGCTGCCCAGCCTCAGCCTGTCCTCCCTGAAGCTGGCCCCCGGCTACCAGATCATCGGCTACTCCGGTGACAACTTCACCGGCACCGCCTGGACCTTCACCTCCGACAACGCCGACCTGCGCAACACCGGCAACAACGACGCCGTCGTGTCGATGAAGGTGCAGTTCAACCCCTCGGCCTGGCTCAGGATCACCAACGTCACCGACGGGCTGGTGCTGGACAGCGGCGGCAACGCCCCCAGCGGCTCCGACCTCAAGCAGTGGACCTGGAACGGCAGCACCAACCTGCAGTGGCAGGCCGTCGAGCTCGGCAACGGCTACTACAAGCTGGTCAACCGCGCCAACGGCATGGTCGCCGACGGATGGGGCGCCACCACGAACGGCTCCGCCGCCCAGCAGGCTCCCTGGAACGGCGGCACCAACCAGCAGTGGCAGATCGGGCCCCGCGGTGGCGGCAGGTACTGGATCGTCAACCGCACCACTGGCCTGGTCCTCGACGGCGGCGGCAACGTGCCCTCGGGCTCCGTGACCAAGCAGTGGTCCGGGAACAGCAGCCCCAACCTGGAGTGGACCTTCATGGCGGTGTGACCCCGGCACCGGCACGACGAGCGGCTTGCCGCGGGCGTGCTCGAGGTGGGCGGCTCCACCCACTGGAATCGCCCCGGCGGCTTCGTCGCCGCCGTTCGCCTGCGCGGCCCTTGCCACGCCGACGGGCCGCCGCGGACTCGGTCGGGGCGCGACGTGATGATCCGCACCGATGTGCGGGTCCCGAGCCGCCCACGATGCCCGCGCAGCACCTTCGCGAGGTGCTGGGCGGTCGCCCTGCGGACATCGTGGAGGCGCTTCTTGGATGCCATGACCCCAACCATCCCTCCGGTCACGGTCTCCACGGTAGGAGGGGAACCTCAGATACGGAGTCCTTTGAACCGGTGCAGCAAGGCGGTTGGGTTGGCTGCGCGGCGAGGTGCTCTCCGTGAGGGCGAGTGCTGTTCCGCGCGGCTTCCCGCCGAACCGGACATGACGCTGGACACTGGGCGGCTAGGCTGCTGCGATGACTGAGGAGCGGGGACGGGTGCAGCCTTCCGGAGTGTGGGCCACAGCGGTCGGGGTGGCCCGGGTGCGGGCCATGGAGACCCAGCGTGAGAACGCGTTGTTCCGCGACCCGCTGGCGCTGGCCTTCGCCACCGCCGGCGGGCTCGGGCCGGACTCGGCCCTGCCGCCGCGCGGTGACGAGGCCTCCCGGCAGCGCTGGCTGGGCGTGGCGTACTCCATCATCATCAGGACGAAGTTCCTCGACGATCTGCTGGCACGGGCCTCTGCGGCCGGTGTCCGGCAGGTCGTGCTGCTCGGTGCGGGCATGGACAGCCGGGCCTTCCGGATGGACTGGCCCGAGGGCACCCGGTTGTTCGAGGTCGACACCGCCGAACCGCTGGGCTTCAAGGCCTCGGTGCTGCGCCAGGAGCGGGCCGTCGCCCGCTGCACCCGGATCACCGTCCCGGTGGACCTGCGCGAGGACTGGCCCGGGGCGTTGGCCGCGGCCGGGCACGACCCCGCGCAGCCGACCGTGTGGATCGCCGAAGGGCTGCTGATCTACCTGCCCGAGGATGCCGTGGAACTGCTGCTGGCCCGGATCGGCGCCGTCTCCGCACCGGGCAGCCGGATGGGTCTGACCCTGGGCTCGCGCGGGGTGATCGAGCGCTTCGCCGCGGACGCCGGACCGGGATCGGCGGCCTCCATGTGGGTCTGGGAGATGCCCGAGGACCCGGTCGGCTGGCTGGCCGGGCACGGCTGGGACGCCGAGGGCTACACCCTGCGCGAGCGCGGCGCCGCCTACGGCCGTCCGATCCCCACCCCGCCGCAGCGGGAAGAACAGCCAGGCGGCCTGATCTCGGCCGTCCGCCGGCCGACCGGCCACCGGTGAACCCATCCGGCCGGCGCCACGGCGCGCCGGCCGGATCGGTGGACTGCCGGGTCAGCCGGCCGCGGCCTGGATCGCGTTGACGAATGATGAGGCGCGGCGTCACAGGCTCCGAGAGGGCTGGCTTCCGGTACCGGCTCCGGAAGCCGTTGGCGTACCGATCATGGTGGGCGTAGGCCGCCCGGCGACGTGACCACGGCGGTCGGGCTGCCGTCCAGCGCAAGGCCCTCTCGCCCAACGACTTCACCGACTCACCGAGGCCACTGAGCGGCTCCGAGCCTCCGAAGACCGCTACGACGCCACGACACAGCCGTTCCAGTGGCGGTTCACCACCTCCGACCTGGACGATCTGCCGGCCACGCTCGACCGGCAAACCGCCGATCATCACGAAGGATCCTCTGCCGCACCGGCAGCGTGAACAGCCCCCGAAGGACCTACGGCACCGACGACTTAGCCGTTGATGTCGAGCGCTGTCCCGTACAGCCGGGATACCTTCAACCGGATGACCACGCGGCGCTCGGCGACCAACTGCTCCAGGAACGCGTCTTCATCCTGCGGCTTCGCGGCCTCCGGAATCATCGCGAGCAGCTCTCGCCCGATCGCGTCCCCTGGCGTGGTCGTGATCTCGGAGACCTCGGCCTCGCCCTCGGCCACGGCGAACGACCACACGTCGCCGCCCGAAACATGCACGGCCGCGCGCGGGTCACGCCGGAGTTGCCTGACTTTGACGCGGTCGGCAGTGGTGGAGAACCGCACGATGCGCTCTTCGGCGTCCCAGCTGTAGAGCATGGTGGTCAGATGAGGATGGCCACTGCGCTTATTGGTGGCGAGGGTGCCGAACCGCTGAGTGCTCAACAGTTCGGAGAGCGCATCGTCGGAGAGGGGCCGGGGTGCCGGATCTTGGGTCATGACGTGCTCAACTGCCGCGTGTACAAGGGCATTCCACGCCACGCAGAAGTCCGGCCACCAACTTCCGCAACAGACCTAGTCGCCGAGGATCCGCTCCCACAGCAGCCCGTCCCGCCAGCGCCCGTCGAGAAGGATCGAGGAGTGCGCGACACCGTACGCGCTGAACCCGTTGCGGCGCAGCACCCGCTGCGACGGCAGATTCTCCAGGTTGGTGGACGCCTCGGCGCGGTGCAACCCGAGTTCATCCGTCATCACCCGGAGTGCGAGCCCGACGGCGCGCCCGGCGTGCCCTTGATTCTGGGCGACACCGGCGATCCAGTATCCGACGGAGCCGCGGCGCAGGTGCGGCTGCGGCAGGATCCCTCCGACGGTGACCTGCCCGATCACCTGGTCGTCGGCGAGTACCACACCCGGCCAGACCGTGCCGGCCCGGTATCCGGCCAGCAGCTTGTCGATCCGCTCCGCCTGACCCTCCGGGGTGAAGAACTCGGCCGGTTGAGCCGGTTCCCAGCGCCGAAAGGCCTCGACGTCCCGCACCCGATGCGCGGCGATCGGGGCGGCGTCGGTCGGCTCGATCAAGCGGACCCTGGTGCTGCTGTGCACGCGCTCTCCTCGTCACGGTTGTCGGATGAGACGGCCAGCCTATGCATCGGTCCTCGTGCCGCCGCGCCCTACGCCCGCCGGTGGATCGAGACGATCAGAGAGCCGGTGTTCTCGCCGAACAAATCAGAGGGCATCGACGCCACTCACCTTCCAGCCGTCGGAGGTGCGCGTGAGCGTCAGTCGCACCCGGTTCAGGTCCAGCCGGGGCTCCGGGGCCTGGGTGCTCTGGGTGACCTGATTGACGAAGAGCAGGACGACGGCGTTGTCCGGTGTGGCCGACACGACGGACGCAGCGGGGGTGCCGCCGTCGGAGGGTGTGGCCACGGTCGCCTTCACCACGCCGTGGTACGTCGTCGCCGTCGGCGCGACCACCGTCTTCGTCGTCCTGCCGTACTGGTCGCGGAAGTGCCCGGTCAGCAGGGCGCGGGCCCGGGCGAAGTCCCGGTCCAGGTGCCGGTAGTCGTACGACAGCACGACCGGCGCCGCCTCCCGCGCGGCCGCGAGGGCCTCGCCGCGGGCCTGTTCCGCCTGCCGCCCCTGCCGGTACTGCCACCCGAGGACGGCGGCCAGGACCAGGGCCGTCACGAGGACGAGGACCGGCACCGCGGTGAGCACGCTCCGTCCGACCCTGCGCGAGGGCGCGCTGTCCTCCGCCTCATCCTCGAAGTGCTTGTGCTTGTGCTCGTGTTCGTGCGCGGGCGCGGGCTCCGGCGGGTCGTCCCAGCCGTCCGCCGGGGGCTCGACGAGCAGGGCGCGCCCGGGGACGGCTTGCTCTTCCCGGCGGGCGGCGCGCTTGGCCGCCGCGCGGGCGGCCGCGGTCATGGTGCGGCGGCCCGGGGAGCCGGTGCCGCGGGTGCGGGAGGTCGGGTTCGCCACGGTGTCTCTCCTCATTGACGGCCTGACAGTCGGGTCGGTCGGGTCAGCCCACGAACGTGACATCGGAGGTCAGCCAGCGGCCGGCCACGCGCACGAGGTCGAGCTGGAGCCGGTAGGTGCGCGCCTGGCCCCCGGGCGCCGCGGTGTTGGTGACCTTGCTGTCGGCCACGACCAGGACCCGGGCCGAGCCCGCGTCGGACCGCACGATGCCCGCTTCCAGGACCTGTCCCTCGGACACCGACTTGTTCTGGGCGACGAGCTTCGTCAGCTGCGCGGTCTGCGCGGCGAACTGCTTCTTGAAGTCGCCGGTGGCGCCCTCCAGCACGGTGCGGCTGTCCCGGTCGTAGTGCCGGTAGTCGAGCGAGGTGAAGTTCAGCGCCGACTGGCGGGCCGCCGCCAGGATGTCCTGACGGCGCTGCTGCGCCGCGCGCTGGTCGGCCAGCTTCAGTCCCAGCCAGACACACAGCACGGTCGTCAGCACGGTCGCGGCGACGAGCCCCGCAGACAGCAGCCTCGCCCGGCCCCCTGTCATGCCATCGGTCCCACGAGCAGCCATTGCCACGACTCCTTTCCGAACACGGTCTGTTCGCCGCCCGTCGAGCCGATCTCGACGGGCGTTCCGTCCGGGCCGGTCACGGTGCCGGTCTCCGGGTCGTACGGGGCCACGAACGCGGCCTGGTCGGCGCTGTACCGGCCGCCGGCCGGGCCGGGGGCGTTCTGGGCACCGCGCACCGAGGTCGTGCCGCCGCGCGGTGCCGTGCAGCGCGCGCCGGTGTTCGCCGGGCGTGTGCCGGTGTCGGCGGGGTCGCGCCGCTGGGTGCCGTAGCCCCGGGTGCACGCGGGCGGGTCGTCGGCGTTCACGGTCAGCCCGAAGTGGGTGGTGCCGTCGCCGGGGATGACCGTGTAGCTGCCCGCGACCGTGAGCGGGAGCGTGACCAGGGCCTGTTGGACGCCGGGCAGCCGGGCCAGGGTGATCTGGCCGCCGCTGATGAGGTTGGCCAGCAGGACCGGTATGTGCGGCCGGGTGGACTTCAGCAGGGAGTCCAACTGCTGGGCGGCGGGCGCGGTGTTGCCGATCAGCTTGCGCAGATCGCGGTCGCTCGACTTCAGCTGCTCGGTGAGCGTGGCCAGGTCGCGGGAGAACGACTTGATGGCCGAGCCCTGGTCGGCCTGTGTCTTGAGCACCTTCCGCGAGTCCTCGATCAGCGAGACCGTCTGGGGGAGCGACGCGGATGCCGATTCCACCAGCGCGTTGCCGGAGTCCACCAGCCGGCTCAGGTTCGGGCCGGTGCCGGCGAAGGCCTTGCCCAACTCGTCCACGGTGACCCGCAGATCGTCCTTGCCGACCGAGTTCACCAGCCGGTCGAGGCTGAGGACCAGGTCGGTGACCGGCAGCGGGGTCCGGGTGCGGCCGCGCGGGATCGGGCTGCCGTCCATGAGGTACGGCCCGCCCGGCCGCCGCGGCTGGAGGTCGACGTACTGCTCGCCCACCGCCGAACGGTCGGCGACCACCGCGAGCGTGTCGGCCGGGATCCTCGGGGCGCCGTCCTCGATCTTCAGCGCCACCGAGACCCCGGACCCGGTCAGCCGCAGATCGCCCACGCGGCCCACCGGCACGCCCCGGTAGGTGACCTCGGCGCCGGGGAAGACGCCTCCGGACTCGGCGAAGTCGGCGCGCACGGTGTACCCGCGGTGCAGGACGTCGTCCACGAGGCCCGTGTACCGGGCGCCGACGTACGACACCCCGAGGGCGGTGACGGTCGCGAAGGCGAGCAGCTGGGCCCTGACCGTACGGGTGATCACGACATCATCCCCTTCAGCATCAGCTCGGCGAGGCCGAGGTCGATCCCGGACGGGAGACGACGCGAGCCGCCCCCGTTGCCGTAGGCCGCGGTGCACACGGGCGGGCACAGCAGCGTGCTGCCGTCGGAGGGCGTCGAGGGCGTCGGGGGCACGGCGGGTGCGGAGGGCACGGGAGGCACGGACGGGGTGCCCGGCAGAGACGGGACGGACGGGAGCGGGGCGGGGGTGGGCAGGCCGGGAAGGGGCGGGGTCGCCGGGGCCGGGGACTTCCCGGCCGTGCCCCCCTTGCCCGGCTTGCCGGTGACGTTGCCGTACAGGGCCGCCAGGTCGAGATCGGCGGTGATCTTCAGGTTGACGTAGTCGCCCTTGACGGCGTCCGTCACGTTGCGCGGGAACGGGTAAGTGGTGAGGATCTCAAGGGAGTTGGGCAGGTCGTCGCCCGCCCTGTTCAGCTCTTGCAGGATGGGCTGGAGCTGCTTCAGGTCGGCGACGGTGTCGTCGTGGGAGGCGTTCACCACCCTGGTGCCGGTCCTGCCGAGTGTGGACAGGGCGGTGAGCATCCTCGTCAGGTCCTTGCGCTGGTCGGCGAGGGCCTTCAGGGCGGGCGGCATGGTGTCGACGGCCAGCGCGATCGTCTGCTTCTCGTTCTTCAGCCGCTGCGCCAGCCGGTCGACGCCCTTCAGCGCGCGCACGATCTGCGCCCGCTGGTCGTCGAGGCCGCCGAGGAACGTGTCGAGCTGCTTCAGCAGGGACCTGACCCGGTCCTCGCGGCCGCTGAGGGCCTTGTTCAGCTCGACGGTGATCGTCTTCAGCTGGGCCACCCCGCCGCCGTTGAGGAGCGCGGACAGGGCCGACAGCACCTCCTCGACCTCCGGGTTGCGGCCGCTGCGGGACAGCGGAATGAGGTCGCCGTCGTGGAGCCGTCCGACGGGCGCGGTGCCGGCCGGCGGGGACAGGGCGACGTACTTCTCGCCGAGCATGCTCGTCTGCCTCAGGTCGGCGACCGCGTTGCCGGGCAGCTTCACCGAGTCGGCGATGCGCAGCCGTACCCGCGCGTGCCAGCCGTCCAGTTCCACCTTCTCGACCGCGCCCACGGTGACGTCGTCGACCTTGACCGCCGACTGCGGCACCAGGTCCAGGACGTCCCGGAACTCGACGGTGACGTGGTAGGCGTGGCCGTCCGAGGCGGCGCCGCCGGGGAGCGGGACGTCGTACCAGCCGTTGAACTCGCAGCCGGTCAGCAGCAGCGAGCCGGCCGCCGTCCAGGCGGCCACCCGCCCCGAGCGCTTCACGCTCATGCCGGTGCCCCCAGGATTCCGCCGAGGGTCTTGTCGACCGTGCCCGTCGACACCGGCGCCGACGGCACCGCGGGCAGGGAGCCGAAGAGCTTCTTCAGCCCGGCGCAGTTGTCGTGGTCGTCGCCGGTCGTCCTCAGGATCGAGCAGAGCAGCGATGCCGGATCCTGCGGGGTTTGCGCGTTGTTGCGGGTGTCGAGGGTGCCGGCGGCGGGGTTGTAGGCGTTCTGCAGGTTCGACAGGCCCGTGGGGGCGACGGTCAACAGCTCCTCCAGTGCGGCCCGTTGGGTGACGAGGACCTCGGTGACCTTGGCCAGGCCCCGCACGTCCGAGGTCAGCGCCTTCTTGTTGCCCTTCACGAAGCCGGCCACGTCACCGAGTGCGGCGGCCAGGTACTTCAGCGCGGCGGCGAGATCCTTGCGCTCGCCGGCCAGCTGTCCGGCCACGTCGGCGAGGTCGGTGTCGAACGACCGCACACTGCTGTCGTCCGCCGCCAGCGCGGCCGTGAACACCTGAAGGTTCCGTACGGTCCCGAACAGGTCGCCGCGCCCGTCGGACAGCGTGGTGACCGCCTGGGACAGGTCGTCCACCGCCTGGTTGAGGTTCTGGCCCTGCCCCCGGAGGTTGTCCGCGCTCACCCCGAGCAGCCGGGACAGCGAGCCCTGCTTGTTGGCGCCGTTCGGGCCGAGCGCCTCGGCGGTGGTGTGCAGGCTGTCGAAGATCCGGTCCAGCTCGACGGGGACGGCCGTACGGGACTCGGGGATGACGTCTCCGTCCCGCATTTCCGCGCCCTTGCGGTACACCGGCAGCAGCTGCACGTAACGGTCGCTGACCACCGAGGAGTTGACGATGGCGGCCTGTGCGCCGGCGGGGACCTTGCGCCCCCGGTCGTACTCCAGCTCCACCCGGACCCGGTCGCCCTCCGGTGTGATCTTCCGGACCTCGCCGATGCGGACGCCGAGGACGCGGACGTCGGAGCCGGGGTAGATGCCGACGGTGCGCGGGAAGTACGCCGTGACGTGGACAGGGCCGGGGCCCGGCCAGAGGACGACGGCGAGGCCGGCGACGATGGCGAGCGCGGTGAACAGGGCCAGGAGTCTGCGGGTCATCGGGTGCCTCCCGTCCGTGGTGTGACCGGGGCGGCGACGAGGTTCTGGACGTAGGAGTCGAACCAGCGGCCGTTTCCGAGGGTGTTGGTGAAGAGCCGCACGTAGGGGGCGAGCAGCTGGACGCTGCGGTCGAGGCTCGCCTGGTTGCGTTCGAGCATCTTCAGGAAGGTGTCGAGGTTCTTCAGGGCGGGCCCGATCTGTTTGCCGTTGTCGTCGACCAGGCCGGACAGCTCGACGCCCAGCAGCGCGGAACTCTTCAGCAGCGTGTGGATCGCCGCGCGCCGGTCGTCGATCTCCTTGAACAGCGCGTCACCGTCCTTCACCAGCGCGGAGAAGTCCTTCGTATGACCGGCCAGCACCTTGGTGACCCCGTTCGCATGGTCGAGGAGCCCGCGCAGGGCCTGGTCACGGGAGGCGACGGTCCGGGAGATCCGTGACAGTCCCTTGATCGACGCCCGTACCTCTTCGGGGGAGTCCTGGAAGGTGAGGGAGAGGGTGTCCAGCGCCTTCGCGAGCCGGTCCGTGTCGACCGCCTCGGTGGTGGTCGTCAGGTCGCTGAAGGCCTGGACGACGTCGTACGCCGACACGGTCCGGCCGAGCGGGATCCCGCTGCCCGGCTTCAACTGGCCGGGCCCCTTCGGGTACAGGGCCAGGTACTTCGCGCCGAGGATCGTCTTGACGCGGATCGCCGCGCCCGTGTCGGTGCCGAACCCGGGGTGGCCCTTCACCTTGAAGGTGACCTTCACGTGGTCGCCGTCCAGGCCGACGCCCTCGACCTTGCCGACCTTGACCCCGGCGATGCGCACCTCGTCGCCCGGCTTGAGCCCGCCGGCCTCCGAGAAGGCCGCGCTGTAGGTGTCGCCGCCGCCGATCAGCGGCAGGCTGTCGGCGTTGAACGCGGCGAACGTGAGCAGCGCGAGGACGGTGAGGCCGACGGCGCCCACGACGACCGGGTTCCGCTCACGGAAGGGCTTCAGGCGTGGGCACTTGAGCCGGATCCTGGGCATCTTGGGCGGCAGGACGCGTACCTTGACCAAGGGCTGGGGGCGGGGCTCCCGCTCGGGCAGCAGCCGGGGGAGTCTCGGCAGCTTCGGCGGCAGTACGCGCACCGTGACCAACGGCTGGGGGCGGGGCACCCGCTTCGGCAGCAGCCGGGGGAGTCTCGGCAGCCTCGGTGGCAGGACCCGTACCTTCACCAGCGGCTCGGGACGGCGCCGCCGTCGGACCCGCAGTCTCATCCGCCACACCTCGCCCGCGCCACGTGCAGGTCCGGGGTGATCACCTGCTTGGTCTTCGGCAGCACGATCCGGCCGTCGAAGTCGCAGAGGTAGAAGTTGAACCAGGAGCCGTAGGACGCCGTCCCGGTCAGCGCGTTGAGCTTGTTCGGCAGCCGTTGCAGGACGCCCTCCACGGTGTGCTCGTTCTTGTTCAGTGTTCCGGTGAGCTCGCCGAGCCCGGCGATGTCGTCCTTCAGCGGTGGACGCGCGTCCTTCAGCAGCCCCGCCGTGACGCCGGTGAGGTCGCCGATGCTCACCAGCGACTCCCCGATGGGCCTGCGGTCGGCGGCCAGCCCCGAGACCACCCGGCGCAGCTGTGTGAGCAGCCCGGAGAAGCGGGAGCCGCGCTTGTCGAGGGTGTCCAGGACGGTGTTGAGGTTGTCGATCACGGAGCCGATCAGCTGGTCGCGGTCGGCGAGGGCGGTGGTGAGCGAGGCGGTGTGCGCGAGGAGGCTGTTGACCGTGCCGCCCTCGCCCTGGAGGGTCCGGACGATCTCGGTGGCGAGCTGGTTGACGTCGCTCGGGCTGAGCGCGGCGAACAGCGGCTTGAAGCCGTTCAGCAGGGCGTTGAGGTCCAGCGCCGGCTGGGTCCGGGACAGCGGGATGGTGCCGCCCGGCCGCAGCCGGGCGGTGACGTCGCCGGGGCCCTCGGTGAGCGCGATGTACCGCTGCCCGACCAGGTTGCGGTAGCGGACGACCGCGTGGGTCCCCGCGAGCAGCGGCCGGTCCGCGCCGACGGTGAACGTGACCTCCGCCAGGGTCCGGTCCTTGATCCGGATGCCCTCGACCTCTCCCACCCGTACTCCGGCCACGCGGATGTCGTCGCCGGTCTCCAGCCCGGTGACGTCGGTGAACACGGCGTGGTAGGTGTCCTTCGGGGTGAAGGAGATGTTGACGATGGTGGCGGCGAGCAGCGCCGTCGCCGCGATCGTGACCAGTGCGAAGAGGCTGAACTTGACCAGCGGGGCGGCGGTCTGCCGGGCTCCTGACCTGCTCATGCGACACTCACCGCCGTTCCGCGCGCGAGCGGACCGAACAGCAGGGTCGCGACCGGCGGCACCTGGTCGGCGGGGACGTCCAGGACGGGGGCCACGAGTGAGCCGACGGCCCGCTGCTCGGCCCGGGTGGCGGACACGTTGACACCTCCGGGGAGTGCGCCGCCGGAACCTCCGGCCGACGTACCGTCATCGAGACGGGGCTTCGGGCCGGGCACCTGAGGATGCGGCAGGCCACGGCAGTTGGGGCCGGAACGCTCGCCGTACACCGGCTCCTCGCCGGGCCGGTACGCCCCCTGCGGCCGGACGACTTCGAGGGTGATCCGCATCTCGCCGCCCCGGAACGCGTCCTCCGAGGCCTTCTCCTGCCGGACCAGGCCCTGGAACAGGCATGGGTACTCGGGGGAGTAGCGGGCGAAGAGCTCCAGCGTGGGGCGGGAGACCCGGCCCAGGGTGATCAGCCGGTCGCCGTTCTCGGACAGGAAGCCGTTCGCCGTGTCCGCCACGGAAGCGGTCGAGCGGAGCGCGGCGGCCAGCTGGTCCTTCTTGTCGACGATCGTGCGGCTGGTGGTGACCGTGTTGCGCAGGATCCGCATCAGGTCGGGCGCGGCGTCGCCGTACACCTCGGCGACGTCCGCGAACCGCGAGATGTCCTCCTTGAGGGAGGGCATGTGCGGGTTGAGACGGCGCAGATACCCCTCGACGCGGGTGAGGTTGTCACCGATCCGGTCGCCGCGGCCCTCCAGCGCGGTGGCGAACGCCGAGAGCGTGGCGTCGAGCTCACCCGGCTGGACCGTGCGCAGCAGCGGCAGCAGGTCGTTCATCAGCTGCTGCACCTCGATGCCGGCCTTCGTGCGGTCCTGGGTGATGACGTCTCCGGCGCGGATGGGCCGGGCCGACGACCGCGCGGAACGCGGGGGCGGGACCAGGTCGACGTACTTCTCGCCGAACAGCGTCTTGGGCAGCAGGCGGGCGTGCACGTCCGAGGGGATGTACGGGACGTACCGGGGATCGAGCGCGATGTCGAGCGTGGCCTTCGTGCCGTCCGCGTGCACCGCGCGCACCTCGCCGACCAGGAGCCCGCGCAGCTTGACGTCGGCGCGTGGATCGAGCTGGTTGCCGAGGGTGCCGGCCTGAAGGGTGATGGGCACGACGGACGTGAATGCCTGCCGGTAGACGGCCACCGCGAGCGACAGCAGCAGCGCGAGGACGGCGAGGAAGGCGATGCCGTACAGCCTGAGTCTCATTCTGTGCATGCGCACCGCTCTCACCCCGCTATCCGTACGGTCGTGGTGGCGCCCCAGATCGCGAGGCTCAGGAAGAAGTCCAGGACGTTGACGGCGACGATCGAGGTCCGCACCGCACGGCCCACCGCGACGCCCACGCCCGCCGGGCCGCCGCTCGCGTGGTAGCCGTAGTAGCAGTGCACCAGGATGATCAGCACGGCGAAGACGATCACCTTGCCGAAGGACCAGAACACGTCGACGGGCGGCAGGTACTGGTGGAAGTAGTGGTCGTACGTGCCCGTCGACTGCCCGTAGTAGCCGGTGGTGATGGTGCGGGCGGCCAGGTACGAGGACAGCAGCCCGATCACGTACAGCGGGATCACCGCGACGAAGCCGGCGATCATCCTCGTCGTCACCAGGAACGGCAGCGACGGGACGCCCATCACCTCCAGCGCGTCGGTCTCCTCGCTGATCCGCATCGCACCGAGCTGCGCGGTGAACCCGGCGCCGACCGTCGCGGACAGGGCGAGCCCGGCCACCAGCGGGGCGATCTCCCGGGTGTTGAAGTACGCCGACAGGAACGCCACGAAGTTGGAGGTGCCGAGCTGGTTGAGGGCCGCGTAGCCCTGGAGGCCGACCTCGGTGCCGGTGAAGAAGGACAGGAACGCGATCACGCCGACCGTGCCGCCGACGACGGCGAGTGCGCCGCGCCCGAAGCTCACCTCGGCGAGCAGCCGCAGTACCTCCTTCTTGTAGCGGCGCAGGGTGCGGCCCGTCCAGGCCAAGGAGCGTCCGTAGAAGGACAGTTGGGCGCCCAGCTCTTCGAGTGAGCGCAAGGGGCGATCGAGGACTTTTTGAGGTCTCATCGGCTAACCCCTCTGCGGGACGACCTGGAAGTACACCGCGGTCATCACGAAGTTGGTCACGAACAGCAACATGAAGGTGATCACCACGGACTGGTTGACGGCATCGCCCACGCCCTTCGGGCCGCCCTGTGCGGTCAGCCCCTTGTACGAGGCGACGATCGCCGCGATGGCCCCGAACACGAGCGCCTTGACCTCCGCCGCCCACAGGTCGGACAGCTGCGCGAGGGTGGTGAAGGACGCCAGGTAGGCGCCGGGCGTGCCGTGCTGGAGGACGACGTTGAAGAAGTAGCCGCCCGCGACACCGACGACCGAGACGAGGCCGTTGAGGAGCACGGCCACGACCATCGACGCCAGCACGCGCGGTACGACGAGCCGGTGGATCGGGTCGATGCCGAGCACCTGCATCGCGTCGATCTCGTCCCGGATCTTGCGCGCCCCGAGGTCCGCGCAGATCGCCGTGCCGCCCGCGCCCGCGATGAGCAGCGCGGTGACGATCGGCGAGGCCTCGCGCAGCACCGCGAGCACGGACGCGGCACCGGAGAAGGACTGCGCGCCGAGCTGCCGGGTCAGGCTGCCGATCTGCAGTGCGATGACCGCCCCGAAGGGGATCGAGACCAGTGCCGTCGGCAGGATCGTGACGCTTGCGACGAACCACGCCTGCTGGATGAACTCCCGTGCCTGGAAGGGCCGTCGGGGCAGGGTCCGGACGACGTCCAGGGCCATCGCGAAGAGGTTGCCCGAGTGCCGGAGCGCACCTGTCGGGGAGAGTCTCATGCGCTGCTCACCCCCCTCCCGCGCAGCTCCGCCTCCCGTCTCGCGATCGCCTCCCAGCGGGGCGGGCGGGTGATGCCGGAGCCGGGCAGCAGGCGGGGAGTCAGGTCCCGCACGCGTGGACCCTCGTCGATCCGGGCCAGCTCCTGCTCGACCTGGGCCGCGTCCTTCTCCTCCGCCATGCCGATCGGCCCCTGCATCCGGCCGTTCAGGAACTGCCGTACGACGGGCTCGTCACTGGTCAGCAGCTCCTCGCGGGGCCCGAACAGCACCAGCTCGCGCCGGAACAGCAGCCCGATGTTGTCCGGGACCTGGCGGGCCGAGGCGATGTCGTGGGTGACGATCAGGAAGGTCGCGTCGATCTGTGCGTTGAGGTCGACGATGAGCTGGTTGAGGTAGGCCACGCGGACCGGGTCGAGGCCCGAGTCCGGCTCGTCGAACAGGATGATCTCCGGGTCGAGTACCAGGGCGCGGGCGAGCCCGGCCCGCTTGCGCATGCCGCCGGAGATCTCGCCGGGCAGCTTCTCCTCGGCGCCGATCAGCCCGACCATGTCCATCTTCTCCAGCACGACGCGCCGGATCTCGCTCTCCGACTTGCGGGTGTGCTCGCGCAGCGGGAAGGCGATGTTGTCGTACAGGTTCATCGAGCCGAACAGCGCGCCGTCCTGGAACAGCACGCCGAAAAGCTTCCGCACCTCGTACAGGTCGTGCTCACGGAGCCTGGTGATGTCCCGGCCCTGGATCGTGATGGAGCCGCGCTCCGGCTTCAGCAGCCCCACGAGCGTCTTGAGGAACACCGACTTGCCCGTCCCCGAGGGGCCGAGCATCACCGACACCTCCCCGGCGGGCAGCGTCAGCGAGACGTCCTGCCAGATGACCTGGTGGCCGAAGGACTTGGTCAGCCCTTCCACACAGATCTCGACACCCATCCGGTCCCACCCTTCGCCCGTGGAGCAGCTCCGACATCTGCTCTACGGGGAGGCGTGGGACGTCCGTCGCGACGACCGGGATTTTTTTCGGACGTGTTTACGGCGTGCTACGGCAGCTTCGGCGACGGCGTGCTCGAAGACGTCCTCGGGGCAGGGACAGGGGCGGAGAACGGAGCGGCCGGTACCGCCGGGGCCGGGGGCAGCGACGGGACCGACGAGGCGACCGACCTCGTCGGCAGGTCCGGCACCTCGGGTACGCCGGGCAGCCGCGGGACCTGCGGCGCCGACAGCCCCGGGAGCGCGGACGAGGACACGCCCGGCAGGGACGGCACGGTCACCGGCAGCGGCCGGGACGTCCCCCCGGTCGGTGAGGGCGTCCGACTCCGGGCGCCGGGCGCCGGGGGCGGGGAGGTGCGCGTCCTCAGGGTGAGCCCCCGGCCCGTGGCGTCGCCGCGCCGCACCTGCGCGTCGCTGGACACGGCCGGCCGCGGCGCCGCACCGTTCCCCTTCCCGCCCGCATTGAGCGCGTACGGCAGCACGAGCCCCGCCACCGCCAGGGTCGCCGCCGTCGAGGTCACCGCGACCACCTGGGCCTTGCCACCCCCGCGCAGCCGCCCGCGCCCGACCAGGAACATCACCAGCCCCAGCGTCCCGGCCAGCGAGGCGCGCAGCGTGCGCCGGGCCCGGGCGAGCAGCGACTCGACGGTCCGGTAGCTGAGCCCCATCCGCACCGCGACCTGACTCACGTCCAGGTCCTCGGACTTCAGCCGGAGCGCCTCAGCCTGCCGGGCGGGCAGCTCACCGCTGCGCACGGCGAGCCACTTCGCCTCGGCCCGGTCGCACACCGCCTCCTCGACGGGGACCGGGCCCGGCGCGACGAGCGTGGGGCGGCTGCCCACCTCGGCCTCCCGGTTGACCTGCCGGTACCGGTCGACGCACAGCCGCATCGTCACCGTCGTCAGCCAGGCGCCGAGCCGATCGTCGTCGAGGTCCGGGCGTTCCGCGGCCCGCAGCATCGCCTCGTGCACGGCGTCCTCGGCGTCCTCCCGGCTCATGGAGCGTCGCCGGGCCACCTTGAGCAGTTGCTCGCGATGGCTCCACATGCGCTGCCAACGCTCCTCGGCGGCCGCTGTGTCCGCAGGCATGTCCGTCGCCATGAGGGCCCCTTCGCACTCACCCGCCGGTCCTGTGCTTCCGGCGGATGGCGACATTACCGCCGAGTAGTCGCGGTTGTGGAGGGGGAGGCGCTCATCGTGTTCCAGCCGTTGCCGATGGTCATGGCCTCGCGTCGGGCAGCACGCCGCCGCCGGGCAGCGTGAGAGTCGGCTCGGGGACGGGGACCAGCGGCGTCCCGGACGCCTTCGGCACGCCCGCCGCTGGGGACGGGCTGGGGGAGGGTGAGGCAGGCGGCGCCGACGACGTGGGCGAAGGGCCGGGGACCGGCTTCCGGTCGTGCGACGACTTCGGCGGCGAGGGCTTCGGCCTCTGCGGGCGGGACGGCTCCGTCCGGTCCGACCGTGATCCGGTGGACGCGTCCGGCACCACGCGGTGTCCGGTCAGATAGTACGCGTACCAGGCCTCGACGGTGCGCAGATAGGCGTCCGAGTGGTTGTAGCCCAGGATCGCCCGGTCCAGGTCGGCGGGGTTCGACAGGTCGCGGCCGCCCGCGCACAGGTAGCGGCCGGCGGCGAGCGCCGCGTCGTAGACGTTGTTCGGGTCCGACCGTCCGTCGCCGTTGCCGTCCGCGCCCCAGCGGGCCCAGGTGGACGGGATGAACTGCATCGGGCCGACCGCGCGGTCGTACACCGGGTCCCCGTCGTACGCGCCGCCGTCGGTGTCCGGCACGACGGCGAAGGCGCCGCCGGTCAGCCGCGGGCCGAGGATGGGCGTCACGGTCGTACCGCCCGGGGTCACCAGGCCACCCCATGCCTGCCCGGACTCCACCTGGCCGATCGCGGCCAGCAGCTGCCAGCGCAGCAGGCAGCCGGGCGCGCTGCGCGCCAGTTCCTCCTCGGCACGCCGGTACGCGGCGAACACGGTCGCGGGCAGGGCGCCGCCGACCGTCGCTCCCGGTGCCGAGCCGTCCTTCCGTGTCCGCAGCGGGGGAAGGCCGGTGCGGTACGGGGTGTCGCCGGACACGCTGGCGCCGTCCGCGGCGGGCGCCGCCTTCCGCGCGGGCTCCGCGGCCTCGGCCGAGACCGCCCCCGGTGCCTGCGATGCGGTCAGCACGGCCATCGCCGCCGCCGCGATCGCCGTACCCCTGGCACCCCTCAGTGCCCCCTTGAGTGCACGCGCTGTCACTGTGCAGCCCCCTCCGTGGGTGAATCCGTCGTCCGCTCTACGCGGCCGGAGGGCGGGTCCGTCGCGCGGAACCGGGCGGATGGGGCGGGAGCCTTTTCGGGACCGGGGTCCACACGCGTGTCCGTCAAGGTCTCACCAAGCGGTCGGGGCGGTCAGCGACCCCGATCGCCGGCCCGCCCGGCCTGCACGTAAGGGAGGGCTGCGGACCACGACGCAACCGGGGGCGTCCTGCGTTGTCCATCGGCTGCGGGATGCGGAGGCTGACCTGGATGCGGGCGCTTCAACGGGCCTGCGGGGCAGGGGATGGTCGGCGTACGCCGTCGGACACAGAGTTACCCCACGGCGCCCCGTTCTTGGGTACAGGAGATCGGCACCCGCTTCCGGCTCCCGGCCCGGGCGGGTGTTCGTCGTGGCGGGGTCTTCGGCCTGGCTTCTCCCCTTCGTCGGCGGTTCGGCGGGCATCGGTCAGCTGATGGTGATCCTTTCTGCCTGGGGCGTGTCCGCGGTCAGGGTTCTGGTCGCGGGGTCCTAGGTCAGGGTGATCTCCTCGCTGCGCAGGCGGGCGATTGCCTCAGCCGGTGTCGGTGGCGCCGGGTCACGGCTCACGGGTGCTGACCCCGGAGGATCCAGGCGGCTGGTGAGGCGGAGATGCAGGGCCGGGCCTGCAGGGCGTCCAGGAGGTGGGCGGCGGACCGGCGCCCGGAGACCGTGATGGGGGCGTCGGCGCCGCGCAGGCGGTGCAGGAGTTCGGCATGCAGCCCAGGTTCCGGGCCGAGGGCGAGCCGCAGCAGCAGAGCGTCCTTCTCCTTCTGGGGCATTGCGGCGATCAGAGGGGCGAGTTCCTTCTTCGCAGGCCTGGCCGGCTTCTTGGGCGTGGCGGGACTGGCCTGGGCCGCGACCGCCAGCAGGTCGTCGTCCACGCGCAGGAAATCCGCGAGCGCGCGCTGCGGGGCGGTCAGTTCACCAAGCCCGGCCGGGACGGGCGGTTCGGGCCAGGTCCGGTACTCCTCTTCGTCGTCGTCTTCGAGTTCCCAGGCGGCGAGCGCTGAGAGCCAGGCCAGATAGAGGGGGCGCAGGTCGCCGGTGGTGAGTTCGTCGCGTACGCCGATGAGGGCGGACAGCGAGTCGTCGGCGCCCTCGATCCAGTCGCCGCCCTCGTCCTCGCTGGTCAGGTCGAGCAGGAGGTGGGTGCGGGTGGTCCAGACCTCGATGTGGTGGTCGAGGCTGTACGGCCGCACCGTCGCCAGGGCCAGGGTCTGCTTGGGCAGGCGGAGCATCAGGCGGTGGGTGCCCCAATTGGTCACGTACAGGTGGGCGTCGAAGTAGCGCTCGACCATTTTGCGCGGATTGGCGCCCAGGTCGCCCCAGTTGTAGGTGTTGGTGAAGCTGGTGGCGGTGATCCGGGCCCGGGTGGAGACGGCCCTCAGCTGCTCCTGTTCCTCGCGGCTGAGCGGCCGGTCGAGGGCCTGGAACTCGTAGTACTGATACTCGCTCACACGGCGGACCCCATCGCCGCCGCGGATGGGCTCGGACGCGGATGGGCCACGGCAGCGGAGCCGACCGGAGGCAGCAATCAAACGTCATAGGGTGAGGCGAGGCGTGGCGGGGAGGAGCGGTCTGTGGCGGCGAGGACCGAGCGGACGATGGAGCATGATGCAAGAACGGAGCTCGCGGCCGTGCTGCGGCTGGTTGCCGCGGGCAGGCTGCGGTGCGGCGACAAGACGTAGCGCCCCTCCGCCGCCACCCTCCGCGCACCGGGCGAGGTCCTCACCGGCAGTGACTTCTACGAGGGCGAGGCGGTCAGGGCATTCGCCTGGCCGCTGCTGCTCCAGGCTGGCGGTCTTGCGGAACTGTCGGACGGCCGACTGGAGTTGACCGCGCGGGGCCGCAAGGCGCTGGCCGCGCCCGCCCACGAGACGATCCGGCACCTGTGGCGGCGCTGGCCGAGCCACGGGGTACTGGACGAGTTCAGCCGCATCGAGGCAGTCAAGGGGCAGCGCGCGGCGAACGTCCTCACCGCGGCCGGCCCGCGCCGCAAGGCGGTGGGTGCGGCGCTCGCCGAGTGCTGCACGCCAGGGGAATGGATGGCGGTGGACGAACTGTTCAAGGCGATGCGTACCGCGGGGCATGACCCGTACCTGGTGCGTTCCGAGCGGGCGCTGTGGAAGCTGTACCTGGAGGACGCGCAAGTCGGCAGCCTCGGCTACGACGGACACCACGACTGGCCGGTGCTGCAGGGCCGCTACACCCTGTGTGCTGTTCGAGTACGCGGCCACCCTCGGCCTCGTCGACGTCCAGTACATCGACCCGGACGGCGCCCGGGACGACTTCCGCCACATGTGGGGTGCCGACCGGCTTCAGCGGCTCAGCCGCTACGACGGGCTGCTCGCCGTCCGGTTGAACCCGCTCGGGGCGTACGCGACGGGGCGCACCGACGCCTACCGACCGGGCCCGGAGCCCGCCGCCGTGGCGCGGAGCCCGGTCAGGGTTCTGCCGAGCCTTGACATCGTGGCACTCGACGGCCTGGCCCCCGCCGAGGCGCTGCTGCTCGACGCGTTCGCCACCCGGTCCGCGGACCGGGTCTGGACGCTGTCCACCGCCGCCCTGCTGAAGGCCCTCCACGCGGGCCGAGGTCTGGAGGAGCTGCGCCGCTTCCTGGCGGAGAGCAGCACAGGAGAGGAACTGCCGCAGGCCGTCACGGCTTTGCTGGCCGACGCCGCCTCCCGCGCCGAGAAGGTACGGGATCTGGGTACGTGCCACCTGCTGGAGTGCGGACGAGGCGCAGGCCATGGTGATCGCGAAGGACCGCAGGGCGGGGACGCTGTGCTCGCGGATCGGCCCAAGGCATCTCATGGTGGCCCCCGGCGACCTGCCGGCCGTCCGCGCCGCGCCGCTGAAACTCGGTTGCGTACTGCCCGCCCGGACCTGAACGGGAAGATCACGTCCAGGGTGCGGTCCGCGGGGCGTGGGCACGTTCTCGGAGCGCGGTGAGGGCGGCGACTCGGCCGGTGGGGGTGAGGGAGATCGTGGAGCGGCGACCTCATGACCCTGAAGGCGTACCGCCTTCCCGTCACGCTCGTCGTCTTCGACGACCGCCGACCGGGCATGGTGAAACTCGAACAGGAGCAGGCCGGTCTGCCCGTTCCGGCACCGTGCTCGACAATCCCGACTTCGCAGGGGTGGCCGAGCCCATGTGCATCGCCAGCCTCCGCGTGACGGATCCGGGAGGGGTGGAGAGCGCCGCGCGAAGCGCCCTCCGCATTCGGGGCCCGATCCTGCTCGGCGTCCTCACCCGCCCTGACGAGATCGCCGTACCGCCCCAGCCGACCGTCGAGCAGGGCTCGGGGGTTCGTCGTGGCCGAGATGCGGGGAGTCCGCGGCCATGGAGAGGAGAACGGGAACTGACGGACGGTCGAGGAATGCCGGTCGGCAGCCGGGGTATGCGGGTGCTTGCCGGACGATGGACCGGTGAGGACAGGACCGATCGACTGGGAGGGGCGCACGATGCCGACGACGACCACGCAGACTGCCGAGCAGACGGTGGACGTTCCGGAGATCGCTAACCCTTGCGAGGTCGCGCCGAGGGACGCGCGGCGATTGTCGAAGCCGTTCTTCGAACAACTGGCGATGCTGGAGGAGGGCACGCCCGACTACAGCTACGCCCGCAACACGCTGATCGAGATGAACATGTCCCTCGTGCGCTACGCGGCCGGCCGGTTCCGCAGCCGTGGGCCGGAGGAGATGGAGGACATCGTCCAGGTCGGCATGATCGGACTGATCAAGGCCATCGACCGGTTCGAACTGTCCCGTGAGGTGGAGTTCACCTCCTTCGCCATCCCCTACATCGTCGGCGAGATCAAGCGGTTCTTCCGCGACACGTCCTGGGCCGTGCACGTGCCACGACGGCTTCAGGAAGCCCGCGTCCAGCTCGCCCGAGCCAACGAGGAACTGTGCACCCGACTGGGGCGGACACCGACGACCAAAGAGCTGTCCGAGCTGATGAGCCTTCCGGAGGAAGAGGTGGCTGAGGCCCAGCTGGCCTCCAATGGCTACAAGTCGGCCTCCCTGGACGCGGCGATCAACGGCAGCGAGGACGGCGAGGCCGTCCTGGCGGACTTCATCGGTGACGAGGACGAGGCACTGGAACTGGTCGACGACTTCCATGCCCTCGCACCGATGATCGCAGAACTCGACGAACGGGACCGAAAGATCATCCACTGGCGCTTCGTCGAGGAACTCACCCAGGCCCAGATCGGCGAACGCCTCGGTGTCTCCCAGATGCACGTCTCCCGCCTCATAACGCGTCTCCTGGCACGCCTGCACGAAGGCATGCTCAGCGTGGAATGACGGCCGGACAACCGGCACTCTCGGGGACGGTTGCCGCCGCCCTCGCACAGACGACGGGCGCAGGGCCTGCCCACGCGGAATGCCGTCGGTCGGCAGGGTCGGGGGTCCCCGCTGCGCAGGGTGGTTCGCGGGGAGGCAGTCCTTGCGCCGGACGTCGTCCGAGTTCGGCACCATGCGGTGACGACCTCGAAGGAGCGGCGGGACATACGGTCCCTTCCGCGATCGAGGTGCATGGTGTGCCGTCGCGTGACCGGCACGGCTCTCGGCGGGCGTTTCGCCTTTTTCCTCGGCGATGTGTGCGGCAAGGGAGCGCAGACAGCCGCGGTCAACTGTCTGAACCGCTGCACCCTGCGCGCCGCGGGCCTGCACGATCACGATCACATCTCTGGCCTGTCGACCCTGAACAAGGTGCTTCACGAGCGCTACGCCGACCGCGCTACTGCACGGCGATCTTCGGTACGGTCGAACCCGGCCCCGTTGCCGGTCAGATCGTCGTACACCTTCCCTCGGGGGCCATCCTCCGGCCGTCGTCCTGCGTGCCGACGGCACGGCCGGCTTCCTGCCGTCCGCGAGCTTCGCCGCCGCCACGACCGCCCCCCGGCCCGGGCGACGCCCTCCTGCTCTACGCCGGACAACTCCTTGGGGTACGCAGACTCGATTCCGTCCAGGCCGATCAGATCGATGGGCCGCAGGGTGGCCTTGGCGCGCTCGACGGCGAGGCTCCCTTTGCCTCCAGGCCGAGGTCGACGTTCTGCTGCACGGTGGCCAGGAAAGGAGCGCGAAGGTCTGGGAACACCCATGCCGCACCCGGGATGGCGCCGTTCAGCGGCGTGCCCCTCCCCTGTAGGTGACGGTGCCTGGGCCAGCGGGGACGAGTCCTGCGAGGCAAGGCAGCAGAGTTAAGCCGACGGCCTCGACTCACCTGTGACAGCTGAGGTTCCCCGGGGGATTGAACCCGGTTACCTCCCGCCACTCTTCGGGCTGCAGATCTCGGCCGGCGAACCGGCAGGCGAGGTCGAGCCAGGACCGTGCGGTGGCTGCCCATCGGACCACTGATCCGGCTGGGGTCGCTGTCAGTAACTCGCCGGTCGAGCCTACTCCGGCGATGGCGGTGGCCTCCCAAGGGGCCGTGGCCCACGTGCCTGCGTGGCCTGGCAGCTGCAGCGTTCCCAATATCGTCCCGGAGTCGATGTCGATCACGACTACCGTGCCGTCGTCGCGGATCTGACCAATGAATGGCGTACCAGGTATCCAGCTCGAAGGGCGGGCCATCGCTAAGCCGATGTGGATGGTTCGGATCAGTGTTCCGGAAGGCTCCCGGACGTCTAACGAACTGTCAGGGTGTGAGACAAGCATTCGGTCGCCGGCGAAGTCGACCGTCTCCGACACGCCGGGCACGGTGATGGTCCTGCGTTCCTTGCTGTCCGCCACGGTCAGCTGCCCTCCGCCGTGGTCCTGTCCGGCGATCCAGGCCGCGTATCGGCCATCCTCGCTGATCGCGGCCAGGCCTACCGGGGCGGGGGAATATTCTGTCAGTGGCTTGTCCTGACTAGGTGCGTCGTAGACGTACATTGCATCGTTCACCCGGCGCACCGTCATTCCGCCGTATTCACTGACGCAGATCAGGTTCCGTCCGTCGGGCGTCAGTCGCGCTGTGACGTTCGCCACGCCTTGGCCCTTCAGCAGGTTCTGGGTGCCGGTGCCTCGGACTGCGTAAAGGCCGCAGCCGACCTTCCCGATCAATGCTGGGGTCCCGTCAGGCAGCCAGGCGGGAAAGACGTCCTTCTCGGGGCTCGTGATGGCCCTGCCCGCGCTGGGTCTGCCGTGGAGGTCGTACAGCACCACGTCCCCGTATCCACCAACCAGTAGGACGCGCCGGCCATCGGGTGACACGGCCATCTGGGTGGGATTGCTGGACTCGGGGGTGTCTGGGACTTTCAGGCCGTCGGCGTTCAGCCGCAGCCTGGGGCGCTGGGCGGGATCCCACAGGGACAACGTGCTGCCTTTGGCCGTGACGAGCCGGTCCGAGCCGCCTACGAACGCCACGTGTTCGGCACCACCGGCGCCCAGTAGCTCTGTCTCGCTGCGGTTGTCATTGAGACCTTTGCTGACTTCGGACACCCACAACTGTCCGCCGCCGCCCGAGGCGATCCGCTTGCCGTCTCGGCGGATCGCGAGGACGTTCGGAGTGTATGAACTATCCACAGCGGAGTAGCCGTTGGGATCCTTCCGATCGCGTGCTGTGTCGAAGACCATCGCCCAGCCGGCCAGGAAGCCGGTGAAGGACCCGTCGTCCGAGGTTGCGGAGATGCCCCTGCTGTCTGGGGCCGTCTGTTCCTCCTGGCGAACCGTGACGGTCAGGTCAGCAGTTCGGAGGCGCTGCCATCGGCCAGAGCCGCTGGTCACCGTGACCGTCTGCTCGTTGGGCATGCCGACTCCGTCCCAGTACTGATCCGAGAGTCCGACGCTGCGGCGCCGGGTACCAGTCGACGCGTCGAAGGTGGACAGGCTGGCCTGAACACTGGGTGTTGGCACGGTCAGCACCGCGACCGTCGTGCCCTTCGGTGAGACCGCCAACCTCCCGGGATGCTCGAATTGAAGAGGGATCGGTGCTGTGCCCGGGTGCCAGATCACCGCGTGCCGACCGTCGGTCGCCGCGGCCACCGCGCCGTTGTCGCTGATCGCCACCTTCGTCACCGGCAGGTCACCCAGACGCGCCGTGGCGCTGGTGTCTGTGACCGGATCCCAGCGAATCAACCGGCCGTCGGCGGTGCCTGCGAGTGTGATTCCACCGGCCGACGCCGCAAGGGAGCTGACCGGCGCGGCGAGCGTGTGCTGGCGGACCAGATCGGGGTTGTCGTTCACAGTTTGGAACAGCGCCGCCACGGTCTGCGGCTCGCGACGCAGGCGGTAGGCTTCGCTGGCCAACAACTGCGCGCGGGCAGCATCGTCGGGGGAGTCCTTGATTGCGGTCGCGGCCAGCAGCCGCGCGGTGGCGATGGTGGCGCGTTCCTGTGCGAGGTTCCTCTGGCTGATCGCCTCGTTGGCCTGCTGCCAGGCGATGAGGCTGGCTACGATTGCAGCGACAAGGAAGACGCAGAGGCCGGTAACCAGCGATCGCCGGATTCGGGCGGCCCTGCGCTGAAGATGAAGGTCTGTACTGTCAAGCTCATCTTTGCTCATGTCGTGCAGCGGCGCGGCGAGGGTGACCACGCGGTCCCGAAACGTGCTGCCGGGTGCCATCGAGTAGGCGGAGGCCTGGCGATTCTCCCGCAGGTCCACCCACAGGGGCTCCTCGGGGAACGCACCGCTCAGCTCGCTCGGAAGCGCCGTCGTCCTCTGCCAGTCGAAGTCTTCGCGCGCGGTGTCCCATTCGATGCGGCCATCGCTCAGAGCTATGAGGAACGTGTCCATGGAGTGGTGCTCACGCCAGTACCTGATTTCCTCGCGCACCCAGCGGGACTCCGCAGCCGCGGGGGAAGCCAGGTAGATGAAATAACGTGAGCCCGCCAGAGCATCCTTGATGGCACCACCGAGGTCGCTGCTGGCAGCAAGGCTCGTGGTGTCCCGAAACACCCGCGCACCGGGACGGAACCCCCACGCAGTGCGCGCCACACCGCGCAGCCCTTCCTCGAGCGCAGCGGCCAGCTCGACGTCACTCTTGTGACTGTACGAAATGAAGACATCCCGGTCCAAGACCGCCCCCGCCTTGTCCTGTGCTCGTACGTTCGGGACTGCTAACTCCTAGCATTCCACGAGAAGTTCCGTTCCAGGAGATGACCGTGAGACGTGGCGCTCAGGCGGCGGTTCGGGGGCAAGCATCGCCGCAGTGGGGGTTGGTGCCGAAGGAAGTCACCGTCAAGCCCCCCGGCCCGCGCCGCTGCTCCGTAGCCCGTTGTCCCACCCGCTTTCTCCTTCCCTCTCCAACTCGGCTTCCAACAACCCTGCGCTACACCGGCCCAGGACCGCACGATCCTTGGGAGACCGGGGAACAGTGTGGGCAACGGCAGACTCAGGCGCCCGCGGGGCACAGCCGCTGATAGGGCAAACCCGGCGCATAGTGCTGCCACTCCTGGTGGCTGAATCCCTGCCCCACGAGCTTGCACGCTATACCGACGGGGTCGGCCACGACGGACGGCAATTCGCCGAGTGCCCACACCGTGGCGACCTCGCCGGAGGCGGTCGCCATCAGTTGCCCATCGGGGCTGAAGGAAACGCTGTTCACAGCGCTCGGATCGGTCTGCAGGGCCGTCACCGGAACGGACAACTTGGGATCGGCGACATCCCAGAGACGTGTCGTCCCGTCGGCACCCGCGACGGCCAGAAGGTCCACACGCGGATGGAACGCCACCCTGTTGACGCGCCGTGTCCCATTGAGACGGATCAGTTCTCTGGGGTGGGCCGGAGAACTCATGTCCCACAACGCCACTGCGTCGTTGTCGAGGGTGTCGCTATCAGCCGTCGCAAGCGTCTTTCCGTCTCTGCTGAATGCCACTTCGCCGGCATTCGAATAATGGTCCGCGTCCGCCAAGCGCGGCGCGAGTTCCACCGGCTTGGCGGGATGGCCGATGTCCCACAAGGACGGCCCGGGGAGAGCGAGGATCTTCCCGTCCGGGCTGAGCGCGACCGGCTCCGTGGTGCTGGTATGGGTGAACCCGGAGAGCAACCGCGGGTTTGCGGGGGCGTCCACGTTCCATACTCCGGCCCAGCCACCCTGGTCGGCCCAAAGGTCGCCGCCGGCGGCGACGAGCGTCTCGCCGAAGCGGCGGCTGAACAGGATCGAGTACCGGCCCGGCGAGGTGGTCGGGGTCGAGGAGGTCATGGTCTTCCACAGCCGAGGCTCACCGTGGCCGCTGATGTCCCAGATGCGGATGGTGCCGTCGTTGCTGATGGCGGCGAGCAGTCGGCCGCTGAGGCTGATCGCCGCATCGGCAACGGGATAGTTGACCGTCCACTTCGCCCTCTGGTGCGGGTCGGCGGTGTCGGCGCGGTCCCAGAGGATGATGGTGCCGTCGTAGGCCGTCGTAACTACGTCCCGGCCGTCCGGGCCGAAGGCGGCCGCCATGGCTTTGCCGTTCTGGCCCTTCAACGTGGCCAATACGTGTGGCTGGGCGGGGGCCTTGAGGCGCCAGCGGGTGACGGCGTCCGAGGCGTCGGCGGTGACGACCGTACGGCCGTCCTCGGAGAACGAGAGGGCCAGTAAATCGTCCTGCCCCGGCAGGTTCACCGACTTCTCAAGCTTGCCGTCGGTAAGTCTCCACAGCACCGCCGAATGGTCGTCGCTGACGGTGGCCAAGGTACTCCCGTCAGGGCTGAAACGCATCGCGTTGATGCGATCCGAATGCCCCGTGGCCACACTGAGCTGCCTCGCCTCGCCGGGGCGGGTGACATCCCAGAGAATCAGGGTCTGGTCGTACGCGGTCGCCAACACATGGCTGTCGGGGCTGAAGGACATTGCTCCGCGCACATGGTCCAGCCGGCGCATCGGCTGCGGTCGGGTCCGGTCGCTGATGTCCCACAGTGTGGTGCCGGGAATGTGCGTGAGGATCGGGTGAGCGGTGACCGGCTCCGACGGTCCCTCCATGCGGTCAGTCGATGTCGCAAGGCCGTGCCCGTCCGGGCTGAAGATCACCGTGGAGCTGTCGTACACCCCGGTGTGCATGCTCAGTCGCCGAGGGCGCGCAGGGTCCTGGACGTCCCAGAGCGCCAAGGCACCGTCGTCGCTGTGTGCAACGTTCACCGGAGGCTGGCCCACCGTGGCGAGGAGATGACCGTCCGCGCTGAAGGCGACGCCGCTGGTCGTGCCCTTACCGGTCAGGGAGGCCAGTTGCCTGGGACGAGCACGGTTGCCGATGTCCCACAGCGTCGTGCCGTGTGAACCGACCGTGGCCAAGATGCGGCCGTCCGAGCCGAAATCGAGCCCCTCGACGCTTTCCGAAGGATCCCGCAGGGTGCCCAGGCGACTCCTTTGCGCCGGGTCCGAGACGTCCCAAAGCGTCACGGTGTCCCCGGATCCCCCTTCGACGGTGGCCAGGGTACGGCGGTCACGGCTGAACGCCGCTTTCACCTCGGTGCCGGGTCGACCACCCGAGCCGTCCGAACCGCCGGCGAAACGCGTCTGCATCAAGGTGGTGATCAGTCCCTTGCGCGCCTCCGGAGTGGGATTCACCCGGAGCGCCGAGAGGCTCATCCGGAGGGATGTCTGTGGCTGCGTGTCACGGAGGGTCTCCGCCTCGGCCTGAAGCGCTCGACCGGTCGCCAACACCCTTTGCTGGTCCGCCAGACGCCGCTGCTCGTCTGCCACATGACGCTGCTCGACTGCCGTCTGACGCTGGCGCTCCGCGGTCTGCCGCTGGCCCACCGCTTCCTCTCTCTGCTGAAAGGCCACAGCGGTGGCCATCACCAGAATCGCGGCAGCCGCACGACGCAACCAGGTCGCGCGTCGATGCTGACGGATGTCCTCACCGTCGAGTTCATCTTTGGGCCTGCCGTGGATAGCGGCGGCCAAGGAACCCACGGCGTCACGAAATCGTGGGTGGCGCAAGGAGAGTTGGTCCTCGTCGCGCGCCCAGGAGAGGTCGACCCATAACGGTTCGCCCTGAAACCAACCGCGCAGTTGCTCGGCGGGAAGCGCGGTGGTACGGCCCCAGTCGAACCCACCGGCAGCTCGGTCCCAGTGGATCTCACCGGCCGTGACGGCGATGAAGAAGGTCGTGGGTCGATCCTGGTGACAGTCACGCCACACCTCGACCTCATGCTGTACCCAAGGCGAGGCCGCCGACTCCGGCGAGGCCAGCAGGATGAAATGCTCGCTGCTTTGGATCGCTTCGTTGATACTCAGCCTAAGATCCGGTCCGGCGGCCAGACTGGTCTGATCACGGAAGACACGTAACGCCTGCATGCGATACCAGGGTCGTGCCAGATGATGCAGGGCGCGTTGGACGGCGATTGCGAGGGGCGCGTCCGGGGAGGTGCTGTACGAAATGAAGGCGTCGTAACGCCTGTCCGCCTCGGACATTCTCACCCGCACGGGTCACTCTCCCTGCGTCGCACCGTCCACCAACACCGTGGCATTCTTGACACCCGCCAGTCGTGCGAAACCGAGCGCGTAGCCCCGCAGGTTGGCCTGCACGACGCGTAGCTCCGCCCGGCAGGCCGCGCCCCCCGACCACTCCGATTCGGGCCGGTTGGGATGGTCCTCCTCGAATGACTTCAGCCGGGGGTGCCAGGTGGACAGGAACGGCCTCAGCTCACGGTTGAGCATGGTGATGGCGAGATACTCCACCGTTTGCTCGCCCGTGACCTGCACCGAGGGACGTGCGGACTTCAATGCCTCCCGGGCCGTGCCGAACAGGCCATACAACGAGGTGAGGGCTTCCCGGAGCAGCCCCTCGTCATCGGCCAGCGGCTGGGTCGACACCCGGGTGACGGTCTCGACGAACAGGCGCCAAGCGACCTGCCTGGCCTCATTGTTGACCACGAAGGTCAACTCACTGAGCTGCGGCACCGTGACACGTACCTCGGTGAGCCTGGCGGCACGCCCGTACACCTGAAAGGCCAGCACACTGACCGCGCCGGCGAAAGCGCCGGTGACCACGAACAGATTTCGTCCGGACAGCCTGGTGACCCCGAAGACAACCAGCCCGGCCACAGCACCTATGAGTACGGAGATGCAGATCCGCGCGGTGGGAGTACGCAGAACCCGGGGCAGCCCATGCCACCGACTCATAGCGCCCGCCCCCAAGTGGCCTCTCGTCCCAACGGATGGCCAATCTAGCGGATTATCCGGCCAGTTGGGCCTGTCTCGCGAAGGCGCCGCTCTGGTGTGAACCCCCCCGGGAACTGGCAGGCTCCGTGCCGGCGTACCCGAAAGTGGTCACTGCTGCCGGACACGCTTCCGCCGCCCGACGTGGTGGATCAGATGCAGGAGGCTTCCATGCGCCTTTCATGGCGGGGAGGGTAGGTGCCCCCGACCACCGCCGGGACAGGCCACGGGGTCGGCAGTGGATCACAGAGATCCACAAGAACCACTCCTACGGTGCCTCGGCGGAAGTCGGCAGCGAGGGGGAGCACGGTGGATCGTTCACGTCGTCTGGGCGGACGCCACCGTTTGGAACACGTTCTGGGTCGCCGGGGGGGTGGCGGAAGTATGGCTGGCGTACGATCTGCTGCTGTTCCGCCCGGTCGCCGTGAAGACGCTCCGGTCGGAGCTGGCGGCCGATGCCGAACACTGGACGCGTTTTCGCCGTGAGGTCGTCTCGGCGCCCCTGCTGGGCCACGACATCGGCGGTCTGGATGCACTGTGACGGCGGGCTGCGCGTCGAGCTTCTTCTGCGCCGCGTCCTTGTCCCGCTGGGCCTCGTTGATCCACTGGGTGACGACGGCGGGGTCGGCTCCGGCGTTCACCGGACAGCGCATCGAGCTCGCCGGTGACGCCCCCACGCCCGGTGACATGGCCGCCACGTTGAGCACGGCGCTCGGTCGGACCGTTCGCCACGACGAAGTGCAGCTCGACGAGATCGGCAACGACGACATGCGGGCGATGTGGGCGTTCCTGCGTGGCCACGGCTACCGCGTCGACGTGCCGGCGCTGCACGCCGCCCATCCCGATCTGCCCTGGACGTCGTTCGCCGACTGGGCCGAGAGCACCTTCTCATCGGCACCATGACAGGCCGCCTCGCAGTTGACGATCACCGCCGCCACTGGACGCAGGTGCGCAGCCGCGGCCACCAGTCCTGATGGGCCGGATGTCGAAGCCCTCGAAGCCCTGGAGGACGTTGGCCCTCATGCGCCGTTGACCGGCAGGGATGCCGTGGCGCGCTCAGTCGAAGCGCAGATCGGAGAGCCGCTTCTTGGACCCGGTGAGGTCGTCCTCGGGCAGGGGATCGGCTGCTCTGGCAACCAGGATCGAGGCCATTTCCCGGCCCGCCCGGCGTATGCGCGCGGGCAGGCCTTCGGTGTGTGCGTCGCTGCCTGAACCCCAGTCCTCCGACGCCGCGTACACGCCGGTCGGGAGGACCACGGTCCGCAGGTAGGTGAAGAGCGGGCGCAGCGCGTGTTCCAGGACGAGAGAGTGGCGGGGAGTGCCACCCGTCGCTCCGATCAGGACCGGCTTGCCCGTGAGCGCGCCCGGATCGATCAGGTCGAAGAAGGACTTGAACAGCCCGCTGTACGAGGCGCTGAACACCGGTGTCACGGTGACCAGGCCGTCGGCGTCCGTCATCGCTTCGATCGCGCCGGCCAGCTGCGGCGGGGGGAATCCGGTGACGAGGTTGTTGGCGATGGCGACAGCCAGCGGACGCAACTCGATGACATCGACGTCCGCCTTGTGGCCTTGATCGGCGAGCTCGTCGCGGACCGTGTCGGTGAGACGGTCCGCCAGCAGGCGGGTGGCGGAGGGGGTGCTCAGACCTGCGGATACGGCGACGAGCTTCATGCGGCGGTCATCCCTTCCGAAGCGGCGTCCGAAGCGGCTTCCGGAGTGGCTGCCGCAGTCGCTGCGAGCAGGGACCGGTGGGTCGGCGCTTCCGGAGCGTCCGCCGGGCGTCCGACGGCGAACTCCTTGCGCAGTACTGGTACGACCTCCTCGCCCAGTAGGTCGAGCTGCTCCAGGACGGTCTTCAGTGGCAGCCCCGCGTGGTCCATGAGGAACAGCTGGCGCTGGTAGTC
The DNA here is from genome assembly GCF_055558375.1 of Streptomyces sp. NPDC025793. Classification (NCBI taxonomy): domain Bacteria; kingdom Bacillati; phylum Actinomycetota; class Actinomycetes; order Kitasatosporales; family Streptomycetaceae; genus Streptomyces; species Streptomyces sp. NPDC025793. The sequence goes on along the minus strand of NZ_JBVHMR010000018.1, from coordinate 54,308 downwards.
GCCGGCGTACTCGCGGAAGGTGAGCGTCTTCTCGATGACCTGCTGCGGGGAGCCGACGGTCAGCGGGGTCTGGTCGGTGAAGTCCTCCAGGGAGGGTCCGTGGCCGTAGACCGGCGCGTTGTCGAAGTACGGGCGGAACTCGCGCACCGCGTCCTGGGAGTTCCTCCGCATGAACACCTGGCCGCCGAGCCCGACGATCGCCTGCTCGGGCCTGCCGTGCCCGTGGTGGGCGTACCGGGTCCGGTACAGCTCGACCATGCGCTTGGTGTGGTCGGCGGGCCAGAAGATGTTGTTGTGGAAGAAGCCGTCGCCGTAGAAGGCCGCCTGCTCGGCGATCTCCGGGGAGCGGATCGAGCCGTGCCAGACGAACGGCGGTACGCCGTCCAGCGGGCGGGGAGTGGAGGTGAAGCCCTGCAGTGGGGTGCGGAACGTGCCCTCCCAGTCGACGACGTCCTCGCGCCACAGGCGGTGCAGCAGGGCGTAGTTCTCGATGGCGAGGTTGATGCCCTGGCGGATGTCCTGCCCGAACCAGGGGTAGACCGGGCCGGTGTTGCCGCGGCCCATCATCAGGTCGACGCGCCCGTCGGCCAGGTGCTGGAGCATCGCGTAGTCCTCGGCGATCTTCACCGGGTCGTTGGTGGTGATGAGGGTGGTGGCGGTGGAGAGGACCAGCTTGTCCGTCTTCGCCGCGATGTAGCCGAGCATCGTGGTCGGTGAGGACGGCACGAACGGCGGGTTGTGGTGCTCGCCGGTGGCGAAGACGTCCAGGCCGACCTCCTCGGCCTTCTGGGCGATGGCGGCCATGGCCTTGATGCGCTCGTGCTCGGTCGGGGTCCGTCCCGTGGTGGGGTCCGGTGTGACGTCGCCGACGCTGAAGATCCCGAACTGCAAGATTCCTCCAATTATCGGATGATTGAGTGGTGCTCGAACGGTAGGAGTTCACCGCGTGGCCGGGATGAACGTGCGTGCACGGGAAGTGGTCCCACAGCGTTCTTCTCGGGGTGCCCTGGTCATCGGGGAGGGGGTGCGGAGCCCCGAGCCGTCCCGCTGCCGTCAGGTGATGTGGCGCAGCAGCGCGGCGACCGCCGGTGGTGCCTCGCCGGGGGGCCGTACCACCATGATCTTCCAGTGCGGTGCGTGCCGGTCGAACCGGTACTGGGGCAGATCGGGGAAGCGGTCCGCGATCGACTTGGGCATGATGCAGACGCCCAGGTCACCCCGGACCAGTTCGGCCGCCGCGCCGATGTCGTTCACCTCGAACGTCGTGCTGCGATCGACGCCCGCGGCCCGGAAGGCCCGGTCGACCGCGTAGCGGATGGCCCAGCCGGGTGTGAAGTCCACCAGGGGCAACCGGGCGATGTCGGCGAGCCGGACCTCGCCGTGCGGTGTCGCCCCGGCGAGCACCCGCCGGGGCGCCGCCAGCAGCACCATGTCCTCGCGGGACAGCAGCCGGGTCGCGAGCCCGCGCTGCTGCTGGCGGTCCAGCGCGACCACGGCCAGGTCCACCGTGCCGTCGCGAAGTGCCTGCCGGATGTCGGCGACGGCCGCCTGCCGCAGGTGCACGACCACACCCGGATGCTCCGCACGCAGCGCGGCCAGGGCATGGTGGAGTCCCGCCCACACCCCCTGCATCGTGCCGACCGTCACCCGCCCGCGCAGCTGCCCCTGTACGGCATCGACGGCCTCCCGCGCCAGCTCGGCGGCCCGGAGCGTCGCGCGTGCGGCGGGGACGAACGCCTCGCCGGCCGGGGTGAGGGCGACGCGGTGTGTGGTGCGGTCGAACAACGGGGTGCCGAACTCGCGTTCGAGGGCGCGGACCGTGCTGGACACGGCGGACTGGACCACGTGCAGCCGCCGTGCCGCCGCCGTGAAACCGCCCGTGTCGGCCACCGCGACGACGACCTCCATCTGCCGCAGATCCATCATCCGCTCCCGGTCCAGCAGCGCCGGCTTCGATCTTCGCTGCATCGTATGCGGACGGCAGGGCTCACATCGGCGGGGACGGTGGGCGTAGGCCGACGGTCAGGCACGCACCAGCGGTGTGTCGACCAGATGTTCGGCCAGGAACCAGGACTGCCGTTCGCCGGTCCGGATCACCTGCGAGACCAGCAGGTCGATGGTGCCGTCGTCACCGCACTCGGCGGTCCGGGCGGTGGCGTCGTGCGCGTCGATGAGGATGGTCTCGTGGGCCTCCAGCAGCCGGGACAGCATGGCCGGCACCTCCTCCACCCCGTCCGGGGGCCGCGGGATCGACGTGATCTCGGCGACGTGCCGCGGATCTCCCACCGCCACGCCACCCAGCGACTGGACGCGTTCGGCGATGGTGTCGATGATCTCCAGCTGTTCACCCGCGTGCTTGTCCAGGACCAGGTGCAGTTGGTAGAAGGTGGCGCCGCGCATCAGCCAGTGGTGCTTCTTGTAGAGGCCGTAGAGGATCTGCGTGTCCGCGAGGACCTTGTTCAGGCGCTGGCAGGAGTACATCCGCGCCTCGTAGGACAGGGCGACCGGGAACTGCTTGACGGTTCCGAACTCCTGGATCACCTCGCCCTTCTGGTGCAGCCAGGGCTGGCTGCTGCGGGGGGATGGGAGATTGGTGGTCATGGTCCGCCTCCTGCGGTGCCGTGGTGTTCGTACTCCGGTGACGCTAGGCGCCTGGTCGAGGCGTGGCTTGACCCGCAGTGCATACGGTGCTGCCTGCCTGCGCACTGAGTCCGGTGCGCGTGCCGGGCGTTCGCTCTCGGACAAGCCTCCGTGCGCCGGCGGACTCGGGCGGTTCTCCGGCAGCTCTAGCGTCGTCGGGGCGGTCCATGGCCGCAGTGCCGGCGGAACGAGGAGAGGCATGAGTACGGACGAGCAGGCGGACGCGGTGGTCGGTGCGGGGTCGGCGGGCGGGGAGGTGTGTCATGGGCTGAACGTGACCGTCCGTGCGGAGGTACCCGTCGACCGGCTTCAGCGCATGATCTACGCCTGTCCCACCTCGCACCGGACGATCGAGGCGGCCCTGGGAGCCCTCCACTGAGCCGCGTCCCGGCCCTGCGCGCGGACCCGGGCGGCAGGCGGCGCAGCATGGCGGGCCGCGACCCCGGCGAGCCGCACCGGTCCGCCACCTCGCTGGAGCTGCTCTTCGACCTGTGCTTCGTGGTCGCCGTGGCGCAGACGTCCACGAGCCTGCGCGGGGCGCTGACGGAAGGGGACTACGCCGGGGGTGCCCTGCGCTTCTCGCTGGTGTTCTTCACCATCTGGTGGGCGTGGATGAACTTCACCTGGTTCGCCTCCGCCTACGACCCGGACGATGTCCCGTACCGGCTGACGGTGCTGGTGCAGATCACCGGATCGCTCGTCCTCGCCGCAGGCGTGCGCCGCGCGTTCGAGGACGGGGATCTGTACGTCATCACGCTCGGGTACGTCGTGCTGCGGACGGCGCTCGCCGCGCTGTGGTTGCGTGCCGCGCTGTCCGATCCCGCTCGGCGGAGCACCGCGCTACGCTTCGCCGCAGGGGTGACGGGATGTCAACTCGGGTGGGTGGGGCTGCTCTTCGTCCCGGCGTCGGCGCGGCTGGGCGGCATCGTGGTGATGATCGCGGTCGAGGTGGCCGTTCCCGTGTGGGCGCAGTCCGCCGGGATGACGCCCTGGCATCCGCGTCACATCGCCGAGCGCTATGAACTGTTCACCCTCATCGTCCTCGGCGAGTCCGTAGCGGCCGCCACCGTCGCCGTCCGCAGCGTCTTCGACCGGGATCACGGCACCGGTTCGCTGTATGTGCTGGCGGCCGGTGGCCTGCTCATGGCCTACGCCATGTGGTGGCTGTACTTCGCCCGGCCCGCGCACACGCTGCTCGCCACGACGCACCAGGTCGACCGCAGGAGATTCCCCTGGGCGTACGGTCACTACCTGATCTTCGCCTCGGCGACCGCCGAGGGCGCCGGCCTGGCCGCGTACGCGGATCAGGTCACGCGTCACACCGGGACCTCACCGACTGCCGCCGGCGCCGCGGTCACCGCTCCGGCGGCCGTTTTCCTGATCACGGTCTGGATGGTGCACCTGCGGCCACACCAACGGAGCGTGGCCGAACGCATCCTGTTTCCCCTCGCCGCGGTCGGTGTCCTGGCGGCCGCCTGGTCCCCGGCACCCGCGCTTGTCGCCGGTGTGGTTCTGGCGAGCCTGGTCGCGGTGGTCACGGTGCCGCGCCGGTGACCGGGGCCGGCGGCGGGGTCCCGCGCCGAGCCATGACGAAAGGGCCGCGCGGACGGACGCCGTGAAGGGAGTCCGTCCGCGCGGCCCCGCGTCGCACCCCTCGATGTGAGCGCGGAGCGCGCTGTCAGCCGGCGTGCAGCGCGCCGCGCAGGGTGCCGGTGGCCAGTGCGATGGCGGCCTCGGCGGCGTGGGTCTCGCGCAGCGCGTTGAGCATCACGAAGTCGTGGATGATGCCCTGGAAGCGGACGGCGGTGACCGGGACGCCGGCCGCGCGCAGCTTGTTGGCGTAGGCCTCGCCCTCGTCGCGGAGCACGTCGGCCTCACCGGTGATCACCAGGGCCGGAGGCAGGCCGGTGAGCTGCTCGGTGGTGGCGCGCAGCGGGGAGGCGGTGATCTGGGCGCGCTCGGCCCCGTCGGTCGTGTACTGGTCCCAGAACCACTGCATGCCGTCGCGGCGCAGGAAGTAGCCGGTGGCGAACTGGTGGTAGGAGCCGGTGTCGAAGTTCGCGTCGGTGACCGGGTAGAACAGCACCTGCTGCACCAGCGGGACGTCGCCGCGCTCCTTGGCCATCAGGGTCAGCGCCGCGGTCATGTTGCCGCCGACGGAGTCGCCGGCCACGGCCAGCCGGGAGCCGTCCAGGCCCTTGGCAGCGCCCTGCTCGACGACCCACTTCGCGACCGTGTAGTTCTGCTCGATGGCGACCGGGTAGCGGGCCTCGGGGGACAGGTCGTACTCGGGGAACACGACGGCGGCGTTCGCGCCCACGGCGAGTTCGCGCACCAGGCGGTCGTGCGTGTGGGCGTTGCCGAACACCCAGCCGGCGCCGTGGATGTAGAGGACCACCGGCAGGATCCCCTCGGCGCCGACGGGCTTGACGACGCGGGCCCGGACACTGCCCGTCGGACCGCCGGAGACGGTGATCCACTCCTCGTCGATCTGCGGCTTGGCGATCTCACCGGACTGCACCTCGTCGACCGCCTTGCGGCCCTCCGCCGGGGGCAGGTCGAAGAGGTAGGGCGGGTTGGCGGTGGCCTCGGCGAACGCGGCCGCGGCCGGCTCCAGGACCGGCTGCACCGGATCCACGGCGTCGGACATGTGTATCTCCCCAGTTTCATGTGGCGCGCCGGGCTCGCGGGCGCGGTGAGGCGACTTTCGCATCAGACGCGGGATCTGACGAGTCGTCGATCGCCACGCTAGGCCGCTCATGTGACGGCGAATGTCCCACGAGCGCACCGGAGTTGTCCTCGGAGCGCACGGACACGCAGTGCACTGTCGGAACGCATCCAGTGCACTGCCGGGACAAAGGGAGGCTTTGGCGCGAAATAGCCTGGCGGCCGCAGCAGTCGAGGTGCCGGGTACGGGCCTGTGCAGTGCACGGTAGCCCGCCCCGTGACGCGTCATGCGGACCCGCGACCGGCGCCGCACATGGAAGTCGATGCAGACGTATTCGACGTCGTTCATCCCGCAGGAGGTTGTCGAAAGGTGTCCACGATGCCCGTCGGTGGGCTGGTTCCCCGCGCCACCGACAACGCCGCGGACCTGGTCGTCCGCAACGCGAAGATCCACACCGCGGACCCGGTCCGCCCGCAGGCCGAGGCGATCGCCATCCGCGACGGTGTCATCACGGTCGTCGGCGGCGACAACGACGTCGCACCGCATGTCGGCCCGGACACGAAGGTGGTCGACGCCCTCGGCCGCCGGATGGTCCCCGGCCTCAACGACGCGCATCTGCATGTCATCCGGGGCGGTCTCAACTACGTACTGGAGCTGCGCTGGGACGGCGTCCCCACCCTGCGTCAGGGCCTGGCGATGCTGCGCGAGCAGGCCGCCCGCACCCCCAAGGGCCAGTGGGTACGGGTGGTGGGCGGATGGTCGGCCGAGCAGTTCGCCGAACGGCGGCTGCCGACCGTCGCCGAGCTGAACGCCGCCGCGCCGGACACCCCGGTGTTCGTCCTGCACCTGTATCAGGCGGCGGTGCTCAACCGGGCGGCGCTCAAGGCCGCCGGTTTCACCCGGGACACCCCCGACCCCAAGGGCGGACAGATCGTACGCGGCCGGGACGGTGAGCCGACGGGCATGCTGCTCGCCGCCCCCAGCGCCCTCATCCTCTACTCGACGCTGGCCAAGGCCCCGGTCCTGGAGGGCGAGGACAGGAAGACCTCCACCCGTCACTTCCTGCGCGAACTCAACAGGTTCGGCCTCACGTCGGCGATCGACGCGGCCGGAGGGTTCCAGAACTTCCCCGACAACTACAGCACGGTCACCGAACTGGCGAAGGCCGGTCAACTGTCGCTGCGCATCGCCTATCACCTCTTCCCGCAGACCGCCGGTCAGGAAATCGACGATCTCACCCGCTGGATCGAGATGGCCCGCCCCGAGGACGGCGACGAATGGCTGCGCCTCAACGGTGCGGGCGAGAATCTGACCTGGGCGGCGGCGGACTTCGAGAACTTCGCCGAACCACGGCCGGAACTGGGCGACTACGAGGCGGAGTTCGAGAAGGCCGTACGCCTGCTCATGGAAAACGGCTGGGGTTTCCGGCTGCACGCCACCTATGACGAGACCATCCGCCGGGATCTGGCGGTCTTCGAGAAGCTCGCCGCGGAAGGGCTCTTCCCGGCCGGCAACCGGTGGCTGTTCGACCATGCGGAGACGGTCTCCGCGGACAGCCTCGACCGAATCGCAGCCCTCGGCGGCGCCATGTCCGTACAGAACCGGCTGTCCTTCCAGGGCGAGGCGTTCGTACGCCGATACGGTCCCGGTGCCGCCGCGGACGCCCCGCCGATCCGGGCCATGCTGGAGCGCGGACTGACCGTCGGCGCCGGCACCGACGCGACCCGGGTCTCCACCTACAACCCGTGGGTCGCCCTGCACTGGCTCGTCACCGGCCGCACGGTTGGCGAATTGGTCGTCCGCCCGCCGCACAACCGGGTCGACCGGCGCACCGCGCTGGCCATGTTCACCGAGGCGGGTGCCGCGCTGACCGGGGAGACGAGCGTCAAGGGCGTCCTGCGTCCGGGCTTCCTCGGTGACCTGGCCGTCCTGTCCGAGGACTACTTCACCGTGCCCGAGCCGGACATCGCGCACATCGAGTCCCTGCTGACGGTCGTCGGCGGCCGGATCGTCTACGCCACCGCCGAGTACGCGGGCCTGGACGAACAACTGCCGCCGGTCAGCCCCGAGTGGAGCCCGGTGGCGCACTTCGGCGGCTACCAGGCCGCACCCGGTACGGGCCTGTCGGGCGCCCGCCAGGCCGAGCTGCTCGGCCAGGCCGTCGCCGAGTCGGAGCAGCACCGCCGGTGGCGTGCCCGCCACGGCCTCACCCCCGGGCCCGCGAGCACGTTCTTCGACCCCTGCTTCTCCCTCTGATCCGCAGTTCTCCCCCTGACCTCCCGGGAGGGGCCCGGTCACGAACCGCCCCTCCCGGGACGCCGCCCCAACTCGCGCCGTCCACCGCGCGGTTGCGCTGGACAGCGGACGCCCGTCCGCGATCACCACACACATGGAAAGGCCACTGTCATGGTCAACGTCTCCGAGGTCACCGCGGCCCCCAGCCCTGACCTGCTCACCCCCGACAACTGCGCGGTGCTGTTCATCGACCACCAGCCGCAGATGTTCTTCGGCACCGGTAGCGGTGACCGCACCGCGATCATCAACTCGACCGTCGGCCTGGCGAAGGCCGCCAGGGCGTTCGACGTGCCGGTCGTGCTGAGCACCGTGGCCGCCGAGTCCTTCTCCGGCCCGATCCTGCCGCAGCTGTCCGAGGTCTTCCCCGACCAGAAGATCATCGACCGCACCACGATGAACGCCTGGGAGGACGTCGACTTCGTCGAGGCGGTCAAGGCCACCGGCCGTAAGAAGCTGGTCATCGCCGGCCTGTGGACCGAGGTCTGTGTCGTCCTGCCCGTGCTCTCCGCCCTCGCGCAGGGCTACGAGGTCTACGTGGTCACCGACGCGTCCGGCGGCGTCAGCCCGCAGGCCCACGAACACGCCGTCCAGCGCATGGTCCAGGGCGGCGCGGTCCCGGTGACCTGGGTGCAGGTGCTGCTGGAGCTCCAGCGCGACTGGGCCCGCGGCGAGACCTACATGTCGGTCATGGACGTGGTGAAGGAGCACGGCGGGACCTACGGTCTCGGCGTGGTCTACGCGCAGGCCGTCATCGGGGCCCACGCCGCCGGCTGATCCCCGCGCCTTCACAGAGAAGTCAGGGACAGAGTGTCAGGAACAGGCAGGAGAAGATGAACGCTGGACTGCTGGTCCTCCGGCTGGTGACGGGACTCCTCATCGCCGGCCACGGAGTTCAGAAGGTGAGCTTCCGGCTGGGAGGTCACGGCTTGGCGGGCGGGACCGAGGAGTTCCGCCACGACGGGTTCCGCGGCGGTCGGCTGACCGCGGTCGTCGCGGGTGCCAGTCAGATCGGTGCCGGTCTGTTCCTGACCGCCGGACTGCTCACGCCTCTGGCCGCGATGGCGGCCATGGGCGTGATGACGGTCGCGGGCACCGTCAAACGGCCCAAGGGTCTGTGGGTGCAGAACGACGGCTACGAGTACCCGCTGGTCCTCGTCGTCGTCTCCGCGGCGCTGGCCCTCACCGGGCCCGGCCGGTGGTCGCTCGACCAGGCGCTGGGCGTCTCCCTCTGGCCGCTGTGGGTCGTCCTCCCCGCGATCGTGGCCGGCCCGGTGAGCGGACTGCTCACCCGCGTCGTGCTGCACCGTCCGCCCACCGAAACGGAAAGGAAGCGGTATGCGCAGGCTGCTGAATGACGCGGTACGCACACTTGTACCGACCGGAGAGGACCGCCACGGCCCGCTGCCTCCCCTGATGCTGACGCTCACGGTGGTCACCGGTCTGGTCGACGCGGTGAGCTATCTGGCGCTCGGGCACGTCTTCGTCGCCAACATGACCGGCAACGTGGTGTTTCTCGGGTTCGCGCTGGTCGGCGCCGCGAACCTCTCCGCGCTCGCCTCCGTCGTCGCGCTGGCGGCGTTCCTCGTCGGCGCGCTCGCCGGAGGCAGGCTCGGCACCCGGTTCGCGACGCACCGCGGAAACCTGCTGAAAACGGCCACCGCCGTGCAGACGGTCCTGGTCGCCGTCACCGTGGCCGCCGCCGCGGTCACCGATGGACGGGTCACCACTGCGGTCCAGTACACCCTGATCGTGTTCCTCGGGCTCGGCATGGGGCTGCAGAACGCGGTCGCCCGGCGCCTCGGCGTCCCGGACCTCACCACGACCGTACTGACCCTGACCCTGACGGGACTGGCCGCGGACTCCACCCCCGCCGGCGGTGCGGCGCCACGGCCCGGCCGCCGGATCCTGTCCGTGCTGGCGATGCTCCTCGGCGCCTTCGCCGGAGCCCAACTGGTGCTGCACGGCCACCTCGTGCTCACCCTCGGCCTGGCCCTGCTGCTCCTCGCCCTCGTCTCCGTGACCACCCACCGTCTCTCGGCCGCCGACCCGGCCTGGACCCGGTCACGGTCCTGAGACCGGCACCGCTCGCCCCACGAGGGCACCTGATGCGTCCGGCTCGCCGACGGCGCGAAGCCGCTGATCTGCTCGGTGGCGATCTTCGGGGGAACGGCGAGCGCGGCGGGATCGGTCACGACGTCGACCAGCGCGGGCCCCTCGTGGGAGAAGGCCTCCCGCAGGGCGACGCACACCTCGCCGGGCTTCTCCACCGGCAGGCCGTACTGGACGCGGGTCAGGGAGTCGCCCATCAGCATGGAGAACCCGCCGTCGCCGCAGAGGGAGACGACTTGCCGGCCGCGGTCGAGGAACTGGGCGCCGACGGCCCGGGGCAGCGCGTTGGCCATCGACCCGTGCACGCACGAACCGAGGATGCGGCGACGGCCGTTCGGAGTCGGACAACGGGCCGCCCCCACACAGCACATGCCCGTGTCCACGGTGAACAGCGCGTCGCCGGCGGCCGCTTCATACAACGGACCCACGACGGTCTTCCACTGCTCCAAGTGCGGCACGACGCTCACCCCGGACCTGACCGCCTTGCCTGCCGTCCCCACCGTTCCGGGACTCGAAGACCCCCGGCCCAAGGGAGCACGGCAGGCCCCGCCGACCGTTCCGAAGAGCTGCCACGCGATTGAAACGGAGCCCTGGGGAGCCCTCTTCGTCGTGCAGGACGACCCGGAGAACCCAGTGCCGTCGCAGCCCCGCGGGACTCTCATGGCCACCGAGGAACGCTTCGTCGCCTCGGGAGGGGGCCGCGTCAGGTGCCGAACAGGCGCACCGATCAGCTTGTGAACCGCCGCCTTGGTCAGCCGCTTCGCAGCCGTGACGGTCTGCTCCCCTCGCGGCCCCGAGGCCACCATGGCGTGGTTGCAGCCGTTGGCGGGAGGCATGCCCCGGGGCGTACGAGGTGGCGCATCTCACGTCCTATTCATCCGGGTCCCAGGCGCTGAGCTGCTCGAAGAGACGTCGGTCGCCGTCGAGCTTCAGGGAGTTGATCGGGATACGGTCGTACAGGATGAGGACCAGCTCGCTGGCCGTGCCCCGAGCGGAGAAGAAGGCGGCGGCCGCGTCCGGGTCCTGGCCGGCACCGGTGGCCGGCATGGTGCCGGGCCCGGGGAGGCGGGCGGTCCGTGCGCCGTCGGCGGAGAGCGAGAGGCGCCAGGAGCGGCCCTCGGAGGCGTGGAAGTCGAGGGCAGCGGGCTTGTGCGGCCAGGCACTTGTCGTTGCGACGCAGGTGGACAGGAACTCGTCGACACCGTCGAGCGCCACCTCGTCCGGCAGCGGCTGCGGGGCACCTACGGTGATCTGGGCGTCGTACGTGTGCACCGCCATCTGCTGGAGCTGGTGCCGGGCTACGGCACCGGAGGTCTGCGGCGACTGCGACGTCCCCCACCACGTCCAGCAACCGCGATCCGGGCCGGCCTTCCGCAACGCGTCCAGCAGTTGCTCCGTGGACTGCGCCAACCAGGCCAGCAGGGCCTCGCGCTCCCGAGGCGCAGCCGGGGCGCCCTCCGCTGCGGACTTGGCCGGAGCAGGCCCCGCGGCGACGGTGGCGGCCCAGTCGCGGCGCCCCTCGCCGATGTGCTGCGCCAGATCGAACAGCGTCCACTCGGGGCAGGTCGGCACCTGTACGTCGAGGCTGGGCGCGGAGGCGACCGCGGCGCGGAAGGCAGTCGACCGTTCGTCGATCAGCCGCAGCAGAACGGGGAACTCGAGTGTCACTGTCACCCTGAATCTCTATCACTGCGTTCCGACGATCGGACAGCAATTTTCACAGCCGCCATCGCATGAATGCTCATCTGCGAGAGTTCTGCGGCAGGCCTCGGAGTGACCGTGGGCGTCGGCCCCGAACACCCGCAGCCGCGGCTGCGGGGACCAGGCCTCGAACAGAACCCGGAACTCGCCGTGCGCGCCGATGGCGTAGGCCCGTACGGCTGTGACGTCCTCGTTGAGCATCGACGACGAACTCCCAGAACGCCGCGCTCTTCGGTCCGAAGGCGCCTCCGGTGTCCGGGACGACGAGGCGGATCCCGTCGGTGGACCAGCCGGGCAGCGCGGCCAGTTCACGGCGCAGCCGGTGCGGCATTCCATGGGCCTCGGCATCGGCAGGTTCTGGCGGTACGTGGCCTCGACGACGGCTGCGGCGTCCCGCCGGACCGACGGGGCGATGGGCTCTGCCGCCTCGCCCCGCAGCGCGATGTTGCCCAGCCCGTCGAACGGCCGGACCGAGTTGTCCGGCGCCGCGGAGGCGGTCACCACCGCGGGCAGTGGACCGGTGGTCGCGGTGACCTCGGCGACCCCGTCCTCGGCCCGGTACGGGTCTTCTCCGAGGACGACCGCCAGCGCCTCTCCTGGGTAGCGCACCCGGTCCTTCACGAGCGCCGGCCACTCCCGGCCCGCGACGGCTTCCTCCGTGGCGAGCCTGTCCGGCAGGGTGTGCGGAACCGCAGGGAGGCCCGGCAGATCCGCGGCCGACCAGGCGCCCACGACCCCGGGAACGTCACGGGCCGCCGTACAGTCCACGGCCCGCGGCAGACCATGGGCGACCCTGCTTCTCACGCATGCGGCATCGAGACATCCCGGCACGTCGATATCGGCGACGTACCGTCCTTTTCCGGTGAGCAGCCACTCGTCCTCGTGCCTCGTCCATTGCGTCGTGACAACCCTCGTCGGTCTCCTTGCGTGAGCCCTTGGCGAAGAGAGGACCCCGTTCACCGTGGGGCGAGAAGAAGACGGAACTGTCCATGCCGCGGCACGCGGCGTCGGCTTGCCAATCCGCTTCGCTTTTCTCCCTCGTCGTTCGTTTCGCCAAGGGATGTCTCTCAGTGCACCTCCGGCTGCACCTCCGGCCGATCCACGATTGCCGCCTGGGAAGTGGGCTTCAGCCGCAGGACCTGGGTGGCGGCGAAGGGCATCAGGTCGTCGTGCCGGTCCGGTAGGGCGATCACCAGGGCGCTGTCCGGCAGGGCGCGACGCACGCCCGTCAGCATCCGCACCGCCGTGGGCGCGTCGAGGCCGGTCGTCGGCTCGTCGAGCAGGAGGACCGCCGGTGTCCGCAGGACCGCTCTTGCGATCACCAGGCGGCGTCGCTGACCCTGTGAGAGCGCATGGCCCAGGGGGCCCGTCGGGGTGTCGAGAGGCAACCGCTCCAAGGCCGCGGCCGCCAGCGCGGCCCGAAGGGTGTCGTCGTCCGCGTCCGGGGCGGCCTGCCGGAGGTTCTCGGCGATGGTCGCGTCGGCGATCCAGTCCTCCGCCTCGACGAGGGTGAGGCAATCGGCGATCGCATGGGCGGGCAGGGACTCGACCGGGACGCCGTCGAGCAGCACCGACCGGGGCGCGGCGGGGGAGATGCGCCCCGCCAGAGTCTCCAACAGGGTGCTTTTGCCGCTGCCGTTGGGTCCGGTGACCATCACGACGCTGCCGGGTTCGATCACCGCGGACCACCGGGTGCGGTCGTCGCCGACGCCCACGGGCAGGTGGCGGGCCACCAGGGGTGCTCCTGTCGCGCCCGGGAGCGGCGACTTCGACGCGGACATGGTCGACGGTTCGTCCGGCGGGACGCGGTGCGCCAGGTCCGTCAGCCGCTGGGCGGCGTCGGTGGCCACACCGTGGTCGCGGAGCACGTGCGGGAGCGCCTCCATCAGCTCGTACGCGGCCGCGACCAGCAGCACCTCGCCGATGGCGTCGGCAGCCGACCGCGTGAGGACAGGACCGGACAGCGCCAGGACCAGGACCGCCGTCTGGCCGGCCACGGCCAGCAGCCGCAGCAGCAGCTTGGACCGGCGCATCAGTGACTCGGCCGCGGTCTCGGCCTGCCGGGCCCGGGCGACAGCGTGCGCGACCTGATCGCGGACCAGGTCGACGGCGTCCAGGCAGCGCAGCTCCGGAAGAGCTGAGCGCGCGCTGAGCAGCGCGGTGCGGGCAGTGGCCCAGGCTTCTGCGGCCGTCCGCCGATGGCCACGGGTCCGCCGCTCCGCGGTCACCGCCGTGGCTGCGCAGAGCGCGAGCAGCAGCAGTTCGGCCGCACCCGACGGCCGGCTCGCCGCCATCAGCAGAGTGACGACGACGGCGGCGGTCAGGCCGATCCCGGCCAGCGGTGGGACGACCTGGCCGGCCATCCCGCCCACCGCGCCGACGTCGCTGGTGAGCCGGCCCATCAGGGCGCCGTCGCGGTGGGTGCGCAGTTCGCGTGCCGGCACGGTGGTCGCGGCGCGGACCAGCCGTGAACGCAGTGAGACGGTCGCACCGAGCAGAGCGCCGTGGCTGACCAGGCGCTCCGAGTAGCGCAGACCGGTGCGGCCCAGGGCGAGAGCGCGGACCGTCCCCGAGGGATACATCCACGACCAGGTGGTGTTCGCCTGCGCGGTGACCACCGCGCAGGAGGTCAGGAACCAGCCGGAAACCCCCAGCAGACCGGCGGCACACAGTTCGGCGGTCCCGGCGAGCACCGCCGCGAACAGCAGGTCGCGGCGTGCCCGGTGGTCCGCCGCGGTCCACAGCAGCCTGAACGCGGTCACCGCGTCTCCCTGATCCGGGACGCCCGTCCCTGGCTCAACCGCACGATGTCGTCGGCGATGTCGAGGAGTGCCGGGCTGTGTGTCGTCAGCAGCACGGTGCGGGTGCGCGCGAGTGTCCGGATGGCGCCGATGATCCGGGCCTCGCCGTGCGGGTCCAGATGGGCGGTGGGTTCGTCCAGACACAGCAGCGGTGTGTCGTGGAGGAGCGCCCGGACCATGACCAGTTGCTGCGTCTGCCCGGAGGACAGCCCCCAGCCGCGCTCGCCGACCGGGGTCGCCAGTCCCTGGGGGAGTGCGGCCAGCAGGTCCTGGAAGCCCAGTGCCGTGAACGCCGCGGTCAGCTGCTCGTCGTCGGCGCCGCGGCGGGCCAGCAGCAGGTTGTCGCGCAATGAGCCCGGGAGGAGGTAGGAGGGCTGTCCGGCCCATGCCGTCGTGGCCGGTGAGGCGGGCAGGGTCGCGGAACCGATGGTGTGCAGGCACCGCCCGCGGTCCGGGTCACGCAGACCTGCCGCCACGGAGAGCAGCGTGGTCTTTCCGGCGCCGCTGGGTCCGCTGACGGCCACGATGGAACCCGGTCGCACGGTGACGGTGACGTCGGTCAGGGCCGCGTCGTCGCGACCCGGGTACCGGACCGTCACCTGCTCCAGGAGCACACCGGCCGGGCCCGGCGGGCGCAGGGCGTGCACACGGGTCGGCGGGCCGGCGGCCGGTGTGACGGCGGTCCGGTCGATGATCTCCGCGATCAGCTCGGCCGCCGCGGAGGCCTCGGCACGGGCGTGGTAGCCGCGGGCCAGTTCCCGGGCGGGCGCGAAGTACGCCGGGGTCAGGACCAGGACGAACAGCGCGGTGCCCAGGCTCATGGTGGACGGGACCACCGGCAGGTCGAGGTAGCCCAGCAGGGCGAGCCCGCAGTACGTGGCGACGACGGCCATGGCCACCGTGATGAGGAGCTCGATCCAGGCGGTCGAGAGGAAGGCCACCCGCAGTACGGCGTTGGTGCGCCTGGCCAGTTCCCTGTCGGCTGCCTCGGTCGCGCGTACCGCTTCCGCACCGGCTCCGAGGCCGACGAGCGTGGGCAGCCCGCGCAACTGGTCCAGCAGATGGGTACTCAGCCTCCGGGTGGCGGTGAGCTGGGCGTGCACGGCGGCACGGGTCCCCATGCCGATCACCTTCAGGTTGAACGGCAGCAGCGGGGTCGCCGACACCAGCATCAGCGTGACGGCCCAACTGCCCGCCAGGACGGCGGCCAGGATGACGCCGCTGCCCAGCAGCATCGCCCGCCGCGCTGGGACGTACGTCGTCAGCCACGGGCTCAGCCGGCCCACCTCGCTGTCCAGCGCCTCACCGAGAGCGGCGTCGGACACCTCCTCGGCGGGCGTGCCCGTGGACGGGAGTGCGGCCAGGAGAAGGCGGGCTCGGAGGTGGTCCCGGACGGCAGCCGCCCCGTCCTCGGCCACCCGGTCGGCCGCCGCGAGCAGAACCGCGCGCAGCAGCAGCCCGACGGCGACCAGGGCCGCACCGCAGAGCACGGGAGCCAGGGCCACATCCCCGTGCGGGTCCCGCAGCGCGGCCTGCGCCGTCCAGCCCAGCCCCGCCGCCCACAGCACATGACCCGCGGCCGCCAGTCCGCGCAGGGTGCCGGCGCGCCGGAACGCGGGTTCGCCGACCGCCGCCCATCGGGTGAGCAGTCCCGCCGCCCGCTGCTGACTTTCGTCGTCTCGGACGAGATGGCCGAGATGGTCGGGGATGTCGGTCACGGTCACTGGTCGGCTGCCTGGAGGTCGAACTCGCCGACGGCCGCCGAGCGGCGGTCGGACCAAATCCACACGGCCAGCGCGGTCACGGCGAACACGGCGACACCGACCGGGCCGATCCACACCCGCACGCCACCGAAGACGTCCTGCGAGACGGCGGCCACCGCGACGGCCAGAAGGCTCAGGAGTACGCGCCGGGCGACAACCACCGCCCATGGACCGTCGCCCGCGGCCGGGACCACCGCCGCGGCCTGCCCCGTGGCAGCCGCGGTGTCGGACGGCCGGCCGGCTGCGGCGGTGGAGGCCGGTGGCCGCGCGAACTTCCCTCGGATGACCCACCACGCGTAGATGTTGTAGGTCAGGACGACCGGCATGCATCCACCCACACCGATGAGCAGGAACAGCTGCGACCCGTGCGGGCCGGCGGCCGCGTGCACCGTCAGGTCGGGCGGGACGACGACGGGTGCGGTGACGGCGACGAGCGCGAGCAGGCCCGCGGCCTCCGTACCGGCCACGGCGGCGAACGGACGCCAGTCGGGCCGGCGGCCGAAGCCGTACCAGGCGATCGCCGCGCAGACCACGGCCACCGCCACCGCGAGGCCGAACAACGTCGCGCGGAGCGGCTGGTCGAGGCGCAGGGGCTGCGGGTCGGCGAGCCGGAGCCCGAATCCCAGGACCAGGCCGGCCACCGTGACCGCCAGGAGCAGCGGTCGCCCCAGCCGGCCCGCCCACTCGTGGGCGGTTCCCGTGGTCTTGTCCTGCAGCCATGCGGCACCCGCCAGCAGGTACACGGCCACCAGCCCCAGGGCGCACAGCACGCTGTAGGGCGTCAGCCAGTGCCAGGTCCCTCCGGCGAACTCCCCGCCGTGGTGGGGCAGTCCGGACAGGACGGCCCCGGCCACGAGCCCCTGGCACACGGTCGCCACCAGAGAAGAGATTCCGAAGACGAGGCCCCAGCCGCGCCGGTAGCCGGGGGCGGCGCTCTGCAACTCGATGGCCGTGCCGCGCAGCACGATGGCGAGCAGCATGAGGATGAGCGGCAGGTAGACCCCGGGCAGCACGGTGGCGTAGACGCCGGGCAGGCCCGCCCACAGCATCACACCCGCCAGGATGATCCAGCTCTCGTTGGCGTCCCAGGCGGTCGCGATCAGCTCGTTGTACTCCTTGCGCCGCCGGTCGCTGCGGTCGAACAGGCTCAGGATGCCGATGCCCAGGTCGTAGCCGTCGAGCAGGACGTAGGCGCCGAGCGCGAGCAGGACCAAGGCGTATGACGCGTACTCAAGCATGGCTGGTCTCCGTGGAGTGGACAGCGGCGCCGGCATCGGTCACCAGGTGCTCGGGGCCGGTGCGCACCGTGCGGACGATGTAGCGGATCCACAGCCCGAGCAGCAGAGCGTAGACGGTGACGAAGCCGGTGAGGCCGGCGATCGCCGCGCCGAGGGAGAGGTGCGAGACGGCGTCGCTGGTGCGGATCAGGCCGTAGACGACCCAGGGCTGCCGACCGGTCTCGGCGGTGATCCAGCCACCGCTGACGGCCACGACACCGGCCGGCGCCATCCAGACCATCAGCCGATGGAACCGCCGGGCGGTGTACAGCCTGCCGCGCAGCCGCAGCACCAGTCCGGCGAAGGCCATGCCGAACATCGCCAGGGCGGTGAAGTACATCGCCCGGAAGCCGTAGAAGGCGGACCACATGTCGGGGCGCTCGTTCCTGGGTGTCTGCAGCAGTCCGGGGACGTGTGCCTTTCCGGAAAGGTCCTTGCCGATGACGGCGCCCAGGTGCGGGATCTCGACATGGAACTTGTTCTCGCCCTTGTCCGTGTCGGGCACCACGAGCAGGTTGTAGCCGTTGTTGTCGGTCTTCCAGTTGCCTTCGAAGGCCTGGAGTTTCGCGGGCTGGTGGACACCCATGAATGCGGCGGTGGCGTCGCCCACGTACAGCTGTGCGGGCATCAGGATCGCCAGTACTCCCAGGGCGATGGACAGGGTGCGGCGTGCGAAGGGCAGTGCTCGCTGTTTGACGAGGTACCAGGCGGCGATCCCGCCGATGAACCAGCCGGCGCTGATCAGCACCGCCAGCAGGATGTGCGGGTACCGGTAGGCGAACGCCGGGTTGAACAGCACGTGCCACCAGTTGCTCGCCCGGAACTGGCCGTCGACCTCGGTGAAACCGGCCGGGTCCTGCATCCAGCTGTTGGCGGACAGGATCCAGGTCGTGGACAGCAGGGTGCCGACGACGAGCATCCAGCAGGCCAGCGCCATGGTCCGTGGGCGTACCCGGCCGTCGCCGTACAGCATGACGCCGATGAATCCGGCCTCCAGGAAGAAGGCCGTGATGACCTCCATGCCGATCGTGACACCGAGGATCGGACCGACCGCGTGGGCGTAGCTTCCCCAGTTGAGGCCGAACTCGAAGGTCATGACGGTTCCCGCGACCACGCCGAGGCCGAATCCGACCGCGAATATCTTCTTCCAGAAACGGAATATCTGGAGGTACAGCGGATTCCCCGTCCTGAGGTGGACCGTGTACATCACGGCCAGGAAGACGGAGAGCCCGACGGTCAGTGCGGGAAAGCTCATGTGGAAGACGGCGGTGATGGCGAACTGCCATCGTGAGATCTCCACCACTGCGGGCGATGCCATGGTGTTTCCCCTTGGTCGAGCGAGTCCTGGGGGCACCGTAGGGCCGGTCGGCGGGCGTCCTTTGTCTCTCGGCGCATGGCACGTGTTCCCGCAGCGCAACGCGCTCAGAGGCCACAGGCGGTGCGCTCTCGGTCAACCGGATCTCACCGATCGCTCCTATGGTGGCCCTCGTTTATGCCCGTACGGCTCCGGCAGGGATCAGCATGAGCGCTGCACCGTCACCGAAGGACCGCCCACGATCCGATTCGGCCTGGGCCCCGTTCGCGGCGCGCGTGTTTCGCGCGCTGTGGATCGCGCAGCTCGTCTCCAACATCGGCAGCTGGATGCAGACCGTCGGCGCACAGTGGCTGCTGGTCGGGCACAACGCCGCGCTGGTGACGCTCGTTCAGACCGCCTCCAGCCTCCCCTTCGTACTGCTGGCCCTGCCCTCGGGCGTCCTGGCCGACCGGTACGACCGTCGCCGGGTGCTGCTGACCGCGCAGTTCGTCATGCTCGGTGTGTCCACCGGGCTGACGGTGCTCGCGTTCGCGGATGAACTCACCCCGGGGCTGCTGCTCGGCCTCACCTTCCTGCTGGGATGCGGCACCGCTCTGATGGGCCCCGCCTGGCAGGCGATCCAGCCCGAGCTCGTGGAACGCAGCCAGTTGGGACAGGCGGCCGCGCTCGGCGCCGTGAACATGAACCTGGCCCGCGCCCTCGGCCCCGCGCTCGGCGGAGCGGTGGTCGCGGCGGCGGGCGCGGGCTGGGTATTCGCCTTCAACGCCGCGTCCTACCTCGGCATCGCGGCCGTTCTCCTGCTCTGGAGGCGTCCTCCGGCTCAGGCGCCCGCAGCTCAGGGTGAGAAGCTCCTGACGGCCCTGCACGCCGGCCGCCGCTACGTGTGGTACGCGCCCGGCGTCCGTCGGGTCCTGTTGCGTACGGTGCTGTTCATACCCGGCGGCGGCGCGCTGTGGTCGCTGCTTCCCCTGGTCGCGGGCCGCTCCCTGGGCCTGGGTTCGGGAGGGTACGGGCTGCTGCTCGGCGCGGTCGGCGTCGGTGCCGTCGGTGGGGCCTTCGTGCTGCCCGCCGTCCGCCGGGCTCTCGGCGCGGGCGGCACTCTCGCCGCGGGCGCGGTCGTCTTCGCCGGAGTGCTGGCCGTACTGGCGACGACCCGGGCCCCCTGGCTCGCGGTGGTCGTGCTGCTGCCCGCCGGGCTGGCCTGGATCGGTGTGCTGTCCACCCTCAACGCCGCCCTCCAGACGAGGCTGCCCGGCTGGGTCAGGGCCCGGGGACTCGCCGTGTACCTGCTGGTCTTTCAGGGTGGGCAGGCCCTGGCGGCACCTGTGTGGGGCGCACTGGCCGACGGACTCGGGCTGACCGTCTCCCTCCTGGCCGGCAGCGGGCTGCTCCTGGCCGGCGCGGTGAGCGTGCGCCGCTGGCCGCTGCATGACACGAAGGCCATCGACCCGACCCCGTCCGACCACTGGCCCGTTCCGCCCCTGGTGTTCGAGCCCGGCCCGGCCGACGGTCCCGTGCTGGTCTCGGTCGTCTACCGCGTCGGCCCCGGGAACCGGTCCGCCTTCACCGACTGCATGGATCACGTGGCCCGTTCACGGCGGCGTACGGGAGCCCTCACCTGGGGGCTCTACCAGGACGGCAACGACCCGGAGCGGTTCATCGAGAACTACCTGGTCGCCTCGTGGTCGGAGCATCTCGCCCAGCACCACGGCCGGCTCACGGCGACCGACCGCCGGTACGAGGAGCGGGCCCGCCGCCTGCTGGTGAAGGGCACGGCACCGGAGGTGACCCACGCATTCGATGCCGCCGCGGGCGCTGTGGTGCCGGAGACGGAGGAGACCGCCGACGCGATGAACACGTCGGGGTGACGCGCTCGTCCTTGGCATCGTCGTCTCCGGCGTCCTCGGCCCAGGCCGGCTCAGTCCCGCCTGTCGGTGAGCTCGGCGAGGGCACGGTCGATGTCGATGTGAAGGCTCTCCGTGCCCGGAGGCACGAGCGAGACCGTCCGCTGCACGAACGCGCCGACCGCTGACTCCGCGATGTCGATCAGCGCCGCGCCGGCGGCGGACCGCAGGACGACGCGCACGGAGTTCGGACGGCAACGGTGCCGGGGAATCACCAGCACGTCCCCGGCACCGGTAGGCCGGCGCAGGCCCTCCGTGAGCAGTGAGCGGGCGAACACCCAGTGCACGGGTCCGGCCGCGGGCGCGCCGAGGGAGAGTCGGACGGCGTAGGGGTCGGACACGTCGTAGTGCAGCTCCGCGGGCAGCGGGGCCGGCAGCTCGTCCGGGACACTGACGAGCACGGTCACCATGCACATGACCGAAGCTTCAGGCTGGATCATTTCATTCCCCAACAAGGGCTGCGGGAGCGGATTTCCTTGGAATAACCCTAAAATCCCGGAGTCGGGCCCTCTTGTCGCGGAATGCATGGAATATGACACGAGAAAGAACCGGGCAGAGGTACTGGCGCCAAGCTCTGTCCCGGGCATGTTACCCAGTCGTGCGCCGTTCACCGGACAGGCCGTGAATCTGCCAGTCGCGCGGCGCTATGCCATAAGCGGCACGGAAAACACGGCTGAAATGGCTGGGGCTCACGAACCCCCAGCGTCGGGCGACGGTCGCCACCCCGAGTCCGAGAGCCGGGGACCGCAGAAGGTCCCGACGGCACCGCTCCAGTCGCTCCGTCCGGATCCACTCCCCGACGGTGGTTCCCTCCGACTGGAACAACTTGTGCAGGTAGCGCACCGAAATGAAGTGAGCGGCGGCGATCGTGGTGGGTGACAGGTCCGGGTCGGAGAGGTTCTGCACGATGTGGTCCTTCACGCGCACCATCATGGCCGCGGCGCTTTCAGGAGCCTGAGGTCTGAAGCGGCCGCGCCGCTCGTTGATGAACAGTGCCAGCAGGTCGAGCCCGGTGGCGAGGAACTGACGGCCGACGAAGTCGTCGAAGCCCGCTGCTTCGCGCGCCATGCGCGCGAAATAGGTCGCGACCAGTGCGGCACTTCCGTCTCGACCCGAGAACGCTCTCGCAGTCAACGCCTGCAGGTCCTCGTCCCGCACGCGAAGTTCCTTCCGTGGGAACTGAAAGGAGGTGAAGTGGAACTCGCCCTCCACCTTCTTTCTGAACACCCGAGACGAATCAGAAATGGAGAAATCTCCCGGCTCTATCAGGCACTCTCTCCCGTCCTGCTCCTTGACGGCGCTGCCCCTGCGCTGAAGCGTGACGATGAGGTATTCCTTCCCGCCCCGGGCTATCAGGCGCTTGCTGCGCGTCACCTCCTGAGACCCCGCCCGGACGTCCGACACTTGTGTGGCACCCAATTGGTGGGTGACGATTCTTCCTGGCGACGGATCTTCCTCCAGGATATTGACATCGAGCGGTACGAACGTCTGGGACACCGCTTCATGCCAGCGCTCTATCCGGTCGGCTGCGGACAACTCCGCGGTGGAAAGGACGACGGACATCTGCCCCCCTTGGCATCGTGATCGACAGGCGAAGACCCGGCGTGCCTTCCAGAACACCGTGTCAGCCGGCCTGGGCCGGCACATCGCGTGAATCCGCTAGATCAGGGGTGCCGGACTGAGATGCCCCTCACGTGACGGCTCCGCCGGTGGCGCCGGCGGCGACGTAGCGCTGAGCGACGACGAGTAGTACGGCGGCGGGGACGGCCGCCACGACCGTGGTGGCCATGACGGCGTTCCACTGGTTGGTGTGGGCACCGATGTACTCGTAGATGCCCAGAGTGATCGGCCGAACGGTCTCCGTGGTGGTGAGTGTGAGGGCGAAGAGGAAATCGCTCCAGGTGAAGAGGAAGGTGAAGACGGCGGCGGTGATCAACGCGTTCCTGCTCACCGGGAGCACCACGGAGCGGAAGACGCGCAGCCGGCCGGCGCCGTCCAGGTGCGCGGCCTCGATGATCTCCCTGGGAATGTTCCGCATGAACGCACGCAGAATGACGATCGCAAAGGGGACCCCCGCGGAGGAGTCGGCGAGGATCAGACCGACGTAGGAGTTCAGCAGCCCCAGGTCGCTGTAGGCGCTGTAGAGCGCGTTGGCCACGACGATGCCCGGCACCATCTGTGTGACCAGGATGCCGAGGAGCACGAGGTTGGTTCCACGGATGCGGAACTGGGCCAGCGCGTAGGCCGCCGGCGCCGCGAGCCCGAGGCTGAGCGCGACGCTGCCGAGGGCTACGACGAGGCTGGTGACGAGGTTGCGTCCCTGATCGCGCAGCGCGGTGGCGTAACCGCTGAAGTCCGGGTGGAAGGGGAACCAGCCTCCCCGCAGCGTGTTTCCCGTCGGCTGGAGGGAGGCGTTCACCATCCAGTAGACGGGAAACAGCATCAGCGCGAGCAGGACGACCCCGACGACGGTGGAGAGCCGGCCACGGCCCGGTGCGCGCTTCACGTGATCGCCTCTCCGACGTTCCGGGCGCGACGGTTGGCGCGCAGGTAGACGAGGGCGAAGGCGAGCGAGAGGACGATCAGTACGTTGCTCATCGCGGCACCGCGCCCGAACTCGAACTGCTGGAAGGACAGTTCGTAGGACCGGGTGGCGAGGGTCTCCGTGGCGTCTGCCGGTCCGCCGCCCGTCACCACGAGGATGATGTCCAGCACCTTGATCGTGTAGACCGCGCCCAGCACCAGCACGACGCTCACCACGGGCCGCAGCAGTGGCCAGGTGACATGGCGGAACGACGTCACCGGGCCGGCGCCGTCCAGCTTCGCCGCCTCGTACAGGTGCGTGGGGATGTCCTGCAGGCCGCCGTACAGGATCGCGGTGTTGAAGGGGATTCCGACCCAGATGTTGATGAGGATCACCGACACCAGCGCCTGTGAGGTGCCGGTGAGCCAGGGGACGCCGGACGACGAGAGATGGAGGCCGCGCAGTGCTGCGTTGACGACTCCCGTGTCGGGGTCGAGCATCCACCGCCACGTCGCTCCGGAGACGACCAGCGGCAGCAGCCACGGCAGCAACAGGAGCGAGCGCAGAACGCCGCCGAGCGGGAAGCGGCGCTGGAAGAACAGGGCGAAGCCCAGACCGAGGACGAACTGCCCGCACAGCGAGCCGGCGGTGAACAGGAGCGTCGTCAGCAGGGACTTGGCGAACAGGTCCGAGGCCAGGACCTTCGCGTAGTTCTGCAGTCCCACGAACGGCGCGGCGCCCGTGTAGAACGTCGTGGTCGTGTACTGCTGGAAGCTCATCACGACGTTCTTGACGATCGGGTAGCCGAAGAACAGCAGCAGGTACGCCGCGGCCGGCACGAGGAACATCCACCGGGCCAGCCGCTCCCGCCAGCGCGGGTCAGTTGCCGGTCGCGATCCGCTGCGCATGCCTGAGGGCTTCCTCCGGTGTCTGCTCGCCCGTGAGCGCGGACTGGATCGCGGTGTACATGCCGGTCGCCGCCTTGGGCCACCTGACGCCGAGTTCGCCGGTACGGGCCCGTGCCGCTTCCACGCTCTTGGCGAAGGCGGCCATCGACGGGACCTGCTCTGCGTACTGTGCGGCCACCGCCGGGCGGGAGGGCACGGTGAAGTGCTGTTCGGCCAGGGCCAGCATGGTCGAGGAGCTGTTCAGGCAGGCGAGTACCTGAGCGGCCTTCTGCTGCCGGGCCTTGGAAGCGCTCTGCGGGACCGTCCACACCTCACCGCCGAGCGGTGTGACAGCGGTCTGCCCCGCCCGGGGGACGGGGAGGGGGGCCACTCCCCAGTGCAGGCTCTTGTCCTGGTCCAGGGCGGGGATCCGCCAGGGGCCGTTGATCATCATGGCCGTCCTGCCGGCGGCGAACTGATCGTGGACGTCGGCCTGTGTCCAGTTCAGCACCGACTTCGACATGGACCCGCTCCGCACCAGGTCGACCCACAGCTGAAGCGCCTGCGCCGCCTGCGGGGTGTCCAGATGCCTCTCGTCCCCGCCGTTGGACCACAGGAAGGGCAGGAACTGCCAGGTGCCCTCGAAGGTGGCGTTCGCGTCGACCGCCATGCCGTAGCGTCCGGGACGGGTCAGCCTGGCCGCCGCCGTCTTCAGCTCGTCCCAGGTCCTCGGTACGGCGACACCGGCCTTGGCGAGCATGTCCTTGTTGTAGAAGAGGGCGATCGTGCTGACGTAGGGGGCCAGTCCGTACACCTTCCCGTTGTAGGTGCCCGCCGACAGGATGCCCTTGGCGTAGCCGCCGGAGTCGATGCCGTACTGGCCCAGTGGGGTCAGCGCTCCGGTCTGTGCGATCTGCTGGAGGTCGGGGTTGTCCAGCATCAGCAGGTCGGGAAGGGTCCGGGACGACGCCCGCTGAAGGACCTTGGGGACGAGGGACGCCCCTGGAACGCTCGTCTGCTCGACCCGCACACCGGCGCTCTTGCCGCAGGAGGTGAGCATCTCGCCCCATTGGGAGTGTTCGGGTTCGTCGGTGTAGTAGTCGAGCGCGGTGATGGAGGTGACCTTGCCCGGGGCGGACCCGGCACCGGTTTTGCCGCCGCACCCGGTGGCGGTGAGCACCAGGGCGATGGTTCCGGCCAAGAGGGCGGCGATCCGACGCGCAGGCGGTCTGGCCGGTGAGATCATGCTGGTGCCTTTTCCGAGTGACGTGACGTCTGTGGGCGGGGTCCGTGTCGCGAGGGCGGGCGAACTGCAGGGCTGCCGTCAAGGACGTCCATACCGGCATCTTCCGTTCGCCTGCATGTTATCGGGTTTCACCTGCTCAGAAGGCCTGTCGAAGCACGTCGACGTCGCCGCGACCACGGCCCCGGTCGGCGGCCTCCCGGATCATCGCCGCGACGGCGGCGGGCTGCGACAGCATCACGGCGTGCGAGCCGTCCAGTATGTGTTCGGTGGCCGCCATACGCTGTGCCATGAAGCGCTGAGCGGTGGGGTTGAGTATCCGGTCGGCGGTCGCGATGGCGTACCAGGCCGGCTTGGAGGCCCATGCCGGCGGGCCCGATCTGGAGGTCAGCGCCCTGTGGGCGATCGGGCGTTGCGCCACGGACATCGCATCCTGCACGCGTGCCGGCAGGTCGGCGCCGTACACCTGCGGGAACTGTTCCCTGCGGATGTAGAGCTCGCTGTCCGGGCCGCCGGGTACCTGGGTGGGCAGGGCGGCGGTGATGGTCGCGTCGGCCACCGGCGCGGGGGCGAAGCGGTGCGTGATGTCCAGGACGCTCTCGCCCGTGTCGAGGCCGAACCCCGCGACGTAGCACAGCGCCACGACGTTGTCGGCGTCGGTGGCGGCGTGGGTGATGACCGCGCCGCCGTAGTCGTGGCCGACCAGTACGACGGGGACAACGATGTCGCGCACCACGCTCCTGATGTAGGCGGCGTCCTGTGCCAGGCCGCGCAGCGGGTTCGCCGGGGCGCGCACGGTCAGTCCGGCGGTGTGGAGAAGGCTGGTGACCCTCGCCCAGGACGAGGCATCGGTGAACGCCCCGTGCACAAGCACGATGGCCGGCGGTGGGGGGACAGGTGCCATGGCGGTGCCCTCCGATCGAGTTCGGTTCCCAGCCAAGTGGGTTCGGGCACGGCGGGCATCGCGCGAACGTACCAATCACCCGTGGCTCCGCTCAGTTGTCGGGCAAGGCCGTGACCAGGTTGGCCAGCTGAACCCGGGAGTTGACCGACAACTTGCGGAAGACCGAGGTCAGGTGAGTGTTGACCGTGTGCGGGGAGACGACGAGGACGTCGGCGGCCGACCGGTTGGTGTGGCCCTCGGCGATCAGGCGCGCGACCTTCTTCTCCGAGGCCGTGAGGGCCCCCCATCCCTGGACGGGGCGCTGTGCGGTCGCAGCCCTGTGGCTGTCGGTCCCCGCACCGTCCAGACCGCGCTGCAGGCGCGCCGCCGCGGCGTGGGCGCCTGACTCGGCGAACGTGTCACGGGCCTGAGCCAGGGCGGCCACCGCCTGAGGTCCGCGACCCGCCGTCAGGAGCGCCTGTCCCAGATCGGCGCAGGCGGCGGCCCGGACCAACGGGCGAGGGCCTGCCCTGAGGAGCTCCACGGAGTGTTCGAGCATGGCGAGATCGTTTTTCACGAGCCCGAGGGCCTGTGCCGCGATGCCCGTGGCGGTCGGCACGGCAGGGTTGCGCGCGGCGTGGGCCTCGGCCTGTGCTGCCAGGTCCTCGGCGAGGTCGTGCTCGGCGCCGCGCAGGGCCATGCGTATCGCGCAGTCGACCCAGTCGCGCAACAGCCGCCAACGCATGAAGGAACCTTCCTGCTGCACCTGTCGGATCTTGTCGACGGCAAGCCCGATGTCCCCGTCGGCCTCTGCGTGGACCGCCTCCAGGAAGCGCACCGCGGCCGTGTTGCCCGGGTTCGGTTTGGCCACCAGTCTTTCCCGCGCCGCGACCAGGTGGTCCCGCGCCGCCTCCCGGTCGCCGCGCAGCAGGGCGATCCGGGAGCGGATCACGCGACCGTTCACCTGCTGGACGGGTGTCTGTACGTCGTCTTCCAGGCGCTCCATGGTCGCGAAGTCGGCGTCGGCGTCATCGATCCGGCCGAGTCCCAGGTCGTACTGGCCCTGCGCCCACAGCATCATCGCCTGACGCATCGACCCGGTGTCGTCCGCCGCCCGCAGGAGGAGCCGTTCACCGGACGCGAAGTCGTCCACGTGCAGGTGCGCGACGATCTCTTCGGGAAGGAAAGCGGAATCGAGGGCGCTGAGCGCGGCAAAGCGCTCCAGCGCGACCGCGTTGTCACCCGCGTTCTGTGCGATCTCGCCGAGCCCGGACAGGGCCAGGACGTGCGCCTCCCGGTCACCGGTCGCGGTGGCGGCCCGCAGCGCGGTCTCACCGGCCTCACGCGCCGCGACAAGATCACGTCCCCGGGACAGAGCCAGCGCCCGCAGGGCGGCCAGCCTCGCCGCGACCTCCGGGGCCGCGCCCCCGATTCCGAGGGCCGATTCGGTCCGGCGACGCAGTTCCTCCGCGAGATCCAGGTTCCACAGCGTCCCGCCGAGGGCGGCCTGCAACCGGCTGAACACCTCCAGCGGCGGTCGGCCGGCCAGCAGCCGGTCGCCGACGGACAGCGCCTCTCGGTTCTTGCCGGCCCGGGTCAGGAAGAGGATCGCCTGCTCACCCGCTTCGAACCTCAGCGGCCCTGCGGACGGCGCCAGTTCCAGGGCACGCGTCATGAGGTCGGCCGCGAGACCGGGCGTGACCGGCAGCACGTCCTCGGCGGCTCGCCGCAGCAGTGCCACGCACTCCTCGTCTCCGGGCAGGGCGCCCCTGAGGATGTGCGGCACCGCGTCGGTCGGGCGGCGGCCCGCGGAGACGAGGTGGCCGGCGGCCTCGCGGTGCAGAGCCTTCCGGGCCGACGGCGGGATGTCGACGTAGACGGCCTGACGCAGCAGATCATGCCGGAAGACCAGATCGTCGCCGTCGTCGTCCAGGAGTCCGGCGCGGATCGCCTCCTCCAGCGCAGGGATCAGCGTGGCGGGCGGTTGGCCGTACAGCGCGGCTGCGTCATGGAAGCCGAACCTGCGCCCCAGCACGGCTCCCATCTGAAGGAAGCGCAGGGTGCTCGGCTGCAGGGATCTGAGTCTGCCGCGCACACCCACCACAAGTGTGGAGGGCACCAGATCACCCGAGGCCTCGGCGGTACCCAGTCCCGTGAGCATCTCGACCGCGAGAAACGGGTTCCCTCCAGCCCCGTCGAGCAGGTCCCGGACCCGCTCGTCGACGGCTGCCCCCAGGGTGTCGTCGGCCAGTTGACTGATGGCCGCGCAGGACAGCGGCCCCAAGGACACAGTGACCGTCGGGAGTGTGCCGGCCGCGGCTGTGACGATCTCTTCCGCCGGCCCCGTGGGATCCGGTCGCCCGGCCAGCATCCACAGGACGGGCGAGGTGCGCAGGCGTGCCGGAAGCTGCTTCAGGGCGAACCGGCTCAGCGGGTCGGCCCACTGCACGTCGTCCAGGGCGATCAGGACCGGCGCACTGCCGGCTCTGGATTCGATCGCCTCCGCGAGGCGCTCCACCAGCCAGATCCGCTGGTCCTGATTCCGCGCGAGATCGGCGAAGGCGACGCCGGACAGCAGTGGCTGGTCGCCGTGCAGGACGCTGGCCGCCAACGACGACAGCGGCACGATGTGATGCAACTCGTCGGCCTTGCCGAGGCCGACCGAGAATCCCGCCGCCCGGGCCCGGGAGACGGCCTCGGTGAGCAGCGTGGTCTTGCCGATGCCGGGTTCCCCTTGGAGCAGGGCCAAGGCGCCGCTTCCGGTGCGGGCCACCGAGGCGATCAGCGCCTGAAGCTCTTCGAGCTCGCCCTCTCGGCCGCGCAGACCGCTACGGGACAGTGAGCCGTTCGACCCCGACACCTTTGCCCCTTCCTGTCCGTACTCGCCTGCCGAAGCCCGGCTCGGCGCTCCCCCGAGTTGTCCGAACACACGGAGACGCGGGAGGGCGCCTGTGGAGTCCCGCAGGACGCCGCTCCCCACGAGCCCACCGTGCGTCGCCTCATCGTCGCAGGTCAAGCCCATCGTCTTCGAGTGCTTCGCCGCTGACGGCGCCCGGTCGTGCTTCTCGCTGCAACGGGGAGCGTGGCGGAGATCACCCGGCGTCATGCGATCGGTCCCCTCTGGAGTCGGGACATGCCCGTCGACCACGGGTGACGTGACGGACGACGCAGCGCCGCCGCGAGTGTCGCGCCAGCGGCTCGGAGGCATGCCGTACGCGGTGGGGAAGAGCCGGCTGAAGTGGCCGGACTGCTGAAGCCCCAACGGCGGGCCACGCAGGAGACCGAAGAGCTTGAAGAACTTGTGGAGGGACTGGACGGACGCGCCGTGCGCAGCCGCGATGGTCTCCGGTCCGGGCTCGGATCCCCGAGGTGCCGGTCCACGCCGGCGCGGACTTCCCGGGCCTGGGCGTATCGGGACCCGGCCGGGTCCGCCACGTCCCCGGCGGCCCGCCCGGTGACGAGGGTGGCCACCAGGTCGGTGATGTCGCGGGCCGGTCGGCCGGCCACGCGCTCGGGGCAGTCCGCTGACCTCGGTGGTCCTTCCGCCCTGTTGCGGCACAGCTCCGGCGTCCCCCACGACGGTGTACAGGCAGAGGCCCATGGGCCGTTCGCGTCTCCCGCCTTCCCTCCATCCAGGCGGACGCGCTGCTGGGCGCCTTGGAGTCCAGGCCACTCGCGGCCGGCTGAGGGACAAGCCGACCGCGAGCTGAGCCCGACCTGCGCGGACCAGAGTTACGGGCCTGCCGGGCTCGGCTCTGCTGCCGCTCCCCTGCGACGTTCGGTGGTCCAGTAGAGGAGGGCGAGGAGGGGGAGGGCGCCACCGAGTGAGGTGAGGCCGGTCCAGCCTCCGGCGTGGTAGACGACCGATCCGAGCTGCGATCCGACCGCGCCGCCCACGAAGAACATGGCGATGAAGGCGCTGTTGAGGCGGGCGCGGGCGGCGGGGTCGAGCTGGTACACGGTGTGCTGGCCGAGGATCAGGGTCGTCTGTACGGCCATGTCGACGACGATCGCTGCCAGGGCGATCAGCACGACGCTGTGTCCGCCGAACCCGGCGAGTGCGAAGGCCAGGGCGGCGGCCCCGAAGGCGATGCCGGTGATGGGGCGGACGAGCCCCCGGTCGGCCCAGTGCCCGGCGAACGGGGCGATGGCCGCTCCGGCCGCGCCGACGAGGGCGAACACGCCGACCCCGACGGGGGAGTAGTGGAAGCGGGGGCCGGTCAGGACGAAGGAGACGGTGGTCCAGAAGGCACTGAAGGCGCCGAACATCGCCGCCTGGTAGAGGCCGCGGCGCAGAAGTGCGGGGTGCGTGCGCACCAGCCGGACGGTGGAGCGCAGTACGTGGTGGTACGGGATGGTCGTGGTCGGCGCGTGCTGCGGCAGGGCGGCGCGCAGGGCCACGGCCAGCACGGCCATCAGCGCGGCGGAGCCGAGGAAGACGACGCGCCAGCCGGCGACGTCCGAGACCAGGCTGCTCAGCGTGCGGGAGAGCAGGATGCCGGTGAGCAGGCCGCTCATCACTCGGCCGACGACGCGGCCGCGGGCGTGGTCAGGTGCGAGGCCGGCGGCGAACGGCACGAGGATCTGGGCGACGACCGAGGTGGCGCCGCTGACCAGCGAGGCGATCAGCAGCATGGGGAAGCTGGTGGCGACTCCCGCCGCCACGAGGGCGAGGGTGGTGACCGCCAGCAGGACGGTGACGAGACTGCGCTTCTCCAGCCGGTCGCCGAGCGGCACGAGGAAGAGCATGCCGATCACGTACCCGACCTGGGTGAGAGTGATCAGTGCCCCCGCGGTGGCCGTGCTGGTGTGGAAGACACCGCTCAGCGAGGACAGGAGGGGCTGGGCGTAGTAGAGGTTGGCGACCGTCATGCCGGAGGCGACGGCCAGGAGCGCGACCAGCCACCCCGGCACGCCGTGCGGGGCCGTTGCGGTCGTGGGTCGACGCGAGGCCCTGAGGTCGGATGATGCGGACATGTGCACCTTCTTGGCGGGGCGAGCCGGGAGACCGGCGCGGGCGGTAGTGCCGTGGATGGCCGGCAGCTTCCTCGATGCCGTCACGCAGGCGTAAGCGTCGGCGCGCCCCGCATGCTTCCCCGTCCGAGGTGATGGTTCGGGATGTCAGTCATCTCCACCAGAGATGGGCGAACTTGCGGAGCCCGTACCGCTGGTGCCTCGGGTCAGCGCGCCAGCTCGGTCTCCAGCCATCGCAGGACTTCGGGGGTCACCGGATCGGCCACGTCGGCGAACTCGTCGTGCTTCCTGAGGAACTTCGCCACGTAAGGGCAGACCGGCACGATGCGTTTCCCGGCGGCACGTGCGTCGGTCAGGGCCTGCTGGACGAGGATCGAAGCCAGACCCCGCCCGGCGAAGGCGTCGTCGATCTCGGTGTGGTAGAAGACGCGCTGGCCATCGTGGTCGCGGTAGGCGGTGAGGCCTGCGGTGCTGCCGTCGACCAGTATTTCGTACCGGTGCCTGGCAGCCACACGCTGGACGGTCGGAGCGGCGGCGGGCTGTGTCATCGTGAGCCTTTCAGGGGCGTGTCGGGTTCTTGCGTGGCGCGATGGTGGCATGTGGAAGGGCGGGCGCGGGAAGGCGGTGGCCGTCGTAACCTTCGACGCTGCCGAAGCGGTCGGACGCGTTTTCCCAGGCTTCCCTGGCGTCGACGATGTCCTGGTGGCTGCGGCCGATGAAGTTCCACCACATGACGATCTGCTCCTCGAACGGCGTCCCGCCCAGCAGCACCGCCCGGGCGGGAGTGTCCGACTCGTTCGTCAGCGTCAGGGTGTCGTTTCCGGTGCCGAGGTAGCCGAGTTCCGCCGGGGTCAGGAGTGTTCCGCCCATGCGGATCTCCCCTTGGTCGGCGAGCAGGCCGTGCTCGAAGGCGGCATCCACCGGGAGTGCGGTCGTCGAGCGCGGGTCGAGGACGAGTTCGGCGCCGAGCAAGGGCGTGAACGTCCGGACGGGGGACGTGTCACCGGCGAGGGATCCCAGGAACACCCTGATGTCTGCCCCGCCCACCCGAACCGGGTTCGGCACGTGGTGCTGGAAGTCCCGGTGCGTGTTCCGGTGTTGTTCCGGCAGCGCCACCCACAGCTGGACGCCGTGCAGGATCGTGGTGCCGGCGGTGGAGACCTCCGAGTGGCTGATGCCGTACCCGCCCGTCATGAGGTTCAGCTCGCCGGGCCGTACGAACGCGTGGCTGCCCAGGCTGTCGCGGTGCTCGATCTCTCCGCTGAACAGCCAGCTCACGGTCTGCAGACCGGTGTGCGGATGGGGAGCGACGTCCATGCCGCCGGTGTCGGCGACGTCGTCGGGTCCGTAGTGGTCGATGAAACACCAGGCGCCGATCAGCGTCCGCGCCCGCTGCGGCAGCGTGCGCCGCACCGTCATGGCTCGTGGCCCGCCCAGCGGGACGTCCCGCGGGGGCAGCACGTCGACCTGCGGTGCGGCCTCACCGTGTTCGGCGGCACCGCAGCGCAGTGCGGCCGGATTCGTCTCGACGTCGCTCATCGAAGGCCTTCTCGCATCCAAGGTGATTTCATATTCAACAATCATGCCTGATAGTAAGTCCGTGTCCCCATACACGCACGGCACGGCGAGCAAGGGCCGGGAGCGGCCTCGAAGGGAGCCCACGTTGAGTGACACCACAGCGCAGCCCGTGAACCGGCGGGTCTTGATCGACAAACAGAGCCCCAAGGCCTACCACGCACTGGTCGAGACGGCCGATGCGGTCCGGGCGGTCGCTGCCGAGGCGGGGCTGGACCGCGGTCTGGTGGAGCTGATCAACCTCCGTGTGTCACAGATCAACGGCTGCGCCTACTGTCTGAACGTGCACACCAGGGCCGCGCTGCGCGCCGGGGAGACCACTCAGCGTCTGGGCGTGCTGGCTGCCTGGCGCGACACCGAGCTGTTCACGGAGAAGGAGCGTGCGGCCCTCGCCCTGGCGGAGGCGACCACCGAACCCGCTGACGCCGCCGCGCAGGAGAGCGCCTACGACAGCGCTCGCCAGTTCCTCGACGACGACGAGATATCCGCGGTGATCTGGGTGGCGATCACCATCAACGCGTTCAACCGCGTCTCCGTCCTGAGCAAGCACCGTGTCCGCAGGAACCCTTGACCGCCGGTTCCCGAGATCCGAATCGGCTCAGTGGGCGGTGGCCCGGACGGCCTCCTCGATCAACTCGATGACGCGCTCCGGGTGGGCGAGCATCACCAGGTGCGAGGAGCCGACCTCGACCGTGGTCATGCCGGCACGCGTGTAACCGTAGCGCTCCACCTCGGGGTTGATGGTGCGGTCGGCCGTGGCGACCAGACCCCAGGAGGGCTTGGTCTTCCACGCCGCCTTCGGCGCCTTCTCCGCGAAGGCCTGTGCGGCCAGGGGACGCTGGGAGACGGCGAGGACGGCCGCCAGGCCGGGATCGACATCGGCGGCGAAGACGGACGGGAACTTGTCGATCTCGACCGACACATCGGTGCCAAAAGTGGTGGAGCCGTCGATCGGGAACGGCGTGTGGACGAGCGCGCCGGCGAGGTCGGAATCCGGGAAGCCGCCCTGCAGCTCGCCCAGGCTCTCGCCCTCCTCCAGGGCGTAGCCGGCCAGGTAGACCAGCGCTGTGACGTTGTCCTCCGCACCGGCGACGGTGATGACGGCGCCGCCGTAGGAGTGCCCGACCAGGACGACGGGACCGGGTATCCCACGGATGATCGAGGCGATGTAGGCGGAGTCGCCGAGCAGACTGCGGTTGGGCACCGCCGGGGCCACGACATCCAGGCCGCGGGCGATCAGTTCGGGAATGACGCGGGCGAAGCCGGACGCGTCGGCGAAGGCGCCGTGGACCAGCACGACGGTCGGGCTGCCGGAACGGGACAAGGCACAACTCCCAGTGGGTGTCGGTCGTGGTGATCGGCTGATGCGGGCCGCGGGCTCGAACAGCACACTAGGGGCCGCCGGCGAGGACGCCTTGTCCGCCGGTGCACCGTCTGTGGTCCATCCGCGCCTGCGAGGGGTGCGGACACTCGTCCTCTTCCCGCTCTTCCTGGCACTTCCAGGCAAGCAGCGATGCGCTGAAGGACAACAGGCGGCGAGACGTCCGCCCTAGCGTGACGACATCCCGTGCCGCGCATGCCGCGAACACGCCAGTCACTCCGGAAGAAGGAACGACACCTTGCCGTACATCACCGTGGGCCAGGAGAACTCCACCACCATCGACCTCTACTACGAGGACCACGGCACCGGGCAGCCGGTCGTCCTCATCCACGGATTCCCGCTCGACGGCCACTCCTGGGAGCGGCAGAGCGCCGTGCTGCTGGACGCCGGCTACCGTGTGATCACCTACGACCGCCGCGGCTTCGGACAGTCCAGCCAGCCGACCACCGGGTACGACTACGACACCTTCGCGGCCGACCTGAACACCGTGCTGGAGACCCTCGACCTGCGAGACGCCGTCCTGGTCGGCTTCTCCATGGGCACCGGAGAAGTCGCCCGGTACGTGTCCACCTACGGTTCCGCCCGGGTCGCCAAGGTCGCCTTCCTGGCCTCGCTGGAGCCCTGCCTGCTCAAGAGCGACGACAACCCCGACGGGGTCGCCCCGAAGGAGTTCTTCGACGGCATCGTCGCGGCCGTCAAGGCGGACCGCTACGCGTACTACACCGACTTCTACAAGGACTTCTACAACCTGGACGAGAACCTCGGCACCAGGATCAGCGAGGAGGCCGTACGCAACAGCTGGAACGTCGCCGCGGGCGGCGGCTTCTTCGCGGCGGCCGCCGCGCCGTCGACCTGGTACACCGACTTCCGCGCCGACATCCCGGCCATCGACGTGCCGGCCCTGATCCTGCACGGTACGGGCGACCGGATCCTGCCCGTCGAGGGGACCGCGCGCCCGTTCCACAAGGCGCTCCCGTCCGCCGACTACGTCGAGATCGAGGGCGCCCCGCACGGCCTGCTGTGGACCCACGCGCAGGAAGTCAACGCAGCACTCCTGACCTTCCTGAGCAAGTGACCTCCCCCCCCCCCCCGCAGGCCCGCCCGGCGGGCCTGCGGGGGGGGAGGGGCGGCTCCTTCTTCCGGGTGACGGCGGGCAGCAGGAACACCGTCAGCCACTCTCGCTGGTCGATCAACTCCCGCATCCTGCGGGAGACATGGGTGTTCAGCCGGTCCCACATGAGCACGATCGGCGCCTTGACGAGGTGGTGGACGCCGTCGATCGGCGCGCCGAAGCCCTTCTCGCCCGTACCGCGCCGCTTGCCCTTACCCGCCGGGTTCAGCGGGGGCGCGTATGTCCAGGTCAGGGCCTTGTGTAAGGGCAGCGTCCAGGGGGTCTGTGATTCCTGTGTGATCCATGGTGATACGGCGGCGCCCGCCAGAAGCCGTTCCGATGGGGACATCCGCGTGGTGCCTGAGATGCCGTAGCCGTACGGGAGCGCTCCGGCGTGGCTTCGACGTGAGATTGGTTACGCTCGCACGAGTGGTTCCCGGGAGTGGTGCAGGAACGCCTGCCCGAGCAGCCGCCCCGCTGCAGGAAGGCACTCCCCGGTGCGAAATACTCTCCCGATGAGTTCACGCACTTCCCCGATCAGCCCGCCGATCTCGATACGGAGGGCAGTCGCGCGGGATGCCAAACGGCTCACGCGGCTCGTGCGGGGCTCAGCCGCCTACGAGGGTAAGTACGCGGCCGCAGTGGCGGGCTACCGGGTCGGTCCCGATTACATCGAAGCCCACCGCGCCTTCGTGGCCGTCGGCGCCGACGAGCAGGGAGGCCGGGTCCTCGGGTTCTACTCGCTCGTCCTCGCTCCACCGGAGCTGGACCTGCTGTTCGTCGCCGACGAGGCGCAAGGACGTGGCATTGGGCGGCTGCTCGTCGCACACATGCAGTCCGAGGCCCGTGCCGCCGGGCTCGACCGTGTCAAGGTCGTGTCGCATCGTCCCGCCGAGGACTTCTATCACCGCGTCGGTGCCGTGCGGACCGGGACCGCGCTGGCGAACCCGCCCGCCGTGCCGTGGGACCGTCCCGAATTCGAGTTTCGCATCCCTTCGGAATGACGCGGTGCCGGTTCGCAGGGCAGCGGCTTCGCCTGCATGGTGGCCGGCGTGCAGGAGCCGCTGTACGCCGCGCGCTCCGCGTGCGCCGTCGTCGCTGCCCTGGCCGGGGACATCGCCTGCGCCAGCGGCCTCTCCCGGCGGCTCCCTCGCCTCCGGCGCTCCCGGAGCCATCGAAATCGCGTAACCCTCGGCTCGTTCGACACACGATCCGCCTGCCCGCCTGCCCGCCCTCCGCGACCGGACCATGATCGTCGGTGCCTCACTCGGCGGCTTGAGCACCGCCGAGGCGCTGCGCCGGGCAGGCTAGGACGGCGCCGTCACCCTCGTCGGCGCCGAACCCCACCTGCCCTACGACCGCCGGCCGCTGTCCAAACAGGTCCTCGCCGGAACCTGGGAACCCGACCGCACCCAACTGCCCGCCGCGTAACTCGACGGCCTCGACGTCGAGTTGCTGCTGGGACAGGAGGCAGTCGGGCTGCGCCCTCGAACTGCGCGACGAGGAACCGCTGCGCTACGACACGCCGGTGATCGCCACCGGACTGCGGCCACGATGGCTCCCCGGCTCCCGACACCTGGGCGGGGTGCACGTGCTGCGCACACTGGACGACGCGCTCGCCCTGCGGCGGACACCACGGCAGGACCCGCGCCTGGTCGTCGTCGGCGGCGGTCTCATCGGCCTGGAGATCGCCGCCACCGCACGGAGCCTGGGCGTGGACACGCCGACCCCCTATCTGCGGTCGGACCAGTTCGGCTGCCGGATCCAGTGCTACGGCTGGGCCGATGAGGGCCAAGACGTACAGGTGGTCGAAGGAGAGCCCGAGCAACGCAAGTTCGTCGTCCTCCACCATGACCACGGCCGGGTCATGGCGGTGGTCGGGATGAACTCCGCCCGTGCCACGCGCAGTCACCTGGCCGCGCTCTCAACCACCGCTGATCCAGTCGGTCCAAGCAGCTCCTAGGCCGGTCAACCCGGCCTCCACCCGAGGCCAAACCGAGGACTGAGGTCCACCCGGCACCGCCCCGCCTACCGCCAATTCCGGTCGATGAGAACGGCGAGGGACAGCCGATCGACGAGAACTCCGACATCAAGGCAAGGGGACCCCATCATGTTCATCGCTCACTACATCGCCGGGTGGCTCGGCGTCCCTGCCGGAATCGTGATCGCCGCCCTGTTCATCCTGCGCAAGCGCGGCAAGGCACTTCACGCCCGCCGCAAGCAGGCCCGAGTCGCCAACACCAGCCAATCCACTCTCCCCGGTCACACCGAACAGTGAGGAAGACCAAGGACGGGCTCGCCTCGACGTGCTGGAGGCGATCAACAGCATGCTGCGCGCCCTCAACCCCGAGGCCGGAACCCTCCCCAGGCTGCACAGCCGCTCCTTCGAGGAGATTGTCGCTCCCCGCCGGGAAGCCATGAACCATGTCCTACGACGCGGCGTGGAACGAGGAGAGATCCGCCCCGACCTCGACCTCGACCTCGACCTCGTCCTCGGCGGTGCGGTGCCCGCGCCGGGGTGACGGAAGAGGAACGGCCTGGGACGCGGGCACGACACGTGGTGTGGTGGGCCGATGCCGGTCCGGCGAGCCCGGCGCCGGCGGTGGCGACACGGAGAGCGGGCACGGTGCTCCTCCTCGAAGGCGTGGTGGGCGGGTGTATGCGTTCCGGTGACCGCGTGTGCGTCGGCACGGCGATGTGCAGGACGCCGGGTGTGCGGGTTGCCGGTCTGTTCTGCGTGCGTGCCGCGGACGCTCGGGGTTCACCCCTGGGTCCGGCATCCCCCGGTGGCGGAGCCAGGGCCTGGCCCGCCACCGGTTCGTGCGGTTGGGCGTGCCGTCGGGTGTCGAACCGGCCTATGCCCGTGCCCGCGGGGAGGGCAGCGGGTTCTGGCCCACCAGGCGGTGTCCACGGGCGGCCGAGTCACGCACGGCGTCGAAGCCGTACCCGAGCATCTCCTCCTCGTAGGCATGGAGAGCCTCGTCGAGCGGCCGACCCTCGGCAGCCTGGACGAGGCGGTCGGTCAGGACACGGGCGTCACGCAGTGCCGTGTTCGCGCCGACGCCGATGGCGGGGCTCATGACGTGGATGGCATCGCCCAGCAGGGTGACCGCGGTGGTCTCCCAGGCGGCGACGGGCACGCTGGTCCGCACCGAGACCGGGAAGATCGAGGCGGCTTCCTGACGGGACACGGCCTCGATCAACCGCGGGTGCCAGCCTTGCACCAGGGACAGCGTCAGCGCCTGTAGTTCCGCGCCGCTCATGGTGAACAGCTCCGCGTCGCTGCAGGGGAACTGCTCCCGGCGAGCGCCGAAGACGCACGTGAGGTAGTCGCTGTCGTCGCTGAGCTCGATGCCGGGGGCCAGCCGGGTTGTCACCTGGTGCATCGGTTCGCGGTACTGCACGGGGGCGAGTCCGACGAAGCGCCGGTGCGGGCCGACCACGGTGGTCCACAGTCCGAGCAGTTCGGGCGGGAGCAGGGAGCAGGCCTCGTCGCGGGCGAAGGGGATCTTGCCGTAGAGCAGCCGCAGTCCGGCGTCGACGACCTGTGCCTCGGGAAGGTACTGCTTGCGGACCGCCGAGTTGACCCCGTCGGCACCGATCAGCACGTCGCCGCGGGCACTGGTGCCGTTGGCGAAGTGGGCGGTCACTGAGCCCGAGGCGTTGATGTCGTAGTGGGTGAGCCGGGCGCCGTGGTGCACCGCCTTGTCCAGGCCGGACAGCAGGATCTGGCGCAGCGTCATCCGGTTGACCGCCAGGTTCCCGTTGCCGGGCAGGACCGGTACGGGCGGGAGTTCCTGGGCGTGCAGCAGGTTGAGCCGGTGGTCGAAGGTGTCCATGCGCGGGCCGGGAGTTCCTGCGGTGGCGGCGAAGACCTCGTACATCGGCGGCGTCAGCAATGCCTTGAGGGCGGTGATGCCGTCGGAGCTGATCCGGATGCGGTAGCCCTGGTTGCGGAAGGCCGGGCCGGGGTCCTTCTCATAGACGGCGACGCTGATCCCCGCCTGGTGGAGCCCCTGTGCGAGGGCCAGGCCACCGAGCCCGCCCCCGGCGATGATGACGTGCAGATCCGGCACAGTCGTGTCCCTTCTCGATCATGAAACGAAAAGGGACGCACCGGATGTGCCTCAACGGGCACTGTACGAGCGACTGTTCGCCATCCGGACTACCTACCGGACCGTGACTTTCGTACGTCCGCCAAAAACGCTAGCACAGGTTCCCCGGCCGGCACCGGGGCGCGTCGACACCCGACAGGCCGCCGCGAGGCAAGCGGCGAGCTCAGCCGTCCGACCGTAGGTGGCCGACGCAACGGCACGCCGTCCGCGGCCGGAAACGGGCCAGGTCCGCAGGCCGGAGTCGGCGCGGAGGGCGCTTCACCCCCCGACGTTGCGTGATGTGGCAATGGGCTGGTCTCGCGAGTGAGCAACTGACGCAGGGGAGAGACCGAAGTGACCGCAGAAGGCACTTCGTCAGAGGAATCTGAAGACGTCGACGCGCTCGCCAACTCCGTTTTTGCCCGTGGTGAACGACCAGTCGCAGTCGACGACTGCGCCGATGTCCTCCACCATCGGCTTGCTGATCTTGTCCGGATGCCGCGCGGCGAACTGGTAGGCGTTCACCCCGCCCGGCGAGCGGCCCGGCACCGCCGCGGGGCCGACTTCCAGATGCTGGTGGAAGGCCGCGAGCGACGCGAACGCATCCGCTTCGTTGTGGTGCCCGTGCAGGACCACGAGCGGCCTGCCCGGACTGAGGACGAGTCCTCACTCACGACGAGCTGCGCCCTTCGTCGTTTCCACTCGGGCATGCCACCCACTCCACGAGCCAGCCGACCGGTGTGGCCATGTGCCCCGTGGAACAGCCCGGCGGGTGCGGGTGTCGGCGCCGGAAGGGCGGGGGAGGTCAGCTCTGGGCGGTGGGCCGGACGACGATCTCGTTCACGTCGACCGCGGCAGGCTGTTCGATCGCGAAAGCGATGGCGCGGGCGATCGCGTCGGGCGGGATCGCGATGTCGTCCCGCATCTTCGTGATCTCCGCTCTGACCTGGCTGTTGGTTGACGCCTCGGCGAAGTCGGTCGCAGTCGCACCAGGTGAGACGGTGGTCACCCGCAGGGAGTCGCCGGCTTCCTGGCGCAGCCCTTCGCAGATGGCCCGGACCGCGAACTTGGTGCCGGCGTAGACGGCCATGGTCGGCACGATGCGAAACGCGGCCGTGGAGGCGATGGTGATGAAGTGGCCGGTTCCCTGTGCCCGGAAGACCGGCAGCGCGGCGCCGATCCCGTGCAGGACGCCCTTCACGTTGACGTCGACCATGTGGTCCCACTCGTCGACGCGCAGATCGTCGAGCGGCGAGATGGTGCCGACTCCGGCGTTGCTGACGAGTACGTCGAGTCGGCCGAAGCACTCACTGGCCAGCGCGACCAGGGCCCGCAGGTCGTCCCGCCGGGTCACGTCGGTGCGGATGTGCACGGCTGTGCCGCCTGCCTTCTCGATCCGGGCCACCAGTTCCGCCAGGCGATCGGACCGGCGTGCGCCGAGGACGAGTCGCGCGCCGCGTTCGGCGAGCAGCAGCGCGGTCGCCTCGCCGATGCCGCTGCCGGCTCCCGTGATCGCCACCACTTTGCCCTTGAATCCGGACATGAGTCGCCCTCTCCATCCTCGGCACCGGGGCCGGGGTGTCGAGCGGCAGCGGGTCCTGGAGGAGCGTGACGGAAGCCGTTGCGCACTGGACGGCCGGGTGCCGGTGTGACCGTGTGAGGCCGTCGGCAGTGCCTCGGCCCGTGCTCGCACATCAGTCTGCGACAGGCTTAGCCTGGCATCCAGAACGTATTTATTCTGGAACTGGAGACACCACCCGTCATGCCCACGCAGCCGGACCGACGCCGTCAGCTGAGTGCATTCCTGCGCAGCCGGAGAGAGCGCCTGGCCCCTGACGAGGTGGGCCTGCCCGGACCGGCCGCCGCCGGACTCCGGGACTTCGCCGAGAGGAACTGGCACTGCTGGCCGGGATCAGCGCCACCTGGTACACGTACCTGGAACAGGGTCGGGAGATCGGCGTCTCCGAACAGGTGCTCAACGCCCTCGCCGCGGCGCTGCGGCTGGACCGGCACGAGCGCGATCATCTCCTTCAGCTCGCCGGTCACGCGCCCGTGGCCGAAGCCGAGGAACCCGAGCCGCTCACGGCCGAGGCGGGGGCCGTCCCGCTGTTGCTCCAGCCGAACCCGGCGTACATCATCGGCGGCACCTATGACGTCCTCAGTCACAACCAGGCAGCCCACGAGCTGTTCCCGAGGCTCATCACTGAGGCGGACCGGCCCGCCAACTTCGTCCGCTGGGTGTTTCTCGAACCGGTGGCCCGGGACGTTCTGGTCGACTGGGAAACCGAGGCACGCGGCCTGCTCGGCCGACTTCGCACGCTGGCGACACGCCATTCCGGCGACCCGCGGTACACCCGACTGATCGAGGACCTGAACGAGGGCAGCCCGGAGGTGCGGGAGTGGTGGCCGCAGTACGAGGTGCAGGCCCGGCACAGCGGTCGGAAGCGGCTACGACACCCCCGACGGGGAGCGATCGATTACGCGTACACCGCTTTTCACCTGGCCGAACAGCCGGAGCAGACGCTGGTCGTCTACTTCGACAGCGGCGAACCGCCCGAAGGGGGCGCAGCCGTGACCGGCCCGTGAAGGAGGAGGCCGGCGGCGGTATCGGCGCTCACGGCACGGCGGCGGAGGGCCACCGGCTGCGCGCCGAGCAACAGCAGAAGATGAGGGGACCGTTTCACCGCGGGTGACACGCGCCGACAGCCCCATGCGTGGGCTCAATCCACCTGCCGGTGCGAACTCGGAAAGCGCCGAGTCGTGTTGACGACTCTGAGCCGGCCACATGCAGGCAGAGGCCAGCCTGAACGAGACTCGTCATTCGGGTGGTCGAGCACCGGAGCTTGCGCTGCCTCCGGCGCCCCGGTAGGCCTTGTCGGCCCAGCGGGGACGTCGGCCTGGGGGAGTGCGTCGACGAGCCACGCGCGCGGGCCGCGCGGACATCGTGGACGGCGTCGGGCAGGCCCGGAGACACCCACAGCAGGCGACCGAGGGGTCTACGGCGATCCGGTCGATGGGCAGCAGCGTGCCGTCAAGCAAGTCGGAGCCAGATCAGCCAGGAGGCCGAAGGCCTCGGTGATGCAACGGTAGGCGGTGGTGGAGCCGACACCGAACCCGGCCGGCCCCGAGCTGGGCGTAGGGGTGGCCGAGGGCAGAGCCGGAGCACGACGTGGCGCAGTGCGGCTACTGCCGGCCCGGACGGATCGACAAGCACACGAAGCCTCTGGTGGAGAGGGCCAACTGCTGTAACTGAGCGCCCCAACGACGAGGTCCGTCGCTTGAAGCGCTGTGCGCTGTCCGGGAAGTCATCCGGGGCCGCTCCGTCTAAAACGGCTCGAAGCCCCGCTGGACGGGGCCGATCTCTCCGGCGGCGACCAGTTCTTCAAGGTCCTCCGGCTCCAGGTACTCCAGGGCTTCCGGCTCGATGCCGTGGTAGCGGTCCATGTCGAGCAGCCGCCGCACAAACACGAGCGCGAAGGTCGAGAACGGTCCGTCGAAGGTCTCGCAGCCCTCTTCATGGACCATCGTGACGACCTTCCACCGGTCCGGGTCCGGGCCGCAGGGCAGGAAGAAGTGCTCGTCACCACTGTGGTCGTACCCCCACGAAATCAGTCCACCGGGTTCGGGGTGAAAGGGGTACGGGAGATGCGCGGAGTCGCCCATGCTCAGGGCTCTGCCTCGACGCTCGGTGAACATCCGGTGCGTCTTGCGCATGCGCTCCAGCAGCGGACTTGATCCGTGCGGGTGGAAGACAACGAGCTCACCGGAGATGGACCCGCTGCCGTAGGCGTTGAGGAACGTCTTGAAGTCGCTGGGCAAGGCGGAACCTACGTATTGCTCGACTTCGTTCCAGTCGTCCGGGTTCGATGGCCGGCCGACGGGCGCGCCCAGCAGGGCCCGCAACTCATCCAACGAGGACATGCACTGCTCCAGGACCGGTCAGCAGGGATCTGCGCCGCCAACCTAGCCGCGCCGAGCCGAT
Source organism: Streptomyces sp. NPDC025793 (assembly GCF_055558375.1). Taxonomy (NCBI): domain Bacteria; kingdom Bacillati; phylum Actinomycetota; class Actinomycetes; order Kitasatosporales; family Streptomycetaceae; genus Streptomyces; species Streptomyces sp. NPDC025793. Next base: position 11,181 of record NZ_JBVHMR010000018.1, on the reverse strand, counting down.
GGGTCGCGTGGCTCGAGCCTGCCGTCGGGCTGCTTGCCGGCACTCGTTGATGAGACCGCCGAGTAGGTGAGCGCGGCGCCCATGCTGTGGGACTGCTCCTCATGACCGCGAAGGACATCAACTCGCGCTCCACCGGATCCTCGCTCCATCGCAAGGACTTCAGTCCGCGCACGACGAGAAGCGCCGCGTTGCCCACGCGGTACTGCAGGGCGGTGCGCATGTCGAGGAGCAGCCCGGTACGGCCGGTGAGAGGAAACACTCGGCAGTCGAGGAGGCCGACCTCCTGCAGCGCATCGGGCTCCCGCAGCGGATCCCAGTCGATGGGGTCCGCCGACGCGCCGCCGGCGGCGCCGGTGAAAAGATCTTCGATACAGCTCATGGGACGGGGATGTGGCTGAAGGGGTCGGAATTGCAGAGCCGGTCGACGAACGACACACGGAGCCTGGGGTCGGTGAACCGCGCGGCGAGTTCCGGCACGGCGCCTCAGTATTTCTTGGCGCCGGCCACGATCGCTTCCCGGATGCGGTGGTACGTGCCGCACCGGCAGACGTTGCGGATCTCGTCGAGGTCGGTCTCGGTGATCTCCCGGCCCTCCTCGCGGGCCTGGCGGACCTTGGCCACGGCGGTCATGATCTGGCCGGGCTGGCAGTAGCCGCACTGCGCCACGTCGTGCTCCAGCCAGGCCTCCTGCATGGGGTGCAGATCCTTGCCGACGGTGGCGGGCAGGCCCTCGATGGTCGTGACCTCGTCGTCCGGTCCGACCGCGCCGACCGGCACCGAACAGGGGTTGAACGCCTTGCCGTTGATGTGGCTGGTGCAGGCCTGGCAGACGCCCAGCCCGCAGCCGTACTTCGGTCCGGTGACCCCGAGGACGTCTCTGAGCACCCACAGCAGCCGGACGTCGTCCTCGATGTCGACGGTCACCCGCTTGCCGTTGAGGATGAAGGTGTGTTCGGGCACGGCAACTCCTAGAAGGCGCGGTTGAGTCCGTCGGTCGGGGACGCGGGGATCGGCGGGGTGGTCGGCAGCGGCTCGAAACCGAGCGGTCCGGCGTGGTTGATCGGGAAGCTCGTCGGCATGGTGCCGGTGGCGCGGCCGTAGGCGCAGGCCACGGCGGCCGCCGCAGCCGCCACGGCCAGTTCCCCGGCGCCGCCCGGCCGCCCGGTGGTCGGCGGCATGACGACGATCTCCAGCTCGGGCGGGACATTCCACTGCCGGGTGTAGAAGTAGTTGTCCCAACTGCCTTCCAGGAAATGCCCGTTGTCGAGATGGAGGCCGGAGCTGAGGATGATCGCGATCCCGTCCATGATGCCGCCCATCATCTGTGCTTGAAGGCCCTGCGGGTTGACCGCCAGGCCCACGTCGACCGCGCACACGACCTTGGTGACTCGGGGACCGGTGCAGGCGTCGCGGACCTTGCGGCCGGTGGTCTGCGGGCGGCAGTCGATCTCGGCGAGGACGGCGACACAGGCGTGGTACTCGGGATGCAGCGCGATGCCCTGTGCCGTGCCGGCGGGCATGCTCCGGCCCCAGTTCCCGACGTCCGCCACCTTGTCGAGGACGGCCCGCGCCCGCTCGTCCTTCACGAACTCGCGGCGGAACCGGTACGGGTCCTTGCCCATCCGCCCGGCCAGCTCGTCCACGACCAGCTCCTGCGCACAGCGCACGTTGGGCGAGTAGATGTTGCGCATGGAGCCGGTGTTGAAGCCCTTGTCGGTCTCGCTGAGCAACTGGGTGACGACGCCGAAGTCGTACGGCGTCTGCTGGCTGAGGGCGAAGATCGTCTCGGAGAAGGCCAGATCACCGACCGGCAGCCGCGCGGCCTCGGAGGTGATGATCTCGCCGACCCCGTGACCGAAGTCGGTGGCGACGGAGGTGTGCCGCTGGTCGTAGGTGAGCACCTGGCCGAGGGCGTGGGTGGCGCGCACCCGCGAGGTGGCCATCGGGTGGGCACGGCCCTGCCGGAAGTCGTCGGTGCGGTGCCACATCAGCTTGACCGGCTTGCCCATCGCCTTCGAGACCTCCGCGGCCTCGGCGGCGGCGTCGTGGAAGAGCTTGCGCCCGAAGGAGCCGCCGCCCTCGGTGACATGGACCGTCACCGCCGGGACGGGCAGCCCCAGCTTCAGCGCGATCTGCTCCTGGGCGACGATCGGGGACTTCATGCTTCCCCAGATCTCGGCCGAGTCCTTCCGTACGTCGGCGATGGCGCAGTTGGTCTCCAGCGCGCTGTTGCTCGCGAAGTGGAAGGTGAACCGGGCGTCGACCGACTTGGTCAGCAAGTCCAGTGCGGGGAGCGGAAGTTCTGCCCTTGTCAGCTCGTCGCGGATCGTGGTGTCGGAGGCGTTCTCGGCACTGCCCGGCCCCCAGGAGACCCGCAGCGCGCGCACGGCGTCGATGCACTGGCCGAAGGTACGGCCGCGGAAGGCGACCCCGGTGGAGACGGCCACGACATCGGTGACGCCGGGCATGGACCGCACCTCGGCGAGGTTGTCCACCGAGCGCACGGTGCCGTTGATCGTCGGCGGTCGGCACACCATCGTCGGCAGGGCGTCAGGGACGTGCAGGTCCATGGCGAACTTCTTGCGACCGGTCACCGCTTCGACCGCGTCGACACGTCGCTGAGCGGTGCCGATCACCGTGAACTCCGCCGGTTCCTTGAGCGCCACCGAGACCCGGCCGGTCGTCACCGCCGCTGCCTTCGCGGCGAGTTCACCGTAGGTGAGACTGCGGCCGCCGGCCGAGGAGGTGATGACACCGGCCTTCGCCGTCAGGGTGCCCAGGGCCTCGCCGAGTTCCAGGGAGGCGGCCTTCAGCAGCCGGCCCCGGGCCACGGCGGCGGCGACGCGGATCGGCGTGAAGGTCGAGATCGTGGTGTTGGAGCCGCCGGTGAGCTGGTTGAACAGCAGCTCCGGCCGCGCGTCCGCGAGTGTGACCCGGATCCGCTCCAGCGGCAGGTCCAGTTCCTCGGCGATCAGCATGGCGCTGGACGTCGTGATGCCCTGCCCGACCTCCGCCCGGGGCAGCGCGAAGGACGCCGTGCCGTCGGCGTCGATCCGGATCGTGATCAGGTCGGCCGTCGGCAGCGTCGCATGGGTCAGCATGTCGTTGAGGTCGTAGATCTCCGCCGGACCCGGCAGGGACGGGACGACCGCCGCCGCCTCGTCCGGGGCGAGCACCGCCTCACCGAGTTCGGCGGCCACGGTCAGCGTCGAGGCGGCCAGCACGTAGCCGAGGAATCTCCGCCGCCCCAATCCGGCCGCCGCGGGTTCCTGCCCCTGCCCCCGTCGTGCGGAGTGGGTCTCCATGTCCGTCAACTGTCCTCCCGGCGGCGCGCGTTGCCTGCCTTCACCACAGCTCCTCGCGGTGCGTCCTGTCCCTGTACCCGCTTGAGGATCTCCCTGGTGGCGACCACCGGCAAGACCTTGGTAGAGCCGCACCCGCCCCCGACGGCGACGTGGCCACAGGTCTCACGTGATGTCCTTCAATCCGCCATGCCTTGCGCACACAGGGCTGTGAGGCCATGGCCAGGCCCGTCATGCGCACCGGCTCCGATCTCCGGCCGGGAACGCACGCTGGCGTCGTCGAGCACTCCGCGTATGCGTGGCCTTCGCCGGTGGGGAGACAGCGAAGGCCAGGAGGGAAGGCGGGGTGCCGTCCTCGCTCCAGGAGAGGACGCCGGGGCGGCCGTTGACGGTCACCGCATGTCCTCGTGCCGCGCCGCCAGGCCACTCGCGCGCGGGTGGCGACTTCGGTGACCCCGAGCGTGACGACCGTGCCGTTCGGGGTATGGACGGTGGACTTCGCTTCGGGGCGGAGAACCTGAAGCAGCAGCTCGAACCGGCCGTCGCGGGCGGCTGCCCGGAAGGCTCGCACCACCTCGCGTCGCTGTCGTCCGGCGCTTGCCGGCTGCTGGGCGGCTCGTACCTTCCCGCGGGCGCGGCCGGCGAGCATGGCACGGCACGTTCGCTCAGGCCGGCCGGCGCTTCGAATGCCACGCAGGGGACGTACCGGACGACGTCCCTGTGCCCGGCGGACCGGTCACGGAGATCCTGGACATCCTGCTGGACAACGCCCGCGTCCACGGCCGCGGCACGGTCCGCCTGGCCGTACGCGACCTCGACGACGCCCTCGCCTTCGATGTCACGGACGAGGGTGAGGTACGCGGCCCGGCGGCTCGGTTGTTCGACCGCGGCCACAGCGACGGCGGGCAGGGAACGGGCATCGGCCTCGCCCTCGCCCACGATCTGACGATCGCCCTCGGCGGCCGGCTCTCCCTGACCGGCAGCGCTCCGACCACCTTCACCCTGCTCGTCCCGGTCCACTGCGAGGAAGCGTCGCACGGAGCGGGGTGAGGAGCGGCAGCCCGCGGTTCCGGTCAGCCCGCGGTTCCGGTCAGCCCGGGGACGACGCACACGTGGGCGTCGTCCCCGGGCCTGTACGAGCTCTGACTGGTCACCGGCGCCTGCTGCCGGCGCATGCGCCGGCACCGCGACCGACCAGCCCGGGGCAACAGCGGGGCTTGTCAGCCCAGGTCCGCCAGGAGGGCGTTCAGCTCGCTCTCCTGCTGTGCCGGCGACATCGGCGGGTTCGAGTGATCGATACCGAAGGTCTTGAGCACCTTGTCCATCTGGGCGTCGATGGAGGTCCAGCCGGTATCGTCCAGCGGCTGCAGCGAAGCCTGGTCGGCATCCCACAGGTCACGCAGCGACTGGGCGGCCGTGTGGGCCCCGGCCGCGTTCCCCGAGCGGGCGTCCTTGAGCGAGGTGGAGGCGAGGGCCCGCAGCGCGCCGACCTTCGCGGGCGGGAACTTCTTCACTGCCTGGCCGGGAGCCATCTGGACGGCGGAGGTGGTGTCGGTCTCCGGCGCCGGGCCGACGTGCGGCTGACCGTGGGCCCAGACCAGCAGGCCCGCGGTGGCGACGGCCAGCACTCCGAAGCCGGCGAGCGCGACGCGTTCCTTGCGCGGGTCGCCGGTGGCCTGTGCGGCGTGGGTCGCCTGGTGGGTCTCGGTCACGTCCGAGCGCGTCACCGTCAGGTAGACCACCGTCGCCAGGATCAGGGCGAGGAAGATCAGGCTGGTGGTGAACGTGCCCAGCGCGAGACCGGTCGGGTCGCCCGGGTTCTGGGCGACCTTGGGGGAGGCGAGCCAGTCGCCGATGTTCGCGCCCAGCGGGCGGGTCAGGATGTAGGCGAGCCAGAAGGACAGCACCGGGTTCGCGCCGAACCTCCACAGCGCCGTGATCGCCGCGATGAGGCCGAGCGGCAGCAGCACGGAGACGCCCGGGCTCCAGCCGGTCAGCTCCAGAGTCCAGTCGCCGGTCGCGGTGCCGAGCGCGAAGGTGACCAGGACGGTCAGCCAGTAGAACGACTCCCGCGAGGGCGTGGTGACCGAGTGGATCGACAGCGTGCGCTCACGCGCCCACCAGACGCCGAAGACCACCGCGAGCAGCACCGAGAAGACCGCGGAACTGATCCACAGCGGCACGTTCAGCTGGTCGGTCAGGATGTCGGTGTACAAGGTGCCCGTGACGCTGACAACGACCACGGTCAGCCAGTAGGGGAACGGGACGTACCGCTTCAGCCGCAGCTGGACGGCCAGGACCACCACGAAAACCCCGGTGAAGATCCAGGCCGTGTTCACCAGGCCGACGCCCAGCTGGGTGTTGATCCAGTCGGCGAAGCTCTCACCGACCGTCGTGCACAGGACCTTGATCACCCAGAACCAGACGGTGACCTCGGGGACCTTGTTGAGCATGAGCCGCCCGCTGCGCGTGCGTGCTTCCGTTGTCGTTGTCATGCGGCGAGGTTTACGCGGGGAACCTGCACGCAACCTGACTACGTGGCCGCACCCGCGGCCGGGAGCGTCACCTCGACGTGACCGCGGCCGTCCGCGATCGCGCGGACCTCCACACCGGCCGAGGCGGCGATGCGCCGGACCACCGGCAGCCCCAGCCCGTACCCGCCGCCGCCGGTCACACCCGCGTCGAAGACCCGGTCGACCTCCGCGGGATCGAACCCGGGGCCGTCGTCCAGGACGTCGACCACGATTGCCTCACCCTGGATGCGCGCGGTGATCCACACACGCGAGCGCGCATGCCGCAGGCCGTTCTCCAGCAGGGGCGACAGCAGCGACACGGCGACGTCGGCCGCGACGGCGACCTCGACCTTCGCGGCGAAGGCGACCTCGACCGCGCGGCCGGCGATCGCCTGCCGCGCGGCGGAGCGCAGATCGCACCGGGTCCCCTCGTCCGTCCGTGCGCGCGCGGCGCGCAGAATCGTCCTGATCGCCGCATCGAGGCGGTCGACCTCGCTCAGCACCGCCTCCGGCTCCACCGGCTCGCCGGACAGCTGCGCCAGCTGCGCCTCGGCCCGCAGGACCGTGAGCGGCGTCCGCAGCTCGTGGGCGATCTCGTCGGTGAGCCGGCGCTCGTCCGCCAGCGCGTTGTCGACGCGCTCCAGGAGGTGGTCCAGGGTCCGCCCCAGTTCCCCGAACTCGTCGCGGGGGACTCCGAGGTCGAAGCGGCGCCCGGGTTCGTGATGGCTCCAGTCGTCGGCGAGGGCGGCCATCTCGTGCACGACCCGCAGCGCGCGGCGCACCACGAGGTGCGCGACGCCACCGGCGAGGAGGACCGCGAGGCCGCCGAGTATCAGCGACAAGGTCAGGCTGCGCCGCTCGGAAGTCTCGTAGGGCGTGAGGTCCACTCGGACGATCACCATGACGTGGTGGCCGTGGACAGGGACCTTCCGGGCGTACAGGAGGTAGTCGCCGACGGCGGCGGTCTGCGAGCGCCGCGCGCCTGCCAGCGCCTCGACGCGCTCGACCATGCCTGCCGGTACGTTTCCGTCGATCAGGCGGCCATCGGCGTACACCCAGGCGACCTCGTCCAGCGCCTCGCTGCGGTTCTCCGTCAGCACGACACGGCCGCCCACGGTGGTGACGTTCGCCCCGACCGCCTCGGCGCGGGTACGCGCCAGATCGCGCGCGTCGGCGTCCGTGACCCGGCTCAGCAGCACGTGCGAGACCACGACCAGAATCGCGACCACGGCGGTGGCGATCAGCACGGTGAGCGCGACGACTCGCTTGCGGAATCCCGTCACTGCCCTCGTCCCGTCACTGCCATCGGTAGCCCACGCCGCGGACGGTCGCCAGACGCTCGGCCACACCCAGCGGACCGAGCTTGGTCCGCAGCCGGCGCACGAAGGAGTCGAGGGTGTTGTCGTTGACCTGCGCTCCGTGCGGCCAGCCGGCAGCGATGAGGGCGTGGCGGCGTACCGCGTCGCCCTGCGAGGCGATCAGGCGGCCCAGCAGCCGGAACTCGGTCGGGGTCAGGCTCATGCTCACCGAATCGTAGGTCACCATGTGCTTCGCCGGATCGAGGACGACCTCGCGCGGTGCGGACGCGACCGTGGCCCGGCGCAGCAGCGCTCGGACGCGGACCAGCAGTTCCGGGATGTCGAAGGGTTTGGTCATGTAGTCGTCGGCGCCGGCCTCGAAACCGCCCACCTTGTGATGCAGGCCGTCCAAGGCGGTGAGCATCAACACCGGCGCGTCGACGCCGCGAGCGCGCAGGGCCAGGCAGACGTCGCGGCCGTCGGCGTCCGGGAGCCCCAGATCCAGGACGACCAGATGGGGCGCCGGTGCGAGCTGCCGCAGCAGGCTGTCGGCCGTGGCGGCGACGCAGACGGTGTGGCCGTCGTGCTCCAGGGCGCGCTTGAGGACGCCGCGGACCGCCGCGTCGTCTTCGCACACCATGATGAAAGCCACGTGCAGACCCTAGATACTCCCGCCCCGGTTCTCCATCTTCCCTGGTCAGCCGCCTGACGGACGGGAGCAGGCCGCTGATGCCCGCACGCCCCTGCCCTGCCATGAAGCCACGACGGTCGGCCGCGACCGGCCGGGGCAGCACCAGTCTTCCCGTCGGTGCCCGTCGCCTCCTGGGAACAGGCTGCGACAGCTCGCGCGCACCGGTGTCCTGCGGCCCCCGGCGTGGGGCCGGTGACCGCGATGTTCTGGGCAATGGGACGCAACACCGTGGGAGGCCGGAGCCGTACGACTCGGTTGGCGACTGTCCAGTGGAGCAGGCCGTGGGCGAGGACCGGGAGCAGTAGGTGCGGTTTGTCCGGGAGCGCGGCGGTGATCAGTACGGCGCCGGCGCTGCTGTTGTTCATGCCGCGGGCGAGGGTGAGCGGGGAGGCGGCGGGCGGGTCCAGCCGCAGCAGCCGCGGCGCGCACCGGCCGAGCACGAACGACAGCCGGCGGACCAGCGCCGCCACGACCAGCGCGGCACCCAGCAGCAGTGGCCGTGGCCGGGCGGCGAAGGAGCCGAGGGCGCCGCCGGCGTTGACATACGTCAGGACCAGCGAGCCGGCCGGGGCCGCAGGCACGACCGCGCCCAGTACTCGGACGAGCAGGGACGGGGGCAGGGCGAGGCGGACCAGAATGCCCGCCGCGCAGGGCCGGCGGTGTGGCGAGCGGGCTGAGCAGGGCGGAGGCGAGGACCAGGCCGACCATGGTGGGCTGGTCGCCGTCGCCCTTGCCGGTCCACACCGTGGCGCCGGCCGCCACGGGCAACGCCACGATCAGGAACAGCACCAGCCACAGCAGGCATGGTGCGGTGGACACCGGCAGTCGGATCAGCGGTCCGAGCGGCAGCGCGTGGGAGTGGCAGCGCGTGGGAGTGGCGCAGCCACAGGCCGGGGCCCGGCATGAGCAGGGCTGCGGCGCAGGACAGGACGACAGCCCGGCCCGGACGCCGTCGCAGCGGGTCATCAGAGGGGCCTGTTGCGGTCGCCGCTGCCGCAACCGTGTCATCTGGCGTGGCGACTCGTGCAACACCGGAGACTGCACACACTCCTACGATGCGGACAAACGGAAGAGCGACCGTGGTCCCTCCTGCAAGCGTGGCGACACTGTGGGCGTGGGCACGCTCGATCCGAGTGGACGCTGGTATGCGAGCGCCCTCCGGAACAACCGCCTGGCAATTCTCGACCTGGACCGGGGCACCTGCCATGAACTCGACGCAATGCCCACCACCGACTCCAGCGACTTAGACCAGACGTTCTCGGTGGCCTGGTCAGGACAGCACCTGATGCTGCTGGAACAGCGGTCCGGGGCACTCACCTCCATGGACACCTCATCCAACAAGATCGACAAGCGATCCGAGCCGCGTCGCCGTACGCGCGCGCGAGGCAATCACCTGATGCCGTCGCCGAGTTGACGTGGACGGACTCGGAGGCGCGTGACAACGACATCAGGGCCTCCCGGCGTTGCTCGGTTGGATTCCCATCCCCGAGCTACCGGGAGGCCCTGTCCTCAGGCGGGTACGGCTTCTCGCCCAGTGTGCCGGCCTGCACGCGTGAGCGGGTCCTGCTGGTGTGTCAGAGCTGGTAGAAGTCGGTGTAGTGGTTGGGGGAGTACCAGACCGCGCCGGTGTTGGAGTCGACGACGATCCGGTAGGCGTCCCGGTGGGCGCCGCAGGTGCGGGGGTAGACGTCGTACTCATAGAAGGTGTCGCCGGAGGGCAGCTGCCCGTCGTTGTTGTAGAACTCGCCGCCCGCGTAGCTGCACTGGCCGTCCGGCCAGTCGACCCAGCCCCGGGAGGTGGGGTAGCCGAGGTCGGACCAGGTCGAGTTGGCCGAGGCCGCGTCGGAGCATCCGGCGATGTTGCAGGAGCTGTAGACCGCCGCGTTCGCGGCGGGGCCGTTGATCGCGGACACGCTGAGCACGGACGCGATGGCGGCGAGCAGCACCGCGAATCGCCGAGCCCAGGACAGCTGGGGACGTCGCAGAGTCAGCAAGGAATCCTCCGGGTTTAAGGTACATGGATATGAAATGTGCATGACACTGTGATCCGCGTGCGTGACAACCGGGTGCACTGGTGGTTACGGGCGCGGGTCAATTGCCGTGCGGTTCTGGCGCATTGCGCTTCAGCCGCGGTGGCAGGCCGCCGGCCTTCGGTCGCTCGGCCCGGCGGAGTTCGGTGCCGTGGCGGTACAGGTGGCCCAGCACCGGCTCGGCGCCTTCTGCGTCACGCTGCCGCCGAAGTGGCTTCCCTGCGCAGTCCCGGGTGCCGGTGCGGCCTGGCCGCCGTGCGGACGGTTCGTCGGCCGGTGCTGGTGGGGGTCAGCAGGTGCGGTCGATGAGGTTGAAGGTCCTGTAGTGGTCGGCGGTGTAGTAGTCCTCCTGGGACTGCTGGCCGGTCACGATGCGTCGTGCGCCACGGGTCGGCGCACCGGGTGTGACCACGGTGTACTCGTGGTAGTAGTCGGCGGCGCTCTGGGGCGGGAGGACGCCTTCGGTGTTGGTGAAGACGGTCCCGTCCTGGGGGTAGGGGAAGGGGCCGCCCTGGTCGATCAGGCTGAGGGTGTCGTGCGCCTGGGAGGGGAGCTGGGAGTAGCAGATGTTCCCGATGTCGCCGGCGTGGACGACGGTGGTGTGCGCCGTCGTGGCGTGAGCGGTGGCGGCGACGGCGGGTGCCGCGGCCGCGGCGGTTCCGCCGAAGAGCAGGGCCGCGGTGAGGGCGCCCGCGGTGCCGATCCTGGTGATCTGTGGGGGGAAGTTCATGCCGCCCAGCATGACGCGCGTAGACATGCCCCTGTCAACATTAAGTGAGTGAAGTTTCCCGGGAGTTCACCGAGGCAGCTCAAGGCCGCCCTGATCGTCTCACTGTCACCGGCCGACCCGGCCTCGCCAGGGGCCCTCTGGTGTCCGGACTCCGGATCCGGGTGGCCGGACAGCGGTGTGAACGAGGTGTGGTGCAAGCGTGAACTTCTGTGCGTGGGACGGGAGTCCGGCCTTGTGTACGGGCGGGACAGGTGCGAATACTGAGGCGTGCTTGGCATGGACGTGACAGTCGCTAGGGCGGGTGACTCGTCCGTGCCAGGCATGTCACACCTTCCTCCCGGGCCTGCCGGACTCCCCACAGTCAGGGCCCATCCCCCCACGAGAGGCAGTCAGTTGAAGCACAACCGCATACGCCACCGCCGTACGATGCTGGCCGGCGCGGGCGCACTCGCGCTCGCCGCCACCGCGAGCCTCACCCTCGCCAACGCCCAGGCCGCCCCCGCGTCCCCGGCGGCCAGGCTCTCCCCGGCCGCCGCGACGACCCTGGCGTCCCAGCTCAAGAGCGGTACGGCCGGCGCGTTCTACGACGCCAAGGCCCAGAAGCTGGTCGTCGACGT